>NZ_JBSFNO010000042.1:0-70920 GCF_053981095.1 Nocardia sp. NPDC003693
CCAGGTCAGCTCGAGCCGGCATCCGGGCACCCCGTTGTAGGTCCAGATGTGCTGCTCGATATCGGAGACGTGCTACACCCGGCCCGGGGTTGGAAACTCGGCCACGCATCCGACGGCTTCGATCCCGTTGATCGGCCTGGAAGGGCCGGAACCGCAGTCGAGGCACCCAACCCGCCCCGGCTGTTACTCCGTTATCCAGGCGTCCTTTCCCCGGTAGGGCACCCAACCCCAGTCGAGTCTCCCGACGTGCCCCCGCCGGTACTCCGTCATCCAGGCGTCCTTTCCCCTGCAGAGCGCCCAACCGCCGCCTCGCTCAGCGCAGTGCGGTATCCAGGTTGCGGAGCAGCTCGCCGATCCGGCCACCGCTCGGCGGGGATGGCGGGTAGCGGCGCAGGACCGAGAGGACGGTCGGGGTTGCCAGGGCGGCGGCGGTGGCGAGGTACTCATCTGCGGAGGGAGCGGCGGCATCCGACGTGAGTTCGAAGGCGCGGGCGGCGTGGGCGGCGGCGCCGAGGATGTGTTTGACCTGGGTGGGGTTCGGGAGGGGGTGGAGGTAGGCGGCGCCCGCGGCGTGGGCGGCCGCGCGGGCGGCGTCGCTGGCGGATTGGTGGCCCGCGTCGCGTGCTTCCTGGGCGGCCTTGTGGGCGGCCCAGGATGTGTCGCGCAGGATTTTGCCGCGTTTGGCGCCGGCGGCGAATTCCGCGGCCGCGGCGAGAGCGGCTCGGGGGCGATCGTCATCGGGAAAGAACTGCTCGAACAGCGGCAGTGCGGGGGTTGCGCAGGCGGCCGCGAAGGCGGTGACCTCGCGTAGTTCGGGGAGGGTCAGGTCAAAGGTCAGGGAGTCCGCCATGGGAATATCCTCCTATATCGCTCCCTACCAACCAGAAATATTGCGCAGGAGTGGTATTCACTCGAGTCCGCCGGCTTTCGCGCTCGATTCGGCGCGGGAACTGCGCCAACCCCGATAACCGCGATGGGCGGCGAATGCCCCGATGATCGCGACCACGCACCAGACCGCGATGGCCGTATAGGCCAGTGGCGCCGAGAGATCGCCGATGGATGCCCCGAGTGCGGTATAGACGAAGGCGCGCGGCGCCGAGCCGATGAAGGCACCGGCCGCCATCTGCCACAGCGGAATTCCGAGTGCACCGAAGGCATAGGAGGACAGGGCATCGGGAGCGCCGGGAATGAAGCGCTGGCCGACCACCGCCCACAGGCCGCGCCGTTCGATATGCCCGTCCAGGCGGTCCGCTCGTTCGGCTCCGAGTAGTTCGCGGGCACTCGCGCGCCCGGCGCGGCGGCCGAGGAATGCCGAGGTGACGGCCGTGCCCACCGTGGCACTCAGGGTGACGAAGGTTCCGACCAAGGGCCCGAAGAGGATTCCGCTGCCACCGGCCAGGATCGGTCCCGGCACCAGCAGTGCGCCGAGCAGGGCGGCCACCACCGCGTAGACGAAGGGCGCTGCCGGGCCCGTCGCATCGACCGCGTCGCGCACGGCTTCGACATCGATCACGCGCGCGATGGCGACGAGGTAGAACATGCCCAGCAGGAACGCCACGCACAGGCCCAGGCGTACGGCGGGCCGCCAGCGGCGGGCCGGAATGGGATCGTCGATGTCGGTCATGATGGGTGCAACCCTGCCGTATGCGGAATTCGGGTGCGAATCGGGCTGTCCACTCACCACGTCATTTGGCGTCGCCGTAGCACTCCACGATGGCGGTGGTGAAGGGAAATCGCACCGGCGTGGGCCCGAAGGCGATGCGCCCGGCGGTGGCAGCGGCGGTCGCGATGGCCTCCGCCACCGCGGTCGCTTCCTCGGCGGGGCAGTGCACGATGACTTCGTCGTGCTGGAAGAACACCAGCTCCGCGCGCAGTCCGGCCTGACTCAGGGCGTGCCGCAGGCCCGCGAGTACGAGGAGCATCCAGTCCGCGGCGCTGCCCTGCACCACGAAGTTCCGGGTGAAGCGACCTCGGGCGCGCGCCTGGCTGCCGTATCGGCCGTTCTCCCCCACCGGATCGGCGTCGTCCGTGCCGGTCGCGGTGGGAGAGCTGGTGCGGCCGAACCAGGTTCGCACCAGCCTGCCCTGTTCACCGGCGGTCGCGGCATCGTCCACGTAGGCCACCGCGGCCGGGTATCGGCGTCGCAGTTCGGCCATGTGGGTGAGCGCGTCCCCCGATGTCTGCCCGTAGATCGCACCCAGCATGGCGATCTTGGCCTGCGCCCGATCCCCGCCGAAGGCGCGTGCGGCCAGATCCGCGTACAGGTCTTCCCCGCGCCCGGCCACCTCCATGAGTCCAGCATCGCGCGAAATCGCCGCCAGCACGCGCGGTTCCATCTGATCGGCGTCCGCGACCACCAGTGTCCAGCCCGGATCGGCGCGGATGGCGCGCCGCACCACCTTCGGAATCTGCAGTGCGCCACCGCCGTTGGTGGTCCAGCGGCCGGTTACGGTTCCGCCGGGTAGGTATTCGGGCCGGAAGCGCCCGTCCCGCACCCACTGATCGAGCCAGGACCAGCCGTGCGCGGTGTACAGCCGGTACAGCGATTTGTAGGCCAGCAGCGGTTCGACCGCGGGATGGTCGATTTCGCTCAGTTCCCATTTGCGGGTGGAGGTCAGCAGGATTCCCGCGCGATTGAACGCCTTGATGATGTCGGCGGGCAGATCGGGGCGCACTCGGACGCCCTGGTCGAAGGCTAGCGAGACCTCCTCGGCCAGTTCCGCCATGCGCCGCGGTTCCGAGTTGCCCGAAAGGCGTTCGCCCAGCATCTCTTCCAGTAGTTCGCGATGCACGTCGGCTCGCCAGGGTATGCCCGCGCGGGACATTTCGGCGGCGACGAGCATGCCCGCCGATTCGGCGGCCAGCAACAGTCGCATGCGGTCCGGGAATTCGGCGCGGGCGGTGCGGGCGACCTGGCCGGCGTACACCTCCAGCAGGGCGGTGAACTCGTCCGTTCCCGAAGGCAGTGGGGTCGGGCCGGATTCGAACAGCGAGGGCTGTGTGTCGGCGGCTCGCACCGGCGCGTCGGCGGGCACCGGGAGATCGTGCAGTCGCGCCCAGGCCGCCGCCAGGGATCGGGCCTGCCCGGATTGCCCCTGTTCGTGGCCGATCAGCAGCGATTCCGCGGCCTCGACGTCGTAGCACCGGTCGACGCGGACGCCGGCCGCGAGCAGGTGCCGGTAGATGTCGGCGGTGGAGCGCCATACCCAGCGCGCCACCTCCGGCCGGGATGACACCGCCGCGGCCAGCGATGGTTCCTCCAGGATGGGCCCGGCGGGCCGCCCGTCCGGGCCGAGTGGACACAGCCGCGCACCACCCTCGCTCGTTCGCGCCACGGCCCATCGCATGATCAGGAGTCTTTCAGCGGGCACCGACATCGCCGGTGAACCCGGCATCGTGTCACCGGCCCGGCGCGGCTCGAGGTTGCGAATCAGTAGCCATTCGGACAAAAGGTTGGCAAACACAACCGGCGTTGCCGCAGATCAGCGCGTCATTCGCGACGAAACGCGAGTGAACACGCAGGTGGACGGCTCCCGGTTCGGGTAGTTACCGTGGCACATCATGGTTGCCAACCCCCAGCCCCGACCCGCGTGAGCCGGTGAGTTCGGCCGGCATCCGCGCGGGACAGTACGGTCCCGCGGACTTCACCGCCTGGGTCCGGGCGGGAGGCTGGCGGGACCTGATCCGGCTCGCGGCGATATGCACGGCGACGGCCACGGCCGGGATCGCGATCATGATGCCCATCAGCACCGGCTGGTTCGACGCCGAACCGCAGCAGGTCGATCTCATGATTCGCAGCGTGCCGCGCGCGATGGAGGCGGGTGCGATGGTGGCGGTGCTGGCCACGGCCGCGATCGTCAGCCTCAGCAGCAGCCGCATCGCCTGGCTCGCCACGACGGTGGCGATGCTCGGCATTCTCGCCAATCACGCGGGTCTGCCCTGGGTCGATATCGATTCGCTGACCACTTTCAATTTCATCGATTCGCTCTGGGCGGGTGTGATCATCGGCAGTCTGCTGCCGGTGGTGTGGAACCAGGCGGTCGCCGCGGGCGCGTACCTGTTCGGCTGTCTGGCCTCGAACATCATGGGTGATCTGGTGCAGTCCCCGGCCGTGACGGGTCCGGCCAACGAGTTCGAGGGCATGCTCGGGGGTGCGCCGCCGCTGTGGCTGATCGTGCTGTCGCTCGCGCTGATCGCGGGAACGGCCCTGGTGCGCGGGCACGTGACCCCGCTGCCCGGTCCGGTTCTCATCTCACCCCTCGCGCCCATCTTCTCGGCGGTCGTGGCGGTGCTCTCGATAGCGATCGCCTCGCGCTGGCTCGCGGACAGCGGTCAACGCTCGAGCGTCATCGTCATGGCGATCGCCCTGGTGCTGGTGGGCTCGATGATCTCGGCCCTGCTCCTGCCCGGTCGCGACGGCATTCTGGTGCTGCTCATGGTCGCCTTCTCCACCGCGGCGAGCGCCGTGGTGACCCTGCCGCGCCCGTGGTGGGCCGATCCGCTGATCGTCGTGGCGACCGCCTCGGGACTCATCGCCGGCTGGCGCCGCCCGCACCCCTACGCGGCGGTCGCGGCGTCGGCCGCGCTGTCGGCGACGGCGGCGCTACTCGCCCTGACCGTGGGCGCGACCGTCCCCGGTGCGGTGTTCGGAGTGGTGGCCATCGGCCTCATCGGCGGCTACAGCCTCACCTCGGCGCTCCCGATTCGCCCGACCAGCGCGATCGTGGCGATTGCCGTGCTGTTCGTCCCCGCCGCCTCCGCGGGCCTGCGCGGCCGCTCCTTCGGCCGGGTCAGCTATTCCCCCCAGTGGTACCGCCTGTCCTCCCTCCCCACCGAACCCGCCCCCGGCTGGGCCGCACTGGCGATAGCGATCGGCTGCGCGGCGGGCATCTATCTGTTGCGCCAGTGGCGCACCCCGACACCCCGCGGGTCCGACACCGAGTAGTCAGACATCGGTTGCCGTGGAACGACTCTCGTGGATTCGGTGCGCGTCGTCGATGGCCATGCGCCCGAAGGCGAGCACGTCCCGCCGCCGAGTCAGCGGGTTCCGGTAGTGCGAGCGCGCGCCGTTCCGCAGGCGCAGCGCTTCCTCGATCACCCGATGCCACCGTTCGGGAAAAGTCCGCGCAGCGTAGTGCGCGGCACCGCTCTTGGAGGATGCCGCCGGTGGCGATGGTGTTGGCATCGAGTCTGCCGCACACCGATATTCGGTGTCGTTCCGCGCGGCGAGCGTTGATACTCGGGGCATTCGAGAGGGAGGTTCGGTATGGGTGAGCGTAGTGACCTGTTGTTGGAGGGGGTTGTCGGGTCGTTCGCTTACGGGCTGAACACGCCGGCGAGCGACGTCGACTACCTCGGGGTGTATGTCGCGCCGACGGGGACCTTTCTGGGACTGCATCCGCCGGCGCGGGACAAGGGGACGCGGCTGGGGCGGGACGGGGCGGACGCCACCTACCACGAGGTCGGTAAGGCCATGGGGCTGATCCTGGCCTGCAACCCGACGGTCACCGAGGTGCTGTGGCTGGACGAGTACATCGTGGCCACCGAATTCGGGACCGAGCTCGTGGGGCTGCGGTCGAATTTCCTTTCGGCGCAGCGGGTTCGGGACGCGTACTTCGGGTACGCGATGGCGCAGTTCCGCAGGATGCTGCACCGGCGCGAGACCGAGGGGCTCGGGGACAAGCGGCTGGCCAAGCACGCCCGGCACTGCCGGCGACTGCTGTGGCAGGGGTACGAGCTGTACTCGACCGGCGTCCTGCCGGTCCGATTGCCCGATCCGGAACCGTATTTCGAGTTCGGGCGGCAGATGATGGACGAATCGGGGGAAGCCGCCGCCAAGGCGCTGCTGGCCGAGTACGAGGAGAAGTTCGACGCCGCCACCCCGGCCCTGCCGCAGCGCCCGAACGAGGCGCCGCTGGAGGATTTCCTGCAGCGCCTGCGCCGCGCGCATCTGGACGCCTGGCCCGCCTAGGCCGAGCGCGGACTCCGATCCGCGGCGGTCAGATTCCGCGCTGGAAGTGCCCGTTCCGCATGGCGTCCATGCGGTGCGGGGACATCGCGTCCATGAAGTAGACGAGTTTGCCCAGTAGCGGCCCGAGCCGGCGCGGGCGGTCGATGATGGCATCGCAGATGACCTGCGCCCCCTGCTCGGGGGTCAGGGCGAGCGCGTCCCGGTACAGCGGGTTGGGCGCGATCATGGGCGTGCGCACCAGCGGCATGTAGAGCGAGGTGAAGCGCACGTTCTCGGCGTGCGTTTCGACCTGCAGGTTCGAGGTGAGCGAGTCGAGCGCGGCCTTGGAGGCCACATACGCCGAGTACCCCGCGCCGCCGAACAGGTTGGCCACCGAGAGCACGCTGACGACCTGCCCGGAGCGCCGCGCGCGCATGCCCGGCAGCACCGCGAGCATGAGCCGCACGGGCGCGAAGTAGTTGATCCGCATGGTCCGCTCGTAGTCGTGGAAGCGGTCGTAGGACTCCTCGAGCGGGCGCCGGATGGACCGGCCGGCGTTGTTGACCAGGATGTCCACGCCGCCGTGATCGGCCAGCACCTGGGCGACCATGGCGTCGAGGGCATCGAAATCGCTGAGATCGCAAGGGTATACGGCCGCCTTGCCACCCTGGGACTCGATGAGCTCGGCCACCTCCCGCAGTTCGGCCTCGCGGCGCGCGACCAGCGCCACGGTCGCCCCCGCCGCGCCGATTCGAATGGCCGCGGCCCGTCCGATACCCGAGGACGCGCCGGTGATGAGCACCGTCCGGCCCGCCACTCGGTCGTCGAGGGTGTGCTTGCGGCGCAGGCGGTCCAGGTTCACCTGGGTGTCGAGACCGTTCTTGATCAGGGTGGCGAGCTCGCCCAATCCGTACATGGTATTCGATGCTAATTTATATAACTAGTGATGTAAATTGTCGGCCATGGACGCCGCCACCCTGCACCTGATCGCACGCCGCCTGCGTTCCATCGCCTTCACCGCGACCGGCGCGACCGGCAGGCGGCGCATTCCCCCGAGCGAGTACGCCGTGATCGAAGACGTTGCGCTGCACCCGCATTCCTCGATTCGCGAGATCACCGAGCGAACCGCGATCGCCCAGCCCCTGGTCTCACGCATCGTGGCGCGCTACCGCACCGACGGCCTGCTGCGCACCGCGCCCGATCCCGGTGACGGGCGGCGCGTGCTGGTCAGCGTCGATCCGGTCATCGTCACCGAGGTCTTCGAAACCCGCGGCCGGGCGCCGATCGACTCCGCACTGGCGGCCGAACTGCCGAAACTGGCTCCGGCACAGCGCAAGCGGGCGGTGGAACTACTGGACGAGCTCGCGGGCCTGATCGGGGCGGCCGATCCCGAGCCGCGCGCCGAGTCCTGACGTACGCGGTTCACTCACCGCGCGGGTCGAGCGCCAGCCCCGAGATCAGCTGTTCGATCACCGCGCGAATGGCGGGGGTATCGGCCTCGATGTCGTCGGAGTTGGCCAGGCACTGCGCCGCCTCGTCCAGCGCGCCGACGATGATCAGGGCCAGCGGGCGCACCGGCTGCTCGCGCACGCGCCGCGCGGCCATGGCGCCGGCGAGCGCGTTCTCCACCAGGCCGATGGTGTGCCGCAACTCGATCTCGCGCCACAGCTTCCAGCCGAGCACCGCGGGCCCGTCGAGCAGTGCGATCCGGCGCACCTCCGGGGCGGTGGAGGCCTCGAGCCAGGCCAGGCAGCCCACGATGAGCCCGGCCAGCGGATCGGCCGCGCGCGCTCGCGCCACCGCGGAGCCGATGACCTGCACCAGACTTCGTTCGAGATCCTCGAACACCGCCTCGAAGAGCTCGCGCTTCTCGCTGAACTGGTGATAGAGCGCGCCCCGGCTCACACCCGCCGCGTCGGCGACCGCGATCGTGCTCACCGCGCCGTAGCCGTGCTGTCCGAACAGCTCCCGGGCAGCGCGGACCACGGCCTCGCGGGTGGCGGCCGAGCGTTCGGCTTGGGTGCGGCGGTCAGGGTTCATGGCGACGTCGAAGTCTAGGGCAAGCCCGAATCCGGTTTCGACGCAAGGCGGTTCGGCCCTTGACCGGCGCCACCCGAGTCCGGGAACATACAGTCATCCTGTTTGTATCTTAGAAGGACTCCCCTCATGTCCGATGCCACCAAGGATCTCTTCGAGCGTTACCACGCGTGCTGGGCCGATCACGACCCCGACCGCATCGCCGAAATGCACACTCCCGATTCGGTTTTCCACCTGCACTCCGGCAGCGAACCCGCCCGCGGGCGCGCGGAGATCCGGGCCTCGGCCGCGGGCACGTTCGCCCTGGTCCCCGATCTCACCTTCACCCAGGTCGATCTGCGCGTCGGCGAAGACTTCTGGGTCGTCCGGTGGAAGCTGAGCGGCACCTCGGTCACCGGGGCGGCGGTCGATGTCGACCTCGCGGACTTCGTGGTGGTCCGCGACGGCGCGGTGCTGGAGAAGCACTCGTACGTCGACGGCGTGGCCATGCAGGCCGCGCTCACGGCGCCCGCCGAGGTCTCCTGACGGCCATCGGGCGCTGCACGAACGGCGATCGGATCGGGCGCACGCCACCGGGACCTCCGGTCGCCGTTCCCGGGGCACGGCCGGCCCCGCGCGGGGATTGCGATCAGCGTGATTTCCACACTGTGGAAAGAGTGTTGATTCGCCCCGGACCGGTTCGCAGAGTGGATCGATGTTGTTGTCGTCCAGTATGCGAAGGTCGTGAGGGTCGTGTCGGCCAGTAGTCGAGTTGTCGAGTGACTTCCTGCCCGCAGGAAGCGAAGCCGGCCGAGGTGAGTTCCCTGCGGCCGCTGTTGTTCACCGTGTACGTGCCCGCCGCCGCGTACGGGGTCGGAATGGGGGCCGCGGCGCCGGTCATGACCTTGACCGCGCTGGATCTGGGCGCCTCCCCCGCCGTGGCGGGGTTGACCGTCGCGCTGGTCGGGCTCGGTCAGATCATCGGGGACATCCCGGCGGGGCAGGTGGTTTCCCGTCTCGGGGAACGACTTTCGATCGTCGGGGCGAGCACCGCGGGGGTGCTCGGGGTACTGCTGTGCCTGCTCGCGCCGAGCGTGCCGGTGCTGTGCGCGGGGCTCATCGTGGTCGGGCTCTCCAATGCCATCTGGGGCCTGGCGCGCATGAGCTACCTGTCCGAGGTGATTCCCTTCGACCGCCGGGCGCGCGCGATGTCGCTGTTCGGCGGGGCCATGCGGCTGGGGTTCTTCATTGGCCCGTTCCTCGGCGCGGCGGTGATCTTCGGGGTGGGCACCCGGGGCGGTTTCGTGGTGCAACTGCTGGCCATCGCCCTGGCGGGGTATCTGATGGCACGCCTGCCCGATCCGGTATCGGCCGCGGGCCGCGACACCGCGCAACCGCCGCAGTCCCTGCTGGGTATCGGGCGCGCGCACCGTACGCTGCTGCTCACCCTGGGCACCGGATCGCTGCTGATGGGCGCGGCGCGGGCCTCGCGCGAGGCGGTGCTGCCGCTGTGGGCCGATCACCTCGGCACCACCGCCGCCACCGCCAGCCTGATCTACGGCATCGGCGCGGGCCTGGATGTGCTGTGCGCCTATCCCGCCGGGCATTTGATGGACCGCTACGGCCGCCGTTTCATCGCCGTGCCGTCGCTGGTGATTCTGGGTCTGGGGTACTTCGCGGTGCCGTTCACCGATACCGCGTTCACCCTGGCTCTGGCCGCGGTCATCATGGGCGTGGGCAACGGCATCGGCAACGGGGTGATCATGACCATCGGCGCGGACGTCGCCCCGGCGGCGACCCGGGCCGAATTCCTGGCGGCCTGGCGACTCACGCACGATTGCGGATTCTTCGTGGGGCCCTTGGCGATCAGTGGATTGGTAGCCGTCGCGCCGCTGGCGGTGGCGGTGCTCTCGATCGGCGCGATATCGATTCTCGGCGCGGTGACGATGGGTCGCTATATCCCCGTGTACATTCCGTGGCCGCAGCGCGCGGGGCGATCTCCCGGCGAACAGTTCGGGGCAACCGCCCGCACGAGTTGACGTTCTCGAAATCTCCGCGACGCCAACCATCGACCGGCGGTCGCGAGTACTCGAATCTCTTTTCAACGCACCGCGATATAGGCGATGCGGAATTACCGAGGGAAGGTTTCACTATGAGGGCCCGTAAAAGGTTCCTGGCGAGCGCGCTGGTCGCGGTGACGGTGTCGATGCTGGTGACCGCGTGCGGCGGCGGATCGGATATCCGCGAGGACGGCGGCGTGCCGGTGCTGCGCTACCAGGGCTGGGCCTCACAGGTCACCATCCCCGAATTGGCCGAGAATCTGGGCTTTTTCGACGGCAAGGTGAAGCTGGAATGGCAGGGCAACACCATCAGCGGGCCGCAGGACGTGCAGTCCGCCGCGACCGGCCAGGTCGATTTCGGCGGTGCGTTCGGCGGCGCGGTGGCCAAGCTCGCCCAGGCCGGCGCCGGGATCACCGCGGTGATCAACTACTACGGCTCGGACGAGAAGACCTTCACCGGTTTCTACGTCCCCGAGGACAGCCCCATTCGGACGCCGAACGACCTGCTGGGCAAGAAGATCGGCGTGAACACCCTCGGCGGGCAGGCCGAGGCGGACGTGCACACCGCGCTGAAGAAGAACGGGCTCAGCGAGGAGCAGATCCGCTCGGTGCAGCTGGTGGTGCTGCCGCCGCCGAACACCGAGGACGCGCTCCGGCGCGGGCAGATCGACGTCGCGGGGCTGAGCGGCCAGTTCCAGCAGCGCGCGCTCTCGAACGGCGGATTGCGTGCCGTGTTCACCGATTTCGAGCAGTTCGGCCCGTTCAACGGCGGGCAGTACGTGTTCCGCAACGACTTCCTCGCCAAGAATCCCGAGGTAGTCGAGGCGTTCGTGGGCGGCATCGCCAAGGCGATCGAATGGCAGAAGACCACCCCGCGCGATCAGGTCATCGCGAAGTTCACGCAGATCATCAACGACCGCAAGCGATCCGGTGAGGACGCCTCCTCGGTGAAGTACTGGCAGTCGGTGGGCGTGCCGTCGGCGAACGGCGTCATCACCGATATCGACTTCCAGCGCTGGGAGCCGTGGCTGCGCGACACCGGCGCGGTCACCGGCGAGCTGGATGTGCGCAAGCTCTACACGAACGAGTACAACCCGAACGCCCCGAAGTAGACCGTGCCGCACACTCGGGCCCCGCGAACGCTCGCGGGGCCCGAGTTCGTCTCAGGACGGCGTGCTCACCCGGGCCAGCAGGCCCTCGGCGAAGGCACGCGCGGCGGCCAGGTCCGCCGTGTCGGGCCGGCCCTTGCGGATGCCGCCGACCAGCTTGAACGGCAGGTAGGTGTCGTGGGCCCGGCAGGAGAAGGTGTCCAGCACCTCGAACCCCCTGCCCTCGAGCTGCCGGATCAGCGGCCGTGAGAAGCGCTGCGGTCCGGCGTCGGCGAAGCCGCTGGTGGCGAAGACGAACGCCCGGCCGGGGCGCTGCGGCAGCGCGTCGATGAATCCGCGCAGGTCGGCGTGGAACCTACCCAGGAAGATCCCCGAGCCGAAGCCGACCAGGTCGTACCCGGCCAGTTCGGCGGGCTCGACCTGCCCGGGCGCGACCACCCGCGCGCCCAGGACCTCCCCGGCGATGTCGGCGACCCGCCGGGTGTTGCCGTGCGAGACCGACGTACAGACGATGATGGCCTTCATACGATTCCCCTCCAGTTGTCTCGAACTCACTTGCGGTACAGCGAGCTTCGGTAGCGAAGCTCCTCCCCCACCGTTCAGCAGTTCGGACCCGAGCACAACCTCGGCCGGGAAACGGCGATGACCCCGTACCGCGTCAGCGGGGTACGGGGTCATCGATGGTACGGGTACCGGGCCGAGCCCGGCGGACGCCTGCTTAGAGGTAGGCGCCGCAGTGCGGCCACGCGCCGACGCCCTGGCCGGCGAGCACGTTCTCCGCGACGCGGATCTGCTCCTCGCGGCTGGCGTTGGCGGCATTACCCTGGCCACCGTAGGCGTTCCAGGTGCTCTGGGTGAACTGCAGGCCGCCGTAGAAGCCGTTGCCCGTGTTGGCGGCCCAGTTGCCGCTGCTCTCGCACTGTGCGACGGCGTCCCAGTTGCCCGAGGCGGCCGAGGCGGTCGCGGTGCCGACCGCGAACGGAACGGCGGCGAGGATGCCGGTGGCGGCGGTGGCGACGAGCATGCGGGTGCTGAACTTACGAGTCATAGGGGATTCCTGGCCTGCGCCCATCCGGCCCGCGCTCCGAGCTTGTGCTGCGGGTCCCCGTCCCCAGGGAAGTCGATGGCACTGCGAACCGCGGGACGGGGTTGCCGATGTTCGGCGGTTCGAGTTCGGGCTTGGCGTTGATCCGAGCCGAGAACGACGGTAACGGAACAATCACAACTAATCACGGGGCGATCACAGCTGGTTGACAAATTGGACTCGTGCTTACTCACGTCGTTTTCGCAGCGCAATTCGGACGCGGTATTAATTACACGGTCGGGATTTACCCCCGAAATTGTGACCGAGACCACTGAAAAATCGTGACGCCGGTCGCGAATTCGAAATCTTTTCGGACGATCGGTCGCTTTATCGGGGTTGTCGCATACCCTTTCCGACCTGCTGGAATCCGGCTGCACGGAACCATTGCCCCCGGTCAGAAGCATGTAAATAGTGCTGGGGACACCGTTTCGGTCTCGCAGGAGGAACCATGAGCCCCGAGGAACCGCGCTCCGGCGCCCGCGCAGTCGACCGTGCCGTACAGGTCCTGAACTGCTTCGAGGGCGACGATCCCGAGCTCTCGCTGAGCGAACTGGCGGTGCTCGCGGATCTGCCCGTGAGCACCTCGCACCGGCTCGCCCAGGCGCTGGTGCGCGGCCGGCTGCTCGAACAGGACCCCACGACCGACCGCTACCGGGTCGGACAGGGCCTGGCCGCGCTGGCCCGGCCCGCCCTGGCCCGGCTCGGCCTGGAGTCGGCGGCGCCGCACCTGTACGCGCTGGCCGCCGGCATCCGCATCACCGTGAGCGTGAGCGTGATGGAGGACCGCGACGCCGTCACCGTCTTCCAGGCCCGCCCGCCCGTGCTCTTCTGCAACAACCAGGTGCCCCGGGCCCGCCAGCCGCTGCGGGCGAGCGCGGTCGGGCACGCGCTGCTGGCCTACGCACCCACCGGAACGGTGGCCGAACAGGAGCGCGCCGCCGAACAGGACGCCCGGCGGCGGGACCGCCGGCGCCCGACGCTGCTGCACTCGGATCTGGACCGGGTCCGGCGCACCGGGTTCGCCTCGCAGGTCCTGGACACCGCCGACCCGATCCGCGCCATCGCGGTGCCCATCGTCGGCTCGGATCGGCGCGTGCACGGGGCGCTGGCCGTGCAGGCGCGCTCGGCCCGGCTGGACGCCGATCTGGTGCGCAGCATCGTCCCGGCTATGCGCATCGCCGCCGGGCGGATCGGGCCGCTTTTCCAAAATGGCGGCGACACAATGGATTCCGACCAGCAATTAGAATCACGCTGATTTCCACATCGTGAAATGGCGGTTGCTCCCCCACCGGCCCGCCCGCACGATGAGTGCCATTCGATCCGCCGATTCCGCACTCTCCCCTAGGGCTTGGAATGACTTCGCACACCCCGCTCACGCGCCGCCGGGCCGTGGATCTCATGCGCCTGGCGCCCGGTGCCTGTCGGCCCTGATCGCCCCGCCCGAAACAGCCCGCGCGACAGCCGCATTCACCGAAAGAAACACCCATGTTCTCATCGCTCCGACCACCGCGCGTGCTGCGCGTCGTGGCCGCCGCGCTCACCGCGGCAGCCGTCCTCACGACGGTGACCGCCTGCGGCGGCTCCGAATCCGCCACCACCGCCGACGGTAAGACGGTGCTGCGGTACCAGGGCCAGACCGGCCAGGTGACGCCGTTCGAGCTGGCCGCGGACCTCGGCTACTTCAG
This sequence comes from Nocardia sp. NPDC003693, assembly GCF_053981095.1. Taxonomy (NCBI): domain Bacteria; kingdom Bacillati; phylum Actinomycetota; class Actinomycetes; order Mycobacteriales; family Nocardiaceae; genus Nocardia; species Nocardia sp. NPDC003693. The sequence continues at coordinate 13,905 of NZ_JBSFNO010000042.1, forward strand.
CAAGATCAGCCTGCACTGGGAGGGCGACACCACCAGCGGACCGGCCAACATCCAGGCCGCGGCCACCAAGCAGATCGAATTCGGCAGCGCGTTCAACGGCGCGGTCATCAAGCTCGTCGCCGGCGGCGCGCCGGTCACCTCGGTGCTGAGTTCCTACGGGGCCGACGACAAGTCCTTCACCGGGTATTTCGTGAAGGACGGCTCGCCCATCACCTCCGCGCGTGACCTGATCGGCAAGAAGGTAGGCGTCAATACCCTTGGCGCGCATCATGAATTCGTCACCCGCGAATGGCTGCACCGGCAGGGCCTGAGCGCGGCGGAGATCAAGCAGGTGCAGCTGGTGGTCCTGCCGCCGGCCAATACCGAGGAGGCGCTGCGTAACGGGCAGATCGACGTCGCGGCCCTCGGCTCGATCTTCCGGGACAACGCGCTCGAGCGCGGCGGCATCCACCCGCTGTACACCGACAAGGATCTGTTCGGCCAGTTCGACTACGGCACCTACGTTTTCCGCAAGGACTACGTCGAACAGCATTCGGCGGAGGTCGCCGACTTCGTGCAGGGCACCGCCCGCGCCACCCGCTGGCTGCAGCTCACCCCGCGCGACGAGGTGCTGAAGAAGTTCGAGGACATCATCGCCAAGCGCGGCCGCAACGAGAACGTCGCGCTGCTGAAGTACTGGCGCAGCTCGGGCATCCCGATTCCGGGCGCTGTGGTCGAGGAGCGCGAATTCCAGGTCTGGCTCGACTGGCTCGTGCGCAACGGTGAGCTCCCCGCGGACAAGTTCGCGGCCAAGGACCTGTTCACCAACGAGTACAACCCGTACAGCAACGGCACCTACCCCGCCACCGGCGGGCCGAGCGGTGAGGCGGTGGCGGCGAAATGAGCACCGCGGTCAAGCTCGCACTCAGCGAGGTACGCAAGGAATTCGCGATTCGCGGGACCCGGGAGTCGTTCACGGCCCTCGAGGACATCAGCGTCGAGGTGCGGGACGGGGAGTTCCTGGTCCTGGTCGGCCCCAGCGGCTCGGGCAAATCCACCCTGCTCGATCTGCTCGGCGGGCTGAGCTCGCCCACCTCGGGACAGATCCTGCTGGACGGCTCGCCCATCACCGGGCCGGGCCTGGATCGCGGCATCGTCTTTCAGCAGTACGCGCTGCTGCCGTGGCGCACCGCCCGCACCAATATCGAATTCGGCTTGGAGGCCAAGGGAATTCGACGTAAAGAGCGGCGCGCCATCGCCGAGCACTACCTCGAGCTGGTCGGGCTCGGCGGGTTCGGCGACCGGTACCCGCACGAGCTGTCCGGCGGCATGAAGCAGCGCGTGGCCATCGCGCGCAGCCTCGCCTTCGATCCGGAGGTGCTGCTGATGGACGAGCCGTTCGCGGCCTTGGACGCGCAGACCCGCGAATCGCTGCAGGACGAACTGCTGCGAATCTGGCAGGCCACCGGCAAGACGATCCTGTTCATCACCCACGGCATCGACGAGGCCGTGTACCTGGGCCAGCGGGTAGCGGTACTCACCTCGCGGCCCGGCCGGGTCAAGGCCATCGTCGACATCGACCTCGATCGCGCGGGCGACCCGGACGTGCGCTCGAGCGAACGCTTCCGGGAAGTCCGCCATCACATCTGGTCGCTCCTGCACGACGAGGTCGCGCGGGCACAGGATCTCGAGGCGGCCGCCATCGCGGGAGCCGATCGGAGGAACACCCATGTCTAGCGCGATCCAGATCGCCGAAACCCCGGTCCGTTTCGAGCCGGAGACGACGGCGCCACCGCGAACCCCGGCCCGTTCGACCGGGCGCGAGACCGCCACCCGCCTGGCGCGCGCCGCCGCGCACCTGCTGTGGCGGGTGTTCAAGCCCAGTGTCGTCATCGCGCTGTTCCTGGTGTTCTGGGAGGTCGCGCCCCGGGTCGGCATCGTCGACCCGGTATTCCTGCCGCCGTTCACGACCGTGGTCGACGCGGGTCAGGAGCTGATCCGCTCCGGGCAGATGGCCGAGCACGTGGGCGCGAGCCTGTCGCGGTCGCTGGTCGGCTTCGCCATCGCACTGTCCGCGGCGGTGCCGGTGGGCATCGCGATCGCCTGGTACCGGCCGGTCGCGGAGTTCCTGAGCCCGTTCCTCGAGCTCTTCCGCAACACCGCCGCGCTCGCGCTGCTGCCGGTCTTCGTGCTCATCCTGGGCATCGGCGAGACCTCCAAGGTCGCGCTGGTGGTCTACGCCAGCTTCTTCCCGATCCTGCTCAACACCATCAGCGGTGTGCGCACGGTCGATCCGCTGCTCATCAAATCCGCTGTCTCGCTGGGATTCTCACCTATTCCGCTGTTCGCGAAGGTGGTGCTGCCCGCCGCGGTGCCCGCCATCTTCACCGGTATCCGGATGGCGGCCTCGGCCTCGATCCTGGTGCTGATCGCCGCCGAAATGGTCGGGGCGCGAGCGGGTCTGGGCTACCTGATCACCTCGGCGCAGCAGAACTTCCAGATCCCGGCCATGTACGCCGGCATCGTCGCCATCTCGCTGGTGGGTCTGACCTTCAACGGGCTGATCGTGCTGCTCGAGCGCAGGCTCTCGCGCTGGCGCGTGCAGGCCGATCACTGACCCTTCGCCCCCGACAACGCTTCCGGAGGAACACTCTTCATGTCACGCAAGCCCTTCCACATCAATGCCTTCCTCATGGGTGTGGGCCATCACGAGGCCGCCTGGCGGCACCCGCGCACCAGCGAACACCAGGTGCTGGACGTCAAGCACTTCCAGGAACTGGGCCGCATCGCCGAACGCGGACGGCTGGATTCGGTGTTCTTCGCCGACGGCCTGGCCGTGGGCCCGCGGATCAAGCGCAACACCCTCGCGGTCTTCGAGCCGGTCACCCTGCTGGCCGCCATCGCGAGCGCGACCGAGCACGTCGGGCTCATCGCCACCGCCTCGACCACCTACAACGAGCCGTTCAACCTGGCCCGCAAGTTCGCCTCGCTCGATCACATCAGCGCCGGGCGGGCCGGCTGGAACATCGTCACCTCCGGCAACGAGGAGGAGGCGTTCAACTTCGGCTACGACTCGATTCCCGAGCACGCCCGGCGCTACGAGCGCGCCCAGGAGTTCGTGGACGTGGCCATCCAGCTGTGGGACAGCTGGGAGGACGGCGCGATCGTGCTCGATCCCGAGGCCGGGGTGTTCGCCGACCCGGACAAGGTGCACACCATCGACTACCGCGGTGATCGTTTCCAGGTGCGCGGGCCGCTGAACTCCCCGCGCAGCCCGCAGGGACGGCCGCTGCTGGTGCAGGCCGGATCGTCGGAGAGCGGTAAGGAATTCGCCGCCCGCTACGCCGAGGCCGTGTTCACCGCGCAGCGCACCATCGAGGAGGGGCAGGCGTTCTACCGCGATCTCAAGGCACGCCTGACCAAGTACGGGCGTTCGGCCGACGAGCTCAAGGTGCTGCCCGGCCTGGTGCCGTTCATCGCGGACACCGAAGAGCAGGCCCGCGCGCTCGAGCAGGAGTTCACCGACCTCATCTCCCCCGACTACGCGCTGCGCCAGCTCTCCACGCTGCTGGGTGTGGATCTCACCGAACACGCGCTCGACGCACCGCTGCCGCCGCTGCCGGACGAGAGCGAGATCGAGGGCGGCAAGAGCCGATTCACGCTGGTCAAGGAGCTCGCCGAGAAGGAGGAGCTGACTGTGCGCCAGCTCATCGGCAAGCTCGGCGGCGGGCGCGGGCACCGGACCCTGGCCGGCACGCCCGAGCAGATCGCGGACGACCTGCAGGCCTGGTTCGAGCAGGGCGCGGCGGACGGCTTCAACATCATGCCGCCGTACCTGCCGGGCGGGCTCGAGGACTTCGTGGACAAGGTGGTGCCGATCCTGCAGGAGCGCGGGCTCTTCCGCACCGAGTACACCGCCACCACGCTGCGCGGGCACTACGGGCTCGAGCCCGTGGACAGCCAGTTCGCCGCACGAACCGACATTCAGGCCACCGCCTAGCAGTACCGGGGGGCATGCGCACAACGCATGTCCCCCAATCTTTTTCGAGAACGAAGGGCACGATCATGACCACTGTCTCCGAACCCACCGTCACCGACACCGGCGCCACCGGCACCGCCGGGACCTTCCGCGTCGTTCCCGTCGCCGGGCACATCGGCGCGGAGGTGACCGACATCGATCTGCGGACCGAGTTCACCGACGCGCAGATCGCCGAACTCACCGCGGCGCTGTACGAGTACAAGGTGCTGTTCTTCCGGGATCAGCGGATCGGGCACGCCGAGCAGATCGCGTTCTCGCGCCGGTTCGGCGCGGTCACCCCCTCCCATCCCTACGACGATGACGCGCCGACCGAGTACCCGGAGATCCTGGCCGTCGACAGCCGGCTGTACGAAAAGCGTTTCGGGGTGCGCAAGTTCAGCTACACCAACCACTGGCACACCGATGTGTCCCCGCTCATCAATCCGCCCGCGGCCTCGCTGCTGCGCGCGGAGATCGCGCCCGAGCGCGGCGGGGACACGCACTGGACGAATCTGGCCGCCGTGTACGCCGGACTGCCCGATTCGCTCAAGTCGCTGCTGGACGGGCTGCGTGCCGAACACCGGTTCGGCGGGAAGAACCCGGCCTGGGATTCCGAGAGCGACTACGCCAAGAAGGTGGCCGCGGCGCCGCTGGTGACCGAGCATCCGGTGGTCCGGGTGCACCCGGTGACCGGGGAGAAGATCCTCTTCGTCAATCCCGGCTTCACCACGCGCATCGTCGGGTTGAGCCCCCGCCAGAGCGACGCGCTGCTCGAGCTGCTGTACGCGGAACTGTCCGACACCGCGTACACCGTCCGATTCCGCTGGGAGCAGGGCAGTCTCGCGTTCTGGGACAACCGCGCGACCGCGCACCTGGCCCCGAGCGACCTGAACCACCTCGACGTGACCCGGGTGCTGTACCGCACCACCCTGGAAGGCGAGGTGCCGGTCGGCGTGGACGGTGAGCCGTCGCGCTCGATCAGCGGGGCGAAGTTCGTGGGGAACGCGGTGGCGCCGGAGCGCGACGCGGACTGACACGCAGGCCCAGAGGGACCGCGGTCCCGGTACCGGAGTCGTTCCGATACCGGGACCGCGTGCGCCGAATCCAGGCGCTCTCACCGCCACCGCTCTTCCGCCTGGACGGGCCGGCCGATCGGTCAGCGCAAGCCGAACGAAGCGGGCGCGCTAGCGCTACCCGGCCACACCACGCGGCGGCTCGAGAGCCTTGGGACGCGCGAGCTAGCGGCCCAGGGGGCGGTGCGGGGGCGGTGGCTGCTGCCAGCGCTCGTCGCCCTGCGGGGGCTCGGGGCGGTGGGGTGGCGGCTGGTGCTGGGGATCCTCCGGGCGGCGGAGGGGCTGTTGCGGGGGCGGGGCGTCGTGGCGTTGCGGGAGGGCCTCGGGATCCGGGAAGCTGGGGTGGTCGGCGCGGGGGCGGGACGTCGAGGGCAGGGCCGTGGGGTCGGCCGGGGCGCGGGCGTCGGCTTCGGCGGCGCGCACCGCGCGTTCGGCGGCCGGGTCGGTGGCGGTGTCGAACCAGTCGGCCACCTCGTCGGAATCGTCCTCGGGGCGTTCGGATCCCGTGTCGTCTGGGGTGGGCTGGTAGCGGAAGGTGCCGTCCTCGCCCTGGGTGCCGAAGTTGCGGGCGAACCCCTCGAGGGCCTTGCCGAAATCGCTGGGGACGAGCCACACCTTGTTGGCATCGCCCTTGGCCACCAGCGGCAGGGTCTGCATGTACTGGTAGGCCAGCAGCTCGGGGGTCGGTTTGCCGCTCTTGATCGCGGCGAACACCTTCTCGATGGCCTTGGCCTGGCCCTGGGCCTGCAGGTAGGCGGCGGCCCGCTCACCCTGGGCGCGCAGGATGCGCGACTGCCGCTCACCCTCGGCCGAGAGGATCGAGGCCTGCTTGGAACCCTCGGCGGACAGGATCTGGGCCTGCTTCTGACCTTCGGCGGTCTTGATGGACGCCTCGCGCTGACCCTCGGCGGTGAGGATGATGGCGCGCTTCTCGCGATCCGCCTTCATCTGCTTCTCCATCGATTCCTGAATCGACGGCGGCGGATCGATGGCCTTGAGCTCCACGCGCGAGACGCGCAGACCCCAGCGGCCGGTGGCCTCGTCGAGCACGCCGCGCAGCTGACTGTTGATCTGGTCGCGCGAGGTGAGGGTTTCCTCGAGCGTCATACCACCGACGACGTTGCGCAAGGTGGTGATGGTCAATTGCTCAACGGCGGCAATGTAATTGCTGATCTCGTACACCGCGGCCTGCGGACTGGTGACCTGGAAGTAGACCACCGAGTCGATCTGCACCGTCAGGTTGTCCTGGGTGATGACCGGCTGCGGCGGGAAGGACACCACGCGTTCGCGCAGATCCACCTTGGCGCGGACGCGGTCGGCGAACGGGACCAGGAAGGTCAGCTGACCCGAGACCGTGCGCGAATAGCGACCCAGCCGTTCGATGACGGCGGCCTCGGCCTGCGGCACCAGCGCCACCGACTTGAAGATCACCACCACGACCAGCAGGATCAATACCAGGGCGACAATGAGGACAGCCATTTACGGCCCCTTCCAAACGACGACGTGCGCGCCATCGACCCGCATGACATAGACGGTGGTTCCCTCCGGATAACTCTCCTGCGCGTCGAAAGGACGCGCGCTCCAGACGTCACCGTCCAACTTCACTCGCCCGCCGTGCTCGTCCACCGTCTCGAGCACCTTCGCGGACTTCCCCGGTAGCGCGTCCATGCCGGTGGGCGTGGCGGGGGGACTCGCGTAGCGCCGCAGGAGCATCGGGCGGACGAGCAGCAGCAGGGCGACGGCGGTGACACCGAAAACCACGGCGTCGACCACGATGCTCGTATCGGCAAGCGCGCTCACCCCCGCCGTGACCAGCGCCGCGCCGCCCAGCATGAGCAGCGTGAGTTCTCCGACGAGCATTTCGGCCGCCGCGAGGAGTAGCCCCGCGACCAGCCACACTATTGCGGCCACATCACCCACAGTAAACCTTCCGGCGCGCCCCGGCCGGAGATCGACAACCTCGCACCCCCGGCCCCCGGATCCGATAACTCGCCGTGACCCGGCCGGGCGGTGGTGATCTACCCGCCGGCCGGCCACCCCGCACTTACGCTGCGCCACACCGCTATTCGATGTGCATCCGGCATGAATCGCCCGGCTTGTCCGCTATGTCACAAGGGATTTCACCGATTCCCACCCGCAAAGCACCGTGTCGCAGCACCGCCGGGCGGGCGGGGCACCGGTACCGTCGATCGGATGAGCGGGCGCGACAGCTACGGCGGTGACATCTTCAGCGGGCACGCACGGAACCGCAAACGCGAGATACCGAAGGTCGCGGCCGAACGCGATCTGGTGGTGGAGGACGCGGCTACCGGATTCTGCGGTGCGGTAGTGGGTTTCGACCGCACCTACGACGGCGACTTCGTCAAACTCGAGGACCGGGCCCGGCGCGTGCGCCTGTTCGCCATGCGCGAGGCGGCCTTCCTCATCGACGGCAGCCCGGTGACGCTGGTGCGCCCGGTCGCCGCCGCGCCGAAGCAGCCGACGCGCTCCGCCTCCGGATCCACCCGGGTGGTCGACCACAAGGCCCGGGTCGCGCGGGCCAGCCGCATCTGGGTCGAGGGCGTGCACGACGCCGCTCTGGTCGAGCGGGTGTGGGGGCACGATCTGCGGGTCGAGGGCGTTGTCGTGGAACAGCTCGAGGGCCTGGATCACCTGGCCGCGCGGCTCACCGAGTTCCGGCCGGGGCCGGGCGCGCGCGTGGGCGTGCTCGTCGATCACCTCGTGACCGGTTCGAAGGAGACCGGGCTCACCACCGGCCTCGGACCGCACGTGCTGGTCACCGGACACCCGTACATCGATGTGTGGCAGGCGGTCCGGCCCGCCGCCGTCGGCATCGCCGCGTGGCCGGAGGTTCCGCGCGGCGAGGACTGGAAGACCGGCATCTGCCGGCGCCTGAAATGGGGCACCCCGCAGGAGGGCTGGCGCCGGGTCTACAACTCGGTCGAATCGTTCCGCGATCTCGAGACCCCGCTCATCGGCGCGGTGGAACGGCTCATCGATTTCGTCACCGAACCGGAGTAACCCGAAGTCCGGATCCCTCGCTCCTCGGTTTCCGCACCGAAGCGTAGTAGCCAGCCAGTTATCCTCGTAGTCATGAGTAGCCCGAGTGCCACATTGACGGTGTGGGCCGGTTCCTGGGTCGCCGGCCGCAGCGCGCCCGATGACGTGCTGGACGCGCTGCGCCTGTGGGCCGCGCGGCAGAGCGTGACCGCGGGCGACCCGGTTACCGGCGGTCACACCGGGTTACCGTGGGCCGACGACGAGACCTCGGATGGCGCCGGAATCATGGTGCTGCTCAAGCTGATTCGCGAGGCGACCGCCTCCCCCGAGGCGCAGGTCCGACTGGTGCTGCCGATTCCCGGCGACGTGCGCGGCCTGCCGGTCGGCACCGAATTCGCCGCCGCGGCAACCGAAGCCGGCGAAGGGCTGTACGTCGGCGCCCCCGGCACCCGGGGCACCGGCCTGGTCCCGGTATGGACCGACGACGACGCCCTGCAGTGGCGGGTCTACACCACACCCATCCCTTTCGCCACCGAGCCCGAGATGCCGCTCGGCGAGGCCGAATACACCATGCGCCAGGCCGTGCGCGACGCCGCGGACGCCCTGCAGCAGTTGCACACCACCCGCGTCGACTCCAACGGCCCGAGCCCCCGCGATCTCATCGAGGACGAACTCGCCGCCTACTCCCAGCACGGCTACCCCGATTCGCTTCCGCTGCGCGCCCGCCGCATCCTCGACACCGCCGACCAGGTGGCCGCCATCCTCACCGTCGCCGAACGCGCACCCGCCTCGGCCCCGGTGTCCGGCACCGCCATCGCGGCTCAGGAGTCCCTGCTGCGCCCGCTCTGGAACGCGATCCGCGCGGCGCGCCTGGCCGCGGTCCACGCCCGCGGCTAGCGACGGTCCGTGCCGGGCCACCTGGGGTCCGGCGGCTCCGCATCTCACCGCCGGGTGACGAGGCCGCGGCTGCCGCGTTCCGGGCCGTCGCCGCGCCGGGTGGCCGCTCGCCCCCACACCGGGTGCGGTGCAGTTCGCCCACGGGTCACCGCACAGCTTCTCGCATAGATTCTTCCCACGGCACCACGTGGTCGTCCGAGCTCGCGCCGTCACAATCCGGTTGCCCAGGGTTACGCGGCCACCCTGCCGGTCTGCGAGCGGAGCCGAATCCATTTGCGCGGCCGCATGATCCGCGCGAACGAGTACGCGGGAACGCTCGGCGGACGCGGTCGATGTGGTTACCTTCACAGGGTCGGACAGCGAACCCTTCCGCGTGTCCCGCGCGACTCGCCGTGACTGTCCGGGTGAGCCCGGTGGTGGACCAGGAGTGGCGAGCGCCGGCACGGCGAGGACACCGCGAACACGGCCCGCACATCCCCTGCACAGGGGGCGAAACGGCCGGGCACCCCCGCTTGCCATCGACAGATCGCAGCTCCTACTCGCCCCGGCGGCTACCCGCAAATACGGTCCAGGCGAATCCACTTCGCCCGCCCCCGCCACGGATTGACAGGTGCCGCGCGCGGGGATAGCGTGCCGCTGAATGGTTGCCGGTCGGGCGACCAGCAAGTGGATGCCGGGCTGCCGCCCGGTGAGCAAGTCGGGCAGGGCAAATGATTTCCCAGGTCGAAACGTGTTCAGCAACTCATAGTTCCATTCGGCACCGAATCGGATCGGTAGCCAGCCGTGAACTGGTTCCCCACAATGAGCCGCCGACGCCGGCTCGCCCCGACCACGCGGCCGCGGCATGACCTCCGCGCCGCACCCCGAATCCACCGCCCGCACCACCGCGGCCGAGATCCCACTGCGCCCGATCCCGCTGCCCACCGCGGCCGACGCGGCCGTGACGGTGCTGCACCGGGCCATCGAGCACGCCTACCGGGGTGGGGAGGCCATCGCGCCGATCACCAACCAGGAACAGGCGCAGGCGCTTCCGGCGACCGTACCCGCGGGCACCGCCGTCCTGCTGTCCACCTCCGGATCCAGCGGCGTGCCGAAACGAACACTGCTGTCGCGCACCGCGTTGCTGGCCTCGAGCCGCGCGACCGCGGATCGGCTCGGCGGCACGGGCGATTGGTTGCTGTGCCTGCCCGCCGGATACGTGGCCGGATTCCAGGTGGTCTCGCGGGCAACCCTGGGCGGCACCCGGGTATCGACCCTTCCGGCAGGCCCCTTCGACAGCGCCGTCTTCGCCGCGGCCGCCGCGCGCCTGACCGGCGAGCGGCGCTACACCTCCCTGGTTCCCACGCAGGTCACGCGGCTGCTCGCCGACGCGCGCGGGCGGGCGGCGCTGGCGACCTTCGACACCGTCCTCATCGGCGGGGCGCGCCTCGATCCCGGTACCGAGCGGCAACTGCGCGCGGTGACCAGGCCGGTCGTCACCTACGGCATGACCGAGACCTGCGGTGGCTGCGTCTACGACGGGCGGCCCCTGGACGGGGTGCGGGTCCGGATCGTGGACGGGCTCATCCACATCGGCGGCCCCGTGCTGGCGGACGGATATCTGAATCCGGGTCCGGATGCGGGCGGTTTCTACGTCGAGGCCGGACAGCGCTGGTATCGCACCGCGGACCGGGGCCGCTGGGACGGCGACGTGCTCGTGCCGACCGGCCGCATCGACGACCTCATCAACACCGGCGGCGTCAAGGTCTCGGCCACCGCCGTGGAACGCGAGCTCGCCGAGGTCCCGTGGGTGGACGACGCCGTCGTCCTGGGTCTGCCCGACAGCGAGTGGGGCGAGATCGTGGGCGCGTATATCGTTCCCCGCCATGATTTTTCGACGCGAGATCCCGGGGCGCTGCGGGAACTGGTACGCGAGCGGCTCGGCCGCGCGGCCGTCCCGAAACACATCGTCCTGAACGCCGAACTCCCGCTGCTACCCAACGCCAAGATCGACCGCGTGGCCATCCGCCACCGGCTGCTCGCCGAGATCGGCGCGCCACGTGGGTGAGCGGACGCGCTTCCAACTGGCCGGGAGCGACGGCCGGGTCGGACTGCGCGGCCCGCTCATCTGCTACTCGAACCTCGAGGAAGCCGAAATCGCGGTCCACACGGGCGAATACGGCGATCTGGTGGCCGGCGCGATCCCCTTCGATCCCCGCTCGGCGAACGCTTCGCTGTATCTGGGCTGGCGCGACGCCCCCGAGCGGACCGTGCCCGCGAGCGCGCCCGGCGGCGTGCGTCCCGACATCGAATTCAACGACGCCGCCATCGCGGCCTACCTGCGCCTGCTGGATCACGCCCTGCCGCTGCTGCGCGCACCGGATTCGGGCGTGGACAAGATCGTGGTCTCGCGTGCCGAACGATTCCGTTACGAGGGCACGGCCGACTCGGCACAGCTGTTCGAACGCATCGTCACGCTCTACCCGCGGGCGCGGAACTACTACGTCGAACACCTCGATTCCCCCGGCGTCCACACCATGGGGGCCAGTCCCGAACTGTTCCTGCGCAAGTCGGGCGCCACGGTCGCGCTGACCCCGCTGGCCGGCACCGTGGCGCGCGATCCGCGGATCGCCGAGTCCCAGGATCGCGCCCGCGCCCGCGCCGAGCTGTTCACCCCGGAGTACCTCACCGCACACCGGCGACTGCTCGACTTCCTCGTCGCGGCCCTGGCTCCGCTGTGCTCGCGCGTCGAGCACCCGCCCGAGCCCGAACTGATCGCTGCGGCGGACCTGTGGCACCTGGGCACACCCGTCACCGGCACCCTCCTGGACACCGAACTGCCGGTCTCGGAACTGATTCGGACACTGCATCCGTCCCCCGCCGTGTGCGGGTCTCCGCAGCCCGCGGCCCTGCGCCTGATCCGCGACCACGAATCCCCCCGTGACTATCACGGCGGTCTGGTCGGCTGGCTCGACGCGGCCGGCGACTGCGAGTTCCACCTCGCCCTGCGCGGCATGCAACTCGACACCCACCGCGGCCACATCACCCTGCGCGCCGGCGGCGGCCTGCTGCCCGAGAGCCGCGCGAACCTCGAATTCGCCCGGACCGCCACGAAACTCGCGACCATGCGCCGCGTCCTGGGCCCGGTGCGGTGAGCACGCGCCGAGGCGAGGTCGCGATCCGCCGACATCCATCGCGACGCCTGGTCGCACCTCGCACGACCACTTCGGCACCGGCGGTTCCATGCGCGACGCGGTGATCGTCGGCGCGGTCCGGACACCGATCGGCCTGGGCAAACCGGGCGGAGCCCTGGACGGCGTGCACCCGGTGGATCTGATGGCGCACAGCCTGCGCGCGCTGGTCACGCGGACCGGACTCGACCCCGCGCTCATCGACGAGGTCATCGGCGGGGTGGTGAGTCAGGTGGGCGAGCAGGCCACCAATGTGACACGCCGGGCCGCGCTGGCCGCCGGATTCCCGGAGTCGGTGCCCGCCAGCACGATCGACCGCCAGTGCAGCGCGAGCCAGCAGGCGCTGCGGTTCGCCGCGCACGCGGTGATCGCGGGCGACTGCGACGTGGTGATCGCCGCGGGGGTGGAATCGGTCAGCCGGATTCCCATGGGCACCAGCCTGCTGGACGCGGACAATCTCACCGGATCCGCGTTCCTGGAACGCTATCCGCAGGGCGTGCCGTGGCAGGGCATCAGCGCCGAACTCGTCACCGCGCGCTGGGATCTGAGCCGCGCGCGGTTGGACGACTACGCGCTCGAGAGTCATCGCCGCGCCGCGGACGCGAGCAAGAATGGGTTGTTCGAGGCCGAGCTGACCCCGCCCGTGTTCGGCCTGTCGTACGACGAGAACATTCGATTCGACGGCACCGCGGCCGGATTCGGCGCGCTGCGGCCCTCGTTCTACAACGAGGCCGTCGCCCGCCGTTTCCCGGAGATCCGCTGGCACATCACCGCGGGCAACGCGAGCCGCCTCGGTGACGGCAGCGCCGCGGTGCTGGTGACCACCACCGAGCACGCGCGCCGGCTCGGGCTCACGCCCCTGGCCCGGATTCGCAGTCATATCGCGATCGGCGACGATCCGTTCCTCATGCTGACCGCCGTGGTACCCGCCACCGAAAAGGTGCTGGAGCGAACGGGATTGGCCGTGTCCGACATCGACCTGTTCGAGGTGAACGAGGCGTACGCCGGTGTCGTCCTGGCGTGGGCGCACGAGACCGGCGCGGATCCGGCGCGGGTGAACGTGCACGGCGGCGCGATCTCGCTCGGGCATCCGCTCGGCGCCAGCGGGGTGCGGATCACCGCGACCCTGGTGCACGCGCTGCGTGCCCGCGGCGCCCGCTACGGGCTGCAGACCATGTGCGAATCCGGTGGCCAGGCCAACGCCATGATCCTGGAGGCGCTCTAGCCGCGCGACCGCCGGTTCCGCTGTGCCGCTAGCTGTTCGCGAGCGCGGGAATCGGCAGGGTGCGCGCCCATTCGCACGCCATGTCCTTGGGCTTGATGTCGGTCGAGGAGTCGTGCCGGGCGTGCTCGCCGACCTGGATCGCGCCGCGGGCGGCGAGCTTCTCGGCCGCGATCTCCCCGCCGCGATTGAAGGTGTCGCCGTAGATGATGTCGCCGAGGCCGAAGACCGCGAAGCGCAGGCCGGTCAGATCCGGTGCGGTGGCGTCGAGTGCGTCGAAGAAGGGCTCCGCGCCGGTGGGTAGTTCGCCGTCGCCGTAGGTCGAGCACACCACGATGTGAAAGTCACCGGTGTCGAGATCGTCGGGATCGAAATCCAGCATGTCGAACACCGAGACGTCATGGCCCGACAGTTCGTCGGCGATGGCCTCGGCGACGAGTTCGGAGGTGCCCAGTTCGGACCCGAACAGAATGACGACGCGCACGCACAGCTCCCTTCAAGGTTTGTAAGCCTAACCTAACCTACAGGGTCTCGGAGGGATACATGAAGAGTGCCACGCGCGATCGATCCCGGCCGGTGCGCTACTGCCGCCCGGCCGCCGTCGCGCCGGGAATCCTCAGATCGACTTGTCGTTGCTCGAGGGCGGGTTTCCCGTGGTGAAATCGTCGCGGGACGCCCGGCCCGCCAGCCGCCGGCGCAGCAGAACCACACCGACCAGAATCGCGAGCGCGATGATCAACAAAATCTCCATGATCAGCGCCTACCCGGGATTGCGCCCGATATGCCTGGACTGCCGTGGACACGGGAAAGGCCCGCACCCCGGGGTGCGGGCCTTCCATGAGCAGACTCACCCGATGAGCTTGCGGCGCATGCCTTCGGTGGCGATGACCAGCGCGGGCACCAGCGTCAGGTGGGTGACCGCCAGCGCGATCGTCGAGGTGGTGTCGAAGTCGGCCGCCACGGTCAGGGCGATGGTGCCCACCGCGAGCAGCGAACCGACGACCGCCGCGAGCCGGAGCACGCCGACCCACCGGTACGACAGCAGCGCCGCGAGGGTGAGCCCGGCCAGCAGCGGCACGACGGTCAGGGTGACGATCCCGCCGGGGGCGACGCTCTGCGCCTGACCGTCCATGGTCGTTTCGAAGGATCCGCCGGCGAGCGCGCCGATCGCCCAGACGATCAGATTGGCCACCACGGCGCCGGCGACCGCGCCGAGGACGGCGACCGGGCGGCTCAGAGCGGGAACGGGAACGAGGGAACGAGTGGTGTTGGTGGCTGCGGTCGTCATGATGACCTCCGAGTGGAAGAGCGATGAAGTTCTGGACTCCATCGTGAAACCTCGATAATTGTTCAGGTCAATGCTTTTCGGGCAACAGTGACGTGGGTCACCGATCGCCCGGTCGTAGCCGGGCTACATGGTGGACACGCGATCCACGTCCGATTCGTTCAAGACACCGGGCGCGCCCCGCGCCTACCGTGTCGTCCATGAGCATTCACTTTGATGTCGTCAGCGTCGTTGTCTCGGATATGGGTGCGGCCGTGGCCTTCTACGGGCTGCTCGGGCTGGAGTTCGAGGCGGGCGCCGCGGATCTGCCGCACGCGGAGGCGCAGTTGCCGGGCGGTATGCGGTTCGCGCTGGACAGCGAGGAGACCATTCGTTCGTTCCACCCCGAGTGGAAGGCGGGCAACGGTGACGGACGCGTGGGCTTGGCGTTCCGGTGCGATTCGGCGGGCGCGGTCGACGCGAAGTTCGAGGAGTTGACCGCCGCGGGGTATCGCGGGGAGATGAAGCCGTTCGACGCGTTCTGGGGGCAGCGGTACGCGGTGGTGCTGGATCCCGACGGGAACGGTATCGATCTGTACGCGCCGCTGAGCTGAACGCGGGGCTCGTGCGCGGCCGAATCATGCGGCCGCGCACGACTATTGCCGCAGCAGGCGCGTGAGCGGCATCCCCGCCAGCGCGCGGATGTCCCGGGACAGGTGCGGCTGGTCGGCGTACCCGGCCAGCACCGCGGTCTCCGCCAGGGACACCCCGGCCCGCGCGAGGGCGAGCGCGCGCTGCATGCGCAGGATGCGGGACAGGGTCTTCGGGCCGTAGCCGAACCCGTCCAGGCACAGCCGGTGCAGGTGCCGCGGCGTCATGTCGAACAGGGCCGCGGTGTCCGCCGCGCTCGCGCCCGCGGCCGACTCGATCACGGTGCGGGCCAGGATCGGGTTGGGCGGGGCGGCATCGGCCGCCAGCCACCGGGCGATCGTCTCGAGCCCGGTCGCCGGAGTCGGCGCGGCGGTGAGCAGTTCGCGGGCGCGGCGGACCCTGTCCCGGCTCCACAGGTCGGCGAGTTCGACTCTGCTGTCGCGCAATTCGTGCGCGGGGACGCCGAGCAGCGCCGGCGCGGTGCCGGGATGGAAGCGGATGCCGGTCACCCGCGTGGCCGGGGCCGCGCCGGGGCGCTGGGCGTGCGTGTCGGGGCCCGCCACCACGAGCCGGTCGGCGATGAGCAGCAGATCCATGCAGCCGTCGGGCAGGATCGGGGCGCCGGCGCCGGCCGTGACCTCGCGGTCCCACACCACCGCGCCCGCGACGACCGACCGGCGCTCTCGATAGCCGGTCGGCGTCACCGTGTCGGGGCGCATCAGTCCTTGCGCACCACGCGCTCGGAACTACCGGGCTTCCAGATGGTGACCTCCATGTGTTTGCCGTCGATCAGTTCGACCGCGGAGCCGCCGGTGATGTCCGCGGCGTAGAAGTGATCGAACTTCTCCCCGCGGAAGTCCATTCCGGTTTCCTCGAACAGGGTCTCGAGCCAGCGCCCGCGCACTCCCTCGTCGAGCACGTCGTGCACCGTGCCGAAGAGTTTGGCGTCGCCGTCGCCGACCTGCGTATCGACCGTGGCGGTGTGCAGGCAGAAGCGCGGATCACGCTCGAGATCCTTGAACTTGGTGGTGCGGGGCATGCCCACGAGCCACAGGTCGCCCTCGAAGATCCGGGGTTCGAGGGGGCTGATGCGCGGGGATCCGTCCGCACGGGTCGTGCCGAGCATGCAGAGGTTGCCGGTCGCGGCGTGCCGGCGGGCGAAGATTGTCGAAATACGGGGCGCGGACTCAACGAACTCGGACCAGGACGTCATTCGTTCGACCGTACTCGCGGGGTCCGACAGAGTGCTCGCGTCGCGCCGATCAGCTCAGCAGGCCGTCGGCCAGGCGCGCCCAGTCCGCGAGGACCTGTTTGCGGCGTACCCGGTCGCGGCCGACCATTTCGTCCAAGGTCGCGCCGCGCACCAGGTTGATGGTGAGCCAGAACGCCGACTCCAGGCGGTCGCGCGGTACGTCTATGCGGGCGGCGCAGGCGTCGAGCAGGTCGACGGTCAGATCGTGCTGTACGCGCAACATGTTGCGGCGCAACTCGCGGTCGTTCGCGATGCCGACGTACAACTCCACCGACGCCTTGCCCAGTTTGCCGGCGAAGGGCGCGGTCACGAGTTCGACCAGGGTCTCCCCCGCCGACGCCTGCGCGAAGTTGCGTACGCGGCGCTGCAGGGCCTCGTGCTGGCGCTGGGTGAGATGTTCGATGGTCTGGGCGAACAGCTCCTGCCGGGTGTGGAAGTGGTGTAACTGCGCACCCCTGGTCACCCCGGCCCGCGCGGTGATGTCGGCGATGGACGCGCTCGCGTGGCCGACCTCGGCCAGGCTGTCGATGGCGGCGTCGAGCAGCAGCGCCCGCGTGCGCAGGCTCTTCTCCTGGTGCTTGTTCGGGGGTAGACCGGAAACCACGAGCTCAGTCTAGCCAACGCCGAATATTACGTGCTGCCTTGCACGCAATTGGATGCTGGACGTAATGTGCTGGCCATGCCTGTCGATCGTTTGCTGCCCACCGCCGAAGCCCGCGACCTGATCGAGCTGACCCGCGATATCGCGGACAAGGTGCTCGAACCGCAGGCCGCGGAATACGAGAAGCAGGAGCGCTATCCGGAGGAGGCGTTCGCGGCGCTGGGCGCGGCGGGGCTGCTGAGCCTGCCGTACCCGGAGGAATTCGGTGGCGGCGCCCAGCCGTATGAGGTGTACCTGCAGGTGCTCGAGGAGCTGGGGGCGCGCTGGGCCGCGGTCGCGGTGGCGGTGAGCGTGCACAGTCTGTCGTGCCATCCGCTGTTCGGGTACGGCACCGCGGAGCAGAAGCAGCGGTGGCTGCCGGAGATGTTGTCCGGCAATCTGATCGGCGCGTACAGCCTGTCCGAGGCGCACGCCGGGTCGGACGCGGCGGCGCTGCGCTGCCGCGCGGTGGAATCGGCCGACGGGTATCGGATCACCGGCACCAAGGCGTGGATCACCAACGGCGGCAAGGCCGATTACTACACCCTGTTCGCGCGCACGGGCGAGGGTTCGCGCGGCATCTCCGCGTTCCTGGTTCCCGCCGACACCCCCGGCCTGTCGTTCGGCAAGCCCGAGGAGAAGATGGGCCTGCGCGCGGTTCCCACCACGAGTGCGGCCTACGACGATGCCCTGATCTCGGCCGATCGCCTGATCGGCGCCCCCGGACAGGGTCTGTCGATCGCTTTCAGCGCCCTGGATTCCGGTCGCCTCGGGATCGCCGCGGTCGCCACCGGCATTGCCCAGCGCGCCCTGGACGACGCGGTCGCCTACGCCAAGGAGCGGGAAGCCTTCGGCCGCGCCATCATCGACCATCAGGGCCTGGGTTTCGTCCTGGCCGATATGGCCGCCGCGGTCGACTCCGCCCGCGCCACCTACCTCGACGCGGCTCGTCGCCGCGACGCCGGCCTGCCGTACTCCCGCCAGGCCAGCGTCGCCAAACTGGTGGCGACCGACGCCGCCATGAAGGTCACCACCGATGCGGTCCAGGTCCTCGGCGGCTACGGCTACACCCAGGATTTCCCCGTGGAGCGCTACATGCGCGAAGCCAAGATCACCCAGATCTTCGAGGGCACCAACCAGATTCAGCGCCTGGTGATCGCCCGCGGTCTGGCCGCGAACTGACCTCGCTCAGCTGACGAGGGTCAATAGCTCGTCGAGGCTGAGCTTGCCGTCGCGGTTGAGGTCGGCCCGGGCGATGATCGCCAGCGCGGCCTGCTTGGCGGCCTCGGTCGAGAACCCGTACGCCTCCACGGCCGTCGTGTATTCCTCGAGGCTGATGAACCCGTCGCCGTTCGTGTCGACCTTGGCGAACACGGCTTTGGCTTCCGCAACAGTAAATCCACCCATGACCCACTCCTTCACACGTCCAACAGCCGTTTTCGGCCACCGAAGTATCGCATCCGTTCTCCCCCAACACCCCTCACACCTGCCGATACGGCAGCCTCCCCCACCCCACCCGAGATCGATTACTCCGAACTCGCACTCGATGCACGATCACATTCGACGCACTCCTGCCGAAATCGGCTACGCCACATCAGGTTCCCTCTTGGAGCTTTGCCAGTGGTGCCGGTATGGCCTGTAAAAAGAAAAGCACTGCCCACCAACGCCAGGGTGTGGGGCGCATCTGGATCATGGCATGGCGAAGGGTTCGCGGGTACCCGTCACGACACCTGCGAACCCTTGCTTCCCCTCGGAAGTGCTGCTGCCATCGACCCCCTCTCCCCGGGACGTCCGGTCGAGTCGATGTCAGTTCAGGGTCAGGATCCAGGAGCCGTTGCAGCCTTTGCCGGCGTTGCGGTCCTCGGAGTAGACCCACACGCCCTCGGCGTCGGGCTCGTTGTGGACGTTCCAGGTGCCGGTCGGGGAGGTGACCACGCGGCCCTTCGAGCTCAGGACCGAGACCTCGTCGGGGGCGAAGGTCCAGCGGCCGGCGTGAGTCGGATAGTTCAGGGTGATCTCGACGGTCCGGCCGGTGTGGTTCTGGACCACCAGGCAGGAGCCGGGGTAGGTCGGCTCGGCCGCGGCGGGGGCGGCGGTCGCGGTCACGACCGCGGTGGCGAGCGCAGCGACGGCCAGTGGGGCCGCGGCGAACGCGGCGAGCTTCGCGGGGCGGGCGGTGGTGAGTGCGGTTCGCATGGCGTTCCCCATCTGGATTTCCGGGAGTGGAAGTCTGCTTGGATGGAACGAGGGTAGGGACGGCGCCCTTGCGAACGCTTATGGAAACCTTGCAGTCCGTGCCACCCCGCGCCGCGACCGTTCAGGAGCGGTTCGCGACCAGCGTCACCCGGTAGTCCCCGGCCGAGATCGCCCGGTCGGTGCGCCGCGCCGGAGCCAGCTTGCGCACGTCGATCCGGTACCCCTCCACCGTCACCCCGGTATTCGGGTTGAGGTGCAGTTCCTGCCGCGACTCGCCCGCCCCCGCGGTCACCGTCACGACGATCGTCGCCGTGCCCGCCCAGACGCAATCGACATCTTCCGGACACCGGCTGTCCCCGGTCACCTCGTCGAACCGCACCCGCAGCCGATTCTCGTCGGCGACCGCGACGTCCCGGGGTGCGAGCGTGAAGTCCGCACCGAGTGCCACGTTCTCGATACCCGGCTCGTCCGGCGTCGGGTCCGGGTCCCCGCACCCGGCCACCGCCAGCACCGGCACGGCCAGCATTCCCCACCACATTCGACGCACAGCGACCATGCCACCGAACTGTAGGCGCGGGATTCGATCCGGGTGATCGCAAAGGTGGTCACGCACCCCGTTTCCGATGTTTGATCTGGGCTCCATTCGGTTCGAGTGAGAGGCCCGCACATGTCCGTCGAGAGATTCGCAGAGCCGGCCGCTGACGTGCGGGTGGTCAAACTCGGAGCCCACATCGGCGCGCGCGTCGACGGGGTCCGGCTCGGCGGCGGCCTCGACGCCCCGACGGTGGCCGCGATCCGCGCGGCCCTGAACGAGCACCGGGTCATCTTCTTCCGCGGCCAGGATCATCTCACCGAGGACGGGCAGTACGAGTTCGCCGAACTCCTCGGCGTCCCCACCACCCCGCACCCGACCCTGTCCACGGGTGCGAAGAGCCTGGCCATCGACTCCCAGCACGGCCGTTCGAACGTCTGGCACACCGACGTCACCTTCGTGGACCGCGTGCCGCAGGCCTCGATCCTGCGCGCGGTGACCCTGCCCAGCTACGGCGGCTCCACCACGTGGGCCTCGACCGTCGCCGCCTACGAGGCGCTGCCCGAACCGCTCAAGCGGCTGGCCGAGAGCCTGCGGGCCCGGCACACGAACCGCTACGACTACGCGACCGAAGGCCGTGCCTCGGAGCAGAACTCGGCCGCCTACCGCCGCGAGTTCGAATCCACCTACTTCGAGACCGAGCACCCGGTGGTGGAGGTGCATCCGGTCACCGGCGAGCGCGCTCTGCTGCTGGGCTGCTTCGTCAAGGAACTCGTGGGCCTGTCCGGCAGCGAGTCGCGCGCCCTGTTCCAGCTGTTCCAGAACCGGATCACCCGCTTGGAGAACACCACCCGCTGGGACTGGCAGCTCGGTGACGTCGCGATCTGGGACAACCGCGCAACCCAGCACTATGCCGTCGACGACTACGACGGCGGCGAGCACCGCAAGCTGACCCGCATTACCCTGGCCGGTGAGATCCCGGCCGGAATCGACGGCACACGCAGCACGGTGATCGCGGGCGATGCCGGCTACTACTCCGACGCCGAGGTACCGCGCGCGGCCTGAGCCGCCGCTCCGAACGAGACCAGGCGGACACCGCCCGCCGGGCACAAGCCCATAACGGTCCCACCCGGATCGCATGTCACCGGCAAACGACCGGCGAATTTCGACTACTGTCTAACGGCTCGCATGTCCGGTGCAACGCAGACAGGAACCGATCCGGCCTCCCGGCCGATGAGGGGAATCCCGTGCATTTGTGGAGCTACATCCGAGGCCGTGGCGAAGTCCTGACCTTCCTCACCTATCAGCACGCGTCCCTGGCCTTCCAAACCGTGCTGGTCGGCACGCTCATCGCGGTGCTCATCGCGATCGCGGTCTACCGCCTGCCGCTGGCCTCGGCGCTGACGCTCACCACGAGCCGGGTGGCGCTGACCATCCCCTCGCTCGCCCTGCTGGCCCTGCTGCTGGTCCCGTTCGGGCTCGGGGTCGTCCCCTCGTTCATCATGCTGGCGTTCTTCGCGACGCTGCCGGTGATCGGCAACGCCATCGTGGGCCTGCGGTCGGTACCGGAATCGGTGGTGGAATCCGCGCGCGGCATCGGGCTCTCCCGCCGGCGCATCCTGCTGACCGTGGAGTTGCCCATCGCCTGGCCGGTCATTCTCACCGGCATCCGGATCTCGACCCAGATGGTGGTCGGCGTCGCCGCGATCGTCGCCTACGTGCTCGGCCCCGGTCTGGGCTCGCTCATCTTCAACGGACTGTCCCGGCTCGGCGGCGCCAACGCCCTCGAATCCGCGCTCACCGGAACCATTCTCATCGTCCTCATCGCGTTGGTGTTCGACGCGCTCCTCGTCCTCCTCGGACGTCTCACCATCCCGAAGGGTCTGGCATGACCGAGTTGACCGACCGGCAGGTGCCGGCCGAACGCAATGTGACGGGTGCGTCCATCCGGTTGGACGGCGTCGTCAAACGCTATCGGGGACAGGAGAAACCGGCCGTGAAGCGGCTGGACCTCGAGATCGAGGCGGGGCAGATCGTCGCGTTCGTCGGGCCGTCGGGCTGCGGCAAGACCACCACGCTCAAGATGATCAACCGGCTCATCGAGCCGACCGAGGGCCGGATCCTCATCGACGGGCGCGATGTCACGAAGGAGGATCCGGACCGGCTGCGGCAGTCCATCGGCTACGTCATCCAGTCCGGCGGCCTGTTCCCGCACTGGACGGTGGCCAAGAACATCGGCGCGATCCCGCGCGTGCTCGGCTGGGACAAACAGCGCATCGCCGAACGCACCGACTACCTGCTGGATCTGGTCGGATTGGATCCGGCGGTCTTCGCGGACCGGCTGCCCAAGGACATGTCCGGCGGGCAGCAGCAGCGCGTGGGCGTCGCCCGCGCCCTGGCCGCGGATCCCCCGGTGCTGCTGATGGACGAGCCGTTCGGCGCGGTCGACCCGATCACCCGGGTTCGCCTGCAGGACAGCCTCATCGCGATCCAGCACGAACTGGGCAAGACCATCGTCATCGTGACGCACGATTTCGAGGAGGCCACCAAACTCGGGGACAAGGTGCTGATCCTGTCCGAGGGCGGGCATGTCGAGCAGTACGCGACACCGGAGGAGATCCTCACCGATCCGGCGACGCCGTTCGTGCGGGAATTCGTCGGCTCCGGAGCCAAACTCGCGTACCTGACGGTGTCCCGGGTGCGAGATGTGGAGTACGACAGGGTGATCACCGCCCGGATCGGCGAACCGTCGCGGGAGGTGATCGCCCGGGCCGAGGCCGCGGGACACAGCTGGATCGTGGTGGTGGACAGGCACGGACGCCCGCGGTCGTGGCCCTCGCTCACCGAGGTGGCCAGCAAACCCGAGGTGTCGGACTTCCTGGATCGCCGGCTGCCGGTGGTCGCGCGCTCCTCGACGCTCAACGACGCACTCGACGCCATGCTCGCGACGAGTCAGGGCGCGACCCTGGTCACCGACGGGCGCGGCGCGGTGGTCGGCTCGCTGAGTATCGACTCGGTGACCGAACTGATCCGCGCCAAGCTCGCGGAGGGACATCCCGAGATCGAGGATCTGTCGTACGAAACCTACGTCGACGGAACCGATCCCGCGCCGACGCCGGTGGTGGCGGCCGCGGACGAACCCGGCTCGCTCGCGGACGCCCCGCACGCGGCCCCGGAGCCCGATCCGGTCCCCGGCTCGGACGAGCGCTCATGAACCGGCTGCGCCGCCTGCCGATCGACGTCTGGTTCGAGCCGATCATCATTCTCGCCATCGCCGTCGGCTACCTGCTGTGGTACCGATCGACCACGTTCACCTCGACCGAGCAGGCGTCGCTGGCGTGGTCGAATCTGCGGACCACGATCCTGGCGCACATCGAACTGACCGTGGTGGCCACGCTCATCGTGGTGGCGGTGGCGATTCCGCTGGGGATCGCGCTGACCAGGCCCGCGCTGAAGCGGTTCGAGCCGATCGCGGTGAACATCGCCAACATCGGCCAGGCCGCGCCCGCGGTGGGACTGCTGGTGCTGTTCACGTTCTGGCTCGGCACCGGATTCCGGACCGCGGTGGTCGGTCTGGTGGTGTACGCGATCCTGCCGATTCTGCAGAACACCATCGTCGGACTGCGGCAGGTGGATCAGCGCACCATCGAGGCCGCGCGCGGGATCGGGTTCTCGGCCCTGCGCACGCTTATCCAGGTCGAGCTGCCGCTGGCGGTTCCGGTGATCCTCAACGGCGTGCGCACCGCGCTGGTCATCCTGGTCGGCACCGCGACGCTGAGCACCTTCATCGGCGCGACCAGCCTCGGCACGCTCATCACCACCGGCGTCACCCTGTTCCTGCCGAAACTGCTGATCTCCGGGGCGATCCTGGTCGGCCTGCTGGCGTTGACCATCGATTGGCTCGGCAGGCTGGTCGAGCTGGCCGCGACCCCGCGAGGCGTGTCATGAGGCGGGTGCGGGCGGGGTCGCTCGCGCTGCTGATCGTCGCGCTGCTGGCGGGCTGCGGTCTGGTGAGCTCGTCGGGTACCTTCCACGACGCGAGTCTGCCGGGCGGCGAGAAGCCTTTGGACGGAGCGCAACTCGTCGTCACCTCCAAGAGCTTCACCGAGGGCGTGCTGCTCGGCAAGATCACCGCGACCTACCTGGCCGCGGCCGGGGCCGATGTCACGGACCTGACCGGCGCGCCCGGGTCGGCGTCCTCGCGTCAGGCTCAGCTCAACGGCGACGCGGACATCCTGTGGGAGTACACCGGCACCGGCTGGGTCAACTACCACAACAGGACCGAGACGATCGCCGACCCGGCCGAGCTGTGGCAGCGGGTGCACGACATCGAGAAGTCCGAGAACGACCTGGAGTGGCTGGCCCCCTCGAACTTCAACGACACCTACGCCTTCGCCGCGTCCGCCGCCACCGCGCAGCGCCTGAACGTGAAGACCCTGTCCGAGGTGGCGGCCCTGCCGGTGGGTGAGCGCACCTTCTGCGTGGACGACGAATTCTTCAGCCGCTCCGACGGTTTCATCCCCATGCTCGCCACCTACGGCATCCCCTACAACGACCCGAACGGCGTACCGCCGGGGAACGTCACCCGCATGGACGCCGGCGTCGTGTACACCGCGACCGCCAAGAGTTCACCCTGTAATTTCGGCATGGTGTACACCACCGACGGCCGGGTGAAGAACCTCGATCTGACGGTCCTGGACGACGACAAGAAGTTCTTCCTGCCCTACAGCGGCACCGCCGTGGTCCGCGCGTCGGTCCTGGACCGCTACCCCGAGATCCGCCCCCTGCTGGACACCATCTCCGAACGCCTCACCGATCAGCTGATGCAGGAACTCAACGGGCGGGTGGACATCGACGGGCAGGACCCGTCCGACGTCGCCTACGACTGGCTGGTGAGCGAGGAGCTCGTCGAGTAGCCGAGCAGGTCCCGCACGTGCGACGCGCACCGGGCGGGGTCGTCGAACCACGGATTGTGCCCGCCCGGAACGACTTCCAGACGGGCATGACGCATCGCGCCGATGCTGTCCCGGGCGGCCTCCGGGGCGAGGAACGCATCGTGCTCACCCCAGACGAACACGGCCGGAACGGCCATACGTGCCAGTTCCGCCGGGGTGAGAACGGTGCCGGGCAACGGTCCGCCGGCGCGCGGTAAGGAACTCCGCCGTGAGTTCGAATCTTCCTTCCCAGGTGGGTGTTTCAGCCAGCTGTTCACCGAGCGATACGGCGGTCGGGGGTTGCGTCTGAACCGGTTTCGGCAAGAAAGAGCGCCCGATGACCCGAGGCACGCGACCCGTCACGCCCAACGCTCAGGTGTATCCGAGCCGTCCGCTCGCCGGGTCACGGACTTCTTGGTGGCGCAGCCCTGACGAATCCTTCGCTACCGTGGCGGGGGTGAATTCCTCGGCGTTGCACCGTGCCCTGACGGACGTGGGCCCGCCCGCACTGCGGCCGCTGCCGGAGCGGGCCGCGGACCTGGTGCGGGGTCTGGGTGCGCCGCCTCGGCTGGGGGCGCATCTGCGGGCCGTCCACGACGTGGCGTGTCAGCTGGTGGACTGGGTGCGGGTGCACCACGGCGGGGTGCGGTTCGACGGCGGCGCGGTGTGTTTCGGGGCCGCCACGCACGACATCGGCAAGATCCGGTTCCCGAACGAGTTGTCGGGGCCGGGGGCCGCGCACGAGGCGGCGGGATTCGAGTTGCTCTGTGGCAGCGGGGTTCCGGAGCGGCTGGCGCGGTTCGCGCGGACGCACGCGAGCTGGGACGAGGACGGGATCGAGTTCGAGGACCTGCTGGTGAGCCTCGCGGACAAGGTATGGAAGGGCAAGCGGGTCACCGAGCTCGAGCAGCTCGTGATCGAGCGGCTCGCGGCGGCCGCGGGCGCGGAGCACTGGGAGGTCTTCCTGGCGCTGGACGGTGAGCTCGAGCGGCTGGCCGCCGACGCCGACCGCCGCCTCGAATTCCAGGCGAGCTACCCGCTGTGAGCGGGACCGGCGGCCCCGGACACGCACCGCCGCAACCGGTCTCAGAGCCGGCGGCTCACCCTGCTGACCAGCCAGCGGTTGTCGGGTTGTTCCTCGAGGGTCGCCAGATACGTGTAGGTCACGACGCGGGCGTCGGTGGTGTTGCCGCCGAATGTGAGGGACTGCTCGACCGAGACCAGGGCCTCGGCCGAACGCGCGCCGAACGAGGTGAGGCCGCAGTGCGGGGACTCCGCGGGCTGGGCGCGGCCGCGCACGGTGGCGATGTCGCCGCGCCGGAACGGCATGGTTTCCTGGAACTCCTCGCGCCATTCGCCGGTGGACGCGGCGAGGAGACCGGCGAAATACTTGTCGAGGTCGGTGTAGTCGTAGGTGGACAGCAAGACCACGAAATCGCACGCGGCGCGCTTGGCGGCGGCGCGGCGGGCATCTGTGGCGGCGGCGTCCGAGAGTTGCCCGCGCAGTTCGGCGATGGTGCCGTCCCGGGTTTCGGCGGTGTCGTTCGCGGTGGCGTACAGCAGGAAGAATCCGCCCGCGCCCAGTACGCACAGCACAGCCAGCGCGGCCGAGACGAGCGAGACGAGCACCGGGGTCCGGGACGCGGCGCGGGGGTACGGCGACTGGGACGATGACGCATTCCCGGGCAGGGACACGGGGCTCCCCCTCTTCTCGGCTGTGCCGAGATGCTATCGGTAACTGCGTCGCTCACGGGCGCGGAGTGGCGGACGGGTGATACTGCTGCGATGACGGGCTCGGAGAAGCAGACCGACGACGACCGGGTTCCGGCGTGGGCGCGCAAGACGGCGGGCGAATCACGCCTGCTGGCCACCTCGGCGGTGATCGCCCTGCTGGTCCTGCAGTTCTTCCTGCCGGACCGGTTCACCCCGGGTCCCCGCTGGATCGTGCCCGCCCTGGGATTCGTCCTGCTGGCGGGGCTGATCGTCGCCAGTCCGACCCGCCTCGATCGCGAGGAGATCTGGTTCCGCCGTTTCAGTCTGCTGCAGATGGCGTTGCTCGGTTTCAGCATGATCTGGGCCGTGGTCGAGTTGGTGCTCGGCCTGATCGACGGGTCGGTCAGCAAGGACGCCGCCGGGCTGCTGGCCGCCGGCGCCGCGGTGTGGATGTCGAACGTGCTCGTCTTCGCGCTCTGGTACTGGGAACTCGACCGCGGCGGCCCGGCGGCGCGCGCCCATCACCGCCGGCCCTACCCGGATTTCCTGTTCGTGCAGATGCAGAACCCGGATCTCGCCGACCCGGAGTGGACGCCGGAATTCCCGGACTACCTGTATCTCTCGTTCACCAACGCCACCGCGTTCAGTCCCACCGACGTGATGCCCATGTCCCGCTACGCGAAGTTCCTCATGGCGACACAGTCCGGAATCGCCCTGGTCACCATGAGTCTGGTCATCGCCCGAGCGGTGAACGTCTTCGATTAGGCGTTCGCACTACGAGAATCAGCGGTTGATCCACATGTCGGCCAGCACCAGCACCACCGCGACGACGACCAGGATCACCGTCAGCGTCATGGACTGCCCGATGGTCATGCAGATGCCCGCGGCCAGGAACAGCGCGAGCACCGGCGCCCACACGAACGCGTCCGGCGAACCCAGCGCCCGTTTCTTGGCCGCCGCGCCGCCCGATCGCGGCGCTCCGGCGCGCGGCGGCGGTCCGCTCGCGCGCTGTGCTCCGGCGTACTCGCCCTGACGACGTACGGGCCCTCGCTCCGATGTACTCACCTGCGCGACATTACAATTCGTTCGCCGTCAGCGCGCGCCGGGGGCCGGATTGTCCGGCAAACCCCCAGCGTGTCGCGCTATCGGCCGGGTACCGCCCGCACGACGGCGATGTCCGCGCCGAGCGGCACCCGGGGCGCGCCCTCAGCCGGCCGACGGACGGCCCGCCGGGCGCGCGGGTAGCTCGCAGCAGCCGACCACGCACGGCGCCCCGTTCACGGTGCAGCCCAAACCCGGCATGGCGCTGAGCCGTTCGGGCGCGGTCCCCACGCGGTGCTCCTGCACCAGATCGACGACCATGCGCGCGAACCGCGGATCCGGTCCGGGCGTCGCCGCCCGCGCGAAGGCCATACCGAGCTCGGCGGCCCGCTCCTTCGCCTCGTTGTCCAGATCCCAGATCACCTCGAGGTGATCGGAGACGAACCCGACCGGGCAGACCACCACCGCGTCCACGCCCCGCTCCCCCAGCGCGTCCAGGTGATCGACGATGTCGGGCTCGAGCCACGGCACCTGCGGCGGCCCGGACCGCGACTGCCACACCACGTCGTAGTCGTCGAAACCCGTTGCCGCGGCGCACAACCGCGCGGATTCGGCGACCTGGCGACTGTAGAGCGCCTGCTCCCCGGGCGGCCCGGAGGCGTTGTCGGCCGAGACCGGGATCGAGTGCGCGGTGAACACCAGCCGCGCGCCCGCGCGCCGCTGCTCCGGCAGCGAATCCACCGCCGCGCGAATGCCGTCCGCGAACGCCTCGATCAACAGCGGATGATCGTAGTACTGGCGCAGTTTCACCAGTTCCGGCGCCTCGTCCACCGCCGCGCGCGCCCGCACGATGTCCTCGTGGTACTGGCGGCACCCCGAGTAGCCACCCCAGGCCGAGGTGGGAAACACCAGCGCCGAACCGATTCCGTCGGCCCGCATGCGCTCCACGGTCTCCTCGACCATGGGATGCCAGTTGCGATTGCCGAAGTACACCGGCAGATCGATGCCGCGCGCGGCGAATTCGCCCTCGATTGCCTTGATGATGTCCAGGTTCAGCGCGTTGATGGGCGACACCCCGCCGAAGTGCAGGTAGTGCTGTGCGACTTCGGCGAGACGTTCGGGTGGGACGCCCCGGCCCCGAGTGACGTTCTCCAGGAAGGGCATCACGTCTTCGGGGCGCTCCGGGCCGCCGAAGGACAGCAGGAGCAGTGCCTCGACGGCCACGGGTCTCGGGTCTCCTTCAGCTCAGTTGGTGAAACCGTTTTCCGGGAACCAGGTGTTGTGGCTGGCGCCGCCGTCGACGTAGATGATCGAGCCGGTGGTGCCGGGCAGCCAGTCCGAGAGCAGGGTGACCACGGACTTGGCGACCACGGTCGGGTCGTCGACGTCCCAGCCGATGGGCGACGCGCCGTCCCAGTAGGTGTTGAGCATGTTCAGCTGCTTGGCGTCGTCGGTGGCGGTACCGGCGATGGCCTTGGCGGCCAGGGTCTTGATCGGGCCCGCGGCGACCAGGTTGGAGCGAATGCGCTTGGCCTCGCCCACTTCCCGCGCCACGTAGCGGTTCACCGACTCGAGGGCGGCCTTGGCCACGCCCATCCAGTTGTAGAACGGCATGGCGGTGCGCGGATCGAAGTCCATGCCCACGATCGAGCCGCCCTCGTTCATGGCGGGCAGCACGGCGCGAGCCAGGGAGGCGTAGCTCCAGGCCGAGATCTCGAAGGCCTTGGCGGCGTCCGGTCCCGGGGCGTCCAGGAACGGCAGCGCCTCGGGGCCCATGAGGGTGCGCGGGGCGAAGGCGATGGAGTGCAGCACGCCGTCCACGCCCTCGGGCGCGAGTTCACGGACCTTGGCGGCGAGCTCGCCCAGGTTCTCCTCGTTGGTGATGTCGAGGGGAATGGCCGGGGGCACCTCCTGCGGCAGGCGCTTGGCGATGCGGTCGATCAGCCGCAGCCGCTCCGGAATACCGGTGATGATCACCTTCGCGCCCTGCTCCTGCGCGACCGCGGCCGCGTGGAAGGCGATGGACGAGTCGGTGATGATGCCGGTGATGAGTACGGTCTTGCCTTCGAGCAATCCACCCATGGGTTGGTCGCTTCTCCTCGTGTGCTGTGCTTGGCCTGGTTGGTGGTGCGGGTGCGGCTATCGGAGCGAAAAGCTCAGTGGCCCATGCCCATGCCGCCGTCGACGGGGATGATCGCGCCGGAGATGTAGGAGGCGTCTTCCGAGGCGAGGAAGCTGATCACACCGGCAACGTCCTCGGCCTGACCGATGCGGCCGGCGGGGATGAACTCGAGCGCCTTCTCGCGCATCTCCGGGGTCATGTCCTCGCGGGTCATGTCGGTGTCGATCAGACCCGGGGCCACCACGTTCGCGGTGATGTTGCGCTTGCCGACCTCGCGGGTGATGGCGCGGGCCATGCCGACCAGACCCGACTTGGCGGCGGCGTAGTTGACCTGACCGGGCGCGCCGATCTGCCCGACGACCGAACCGAGGAAGATCACGCGACCCCAGCGGCCCTTGAGCATGTTGCGGTTGGCGCGCTGGGCGACTCGCCACGCACCGGTGAGGTTCGCGTCGATGACGTTGGTGAAAGCCTCTTCGCTCATGCGCATGAAGAGCGTGTTCTCCACGATGCCGGCGTTGGCCACGACGACCTCGACCGGACCCTGCTTCGCCTCGACCTCGGCGAAGGCCGCGTCGACCGAAGCCGCATCGGTCACATCGCATTTGACCGCGAGCAGACCTTCGGGCGCGCCCGAGCCACGATGGGTGACGGCGACCTTGTGCCCGTCGGCGAGAAGGCGCTGCGCAACCGCGAGACCGATACCGCGATTGCCGCCCGTAACCAGAACCGACCTGGATGTGTTCGACATGCCGTAGAACTTATCGGGTGCCGTTCCCTTTGCCTACATTGGGGCGAGGAATTCCTTCTCCCCGGCGCGGGCCGCGACACCCTACCTCGAGTGCGGCGAACCCCAGGTCAGCGACATGATCCCGCATTTCTGAAACAGATCCCATTCAAACCAGTAGGATGCGTCGTTCGTCTGGAATGACCGCTTGTGAATGATCATGGGATTCCCACCCCGCGACCGTGAAAACGACAGTGGCCGCCGCGCGAGAAACTCGCGCGACGGCCACTGTTCGATGATCCCGCTACGGAATTCGCTGGCGCAGGATCAGTCCCACACCCACGCCCGCCGCGACGAGCAAGCCCGCCAACAACATCCACGGCCGCGACGCGTCGCCGCGGGTGGTCTCGAAGCCGATCTGCTCCTCGAGGGTGTCGTAGACCTGGGTCAGCTCCTCCAGGCTCTGGGCGGTGTAGAACTCGCCGCCCGAGAGCCTGGCGATCTCCCGCAGGGAGTCGTCGTCGACCGGCACCTTGACCCGCTGCGAGCCCTTGCCGTCCTGATCCGGAATCTCCACCGTGCCCCAACTGGTGCCGAAGGAGATCGTGGAGACCGGAATCCCCTTCTCCTTGGCCAGTCGCGCGGCGGTGAAACCGTGCCGCGGATTGTCCACGTCGTCGTCGGCGGGCACGGTCTGCTTACCGTCCGACATGAGCACCACGCGCGCGGGCGGCGGGGTCTCCGCGCCGCCCAGCACCGAGGCCAGGGTGTCGATGGACTGCAACGCGGTCAGGATGCCCTCGCCGGTCGCGGTCCGCTCGGCCAGCTTGATGGAGTCGATGGCCGCCTTGACCGCCTGCCGATTGGTGGTCGGCGACATCTGCACCGAGGCGGTGCCCGCGAAGGTGACCAGCCCCAGGTTGATGCCGGGGGTCAGGCCGTCGGCGAACTCCTTGGCCGCCTCCTGCGCCACCTGCAAACGGCTGGGCGGCACGTCGGTCGCCTCCATGGACAGCGAAACGTCCAGCACCAGTACCACGGTCGCGCGGTTGCGCGGCACCTTCTTGATCTCGGTGGGACCGGCCGCGCCGATGGTGAAGGCGACCAGGGCGACCAGCAGCAGCGCCATCGGGATGTGGCGCTGCGGGCCGGGCCGGGCCGGCGCGACCTTCTCCAGCTGCTCCATGTTGCTGAAGCGCAGCATGTGCTGCCACCGGGAGCGCTGCACCAGCACGTAACCCAGCGCGAGGGCCGCGACCACCGCGAGGAACAGGAACCAAATGTACGAAGTGAAGCCTGAAATACTCACTGTCGCGGTACCAGCCGGGAGGTCGGGGCGCCGAAGGTGTGGCGCCGGGTGGATACGAATCGAACCACGTCCGCGATCCAGTCCCGATCGGTGCGCAGGCTCATCACCGGCGCGCCGCAGCTGCGCAGCGACGTCTCCACCTGCACGCGATGCCGTTCGGCAGCGCGTGCGAAATCCGCACGCAGGGAAGGGGTCACACTGAATTCGCGGGTGCGGCCGGTCTCGGGATCGTGCAGCACGACATCGCCGATGTCGGGCAGTTCGAGATCGCGCGGGTCCAGCACCTCGACCGCCAGCAGATCGTGGCGGCCGGAGATGGCGCGCAGCGAACGCTGCCAGTTCACCTCGCCGAGGAAATCGGAGATGACCACGGCCAGACCGCGTTTGCGCTGCGGACGGCGCAGCGCCTCGATCGCCCCGGCCAGATCCCCGCGGACCCCGTCGCGGGCGTGCGGGGTGGTGGCGATCTTGCGCAGCATGGTCTGCGCGTGCACGCGGCCGCTGCGGGCCGGAATGCGGATCAGCTGTTCGCCGTTGGCGACCACCGCGCCGATGCGATTGCCGCCGCCGCTGGTCAGATGGGTGACCGCGGCGGCCGCGGCCACCGCGAGATCGCGCTTCTGACAGGCCGCGGTACCGAAGTCCAGGCTGGCGGACAGGTCCACCACCAGCCAGGTCTCCAGCTCCCGATCGGCGATCGACTGGCGCACGTGCGCGTGCGTGGTACGGGCGGTGACCGACCAATCCATCTGGCGCACATCGTCGCCCGGCTGGTACATCCGCGCGTCGCCGGCGTCGGAACCCGGTCCGGGGATCAAGCCCAGGTGATCACCGTGCAGTACGCCGTCGAGGCGACGGCGCACGGTGAGCTCGAGGGTCTTGAGCGCGGCCGACAGGTGCGGGTCGGTCAGCTCGCCCGACCGGAACGACGGCGGGGCGTGCGGGGAACCGCTGGGAGATGAGTTCGTCACGGGCGCAACCGGATCCGAGGCCCGCCTCACTTAGGCTGGGGCTGGCCGGGGACCTGGGGCACTTGACCGTTGGGCGGCTGCGGGATGCTCTGCTGCGGCGGCTGCGGAATACCCTGCGGCGCACCGCCGTGCGGGGCGGCCGGCGCGGACGGGATCGGCGCGGGCGCGCTCGCACCCGGGGCGACGGCCTGCGGGGCGACCTGCGGCAGACCGACGGTCTGCAGTACGCGGCGGATCACGTCGTCGGGCGAGATCTCGTCGGCCAGCGCGTCGTACGAGAGCACCAGGCGGTGCCGCAGCACGTCCGGGATCACCTCGACCACGTCCTGCGGCACGACGTAGTCGCGGCCGCGGATCAGCGCCACCGCGCGGGCCGCGGCGATGATGCCGAGGCTGGCGCGCGGGGAGGCGCCGTAGGAGATCCAGCCGGCGACATCGTGCATACCGAACTCGGCGGGCTTACGGGTGGCGGCGATGACGCGCACGACGTAGTCCACCAGCGCGTGGTGCACGAAGGTGTTGGCGGCGAGCTTCTGCAGGCGCACCACCTCTTCGGGCGACAGGATCGCCTTGGCCTCCGGCGGGGTGACGCCCATCCGGTAGATGATCTCGCGCTCCTCCTCGACGGAGGGGTAGTCCACGACCACCTTGAACAGGAAGCGGTCGCGCTGCGCCTCGGGCAGCGGGTACACGCCCTCGCTCTCGATGGGGTTCTGAGTCGCCATGACCAGGAACGGGTTCGGCATCGGGTAGGTCTTGCCGCCGATGGACACGTGCCGTTCGGCCATGACCTCGAGCAGCGCCGACTGCACCTTGGCCGGCGCGCGGTTGATCTCGTCCGCGAGGACGAAGTTCGCGACGACGGGGCCGAGCTCGGTGTCGAACTCTTCGCGCCCCTGCCGGTAAATGCGGGTGCCGACGAGGTCGGTCGGCACCAGGTCGGGGGTGAACTGCACGCGGGAGAAGCTGCCGCCCACCACCTTTGCGAACGTTTCCACGGCCAGGGTCTTGGCGATACCCGGCACGCCCTCGAGCAGCACGTGGCCGCGCGCGAGCACGCCGACCAGCAAACGTTCGACCAGTCGATCCTGGCCGACGATCACTCGTTTGACTTCGTAGATCGCCTTTTCCAGGGTCTGGACATCGCGCTCGAGGGTGTTCGGCGGCGGCGCGTCCTTCACCGTGCTTACCCCGCTCACACCATCAGTCGAAGTCACCAACATCCCCGCTTTCGCTTTGGTCCTGTGCGTGCTGACACAACTATTCCAGGTATCCCGCGCGTTCGCCGCACCCGGTTGCGATCGCGGGTGTCGAGCCGCCTCGAAATCGGTGAACGCCGCCCGCGGGATTCCCGAACTCCGAACAATGGCCGGGCATTCACATTAGCTATAACGCCGGGTCGAATCACGATGAGATCGCGGCCGCCGATCCAGCTCGGCTCGGGCACGCCGGTCACCGGGACGTTCGGCAACCCGCCGGTATCCGCCGCGCTCGGGCGCGTCCGGGACCGGCGACGGGCCGGGGCCCGAGAGCACATCGGAAAAATAGGCCCGGGCATTTCACCGAAAGGGACACGGAATGATCACGCCTGGGTACAGTTTCTGAAACGTCACCACACCAACATCGAATTCGGCGTTCGCCGACCCCCCGATTGCTTCGCTGATCTACCGAGGACGTGCCGTGCCGCTGCACCGAGAGACACCCGGTTCCCTATCCGTCCTGGACCTGCTCGGCGAAGCCGACACCGCCGGCGCGGTCAGTCACCGCGCCGACAGCGGTTCGCCGTGGGGCATGCGCGGCCTGTCCGGCGCCGCCGTCGCCGCGGGCGCGCTGCTCGCCACCACGGTCCAGCTCACCCCCGCCACCGCGACCGCCGCGCCCACCGATGCCAAGGGCACGCTCGACGCGGCCGAGGTCGCGGTCGCGCCCAATCCCTTCCAGGTCGCGGTCGACGTGGTCGCGTCCTATGTGCCGCAGCTGGCCCCGCCGGCCGCCCCGGCCGCGCCCGTCTTCGCCGAAACCCCGGGCGACGTCAGCGATGTCGCGCCCGCCCCCGCGGCCGAGGTGACCGCGCCCTTCGGTCTGGCGAATCTGCCCCAGGAGATTCGCGGACCGCTGGCGCAGGCCGAACAGGCCATCAAGAACATCCAGCAGATGGCCGCGCCGGCCATTCCGCAGTTGCCCGCGATTCCCCAGCTGGCCCCGCCGGTCTCGGCGCCCGCGGTCCTGCCGGTCGGCGGCGAGATCAGCTCGGGCTTCGGAACCCGCTGGGGCTCCATGCATTACGGCGTCGACATCGCCGACGCCCTGGGCACCCCGATTCGCTCGGCCATGGGCGGCACCGTGATCGAGGCCGGTCCGGCCTCGGGCTTCGGCCTGTGGGTGCGCGTGCTGCAGGACGACGGCACCACCGCGGTCTACGGGCATGTGAACGACATCTACGCCCAGGAGGGGCAGCGGGTGAACGCGGGCGACGTGATCGCCTCGGTCGGCAACCGCGGCCAGTCCACCGGACCGCATCTGCACCTGGAGATCTGGGACGAGAACGGCGGCAAGATGGATCCCGTGGCCTGGCTCGCCGCCAAGGGCGTGATCATGGAACAGCACTGGGGCGCGGACTAGCACGGTATGGCCGAGCCGCGCGGGGCGCACCCGCGCGGCTCGGTACGAACGCACACCCGGATACGACAAACGGTCGGCGACACTGGATTCCAGTGCGCCGACCGTTGTCGGTGATGCGTGGGGTGACTAGCCCGCCATCGAGGCGTAGCCGATCAGCAGCTGCTCGGACTCGGCCGAGAACTTCCAGGTGCCGCCGACGTTCACCCAGGTGACCGGGATCGGGTAGTTGAGGTCGCCGAGGCGGCTGTTCAGGTTCGCGTTCAGCACGTCGCCGTCCACCGAGATCGGGCCGCCGATGTCCCAGCTGTAGCCGGGGATGGCGGCGATGGTGCGGCCGACACCCTGGATGCCGGCGGCGTTGCCCGACTCGAGCTCGGAGGCATTGCCGTTCAGCGCGGACTGGAGCTTGCCCTGCAGCTCGCCGGCCGAAGGCGCGGCCGGAGCGGCGATCGCAACGGGAGCGGTGAGCACCACGGCGGCGGACACGGGCAGCAGCAGCCCGGCGGTCGCCATCGAGGCCGCGAGGAACTTGCGAATCATGGGTAAGTCTCCTTGTGCATAGGTTAGCCTAAGCATATTCCACACGAATGGCCCCGCCGTCAACTCGGCCCCGGCGCTCGCCGGCGGCCGGGCACGCCGTAGCGGCCCGATTCGTACACCGACCAGTTTCCACGTTGTCGTGCGCGACAGGCGCGCTTACCGCACACTGATCTCCTGGCAAACGCCGTGCGCGAGCGGCGTTTTCACGCGGGAGCACGAATGACTGCTACTTCTCCTCCGTCCGACGATGAACGCCGCCTCGCCGAACTCGGCTACAAACAGGAACTTTCCCGGTCCTGGTCCGGGTTCTCGAACTTCGCCATCAGCTTCACGATTGTGTCCATCCTCACGGGCGGCCTGGCCAGCTACGGCATCGGCCTGGCCAACGGCGGGCCGATCACCATGGCGTGGGGCTGGCCGCTGGTCTCGCTCATGGTGCTGTTCGTCGGACTGGCCATGGCCGAATTGGCCTCGGCCTACCCGACTTCCGGCGGCCTGTACTGGTGGGCGTCGGAACTCGGCGGGCCCATCTGGGGCTGGTTCACCGGCTGGTTCAATCTGATCGGGCAGATCGCGGTCACCGCCGCCATCGATTACGGCGCCGCCATTTTCACCACCGCGGTGCTCAATGTGATCGGCATAGAAATCGGAACCGACCGCACCGCAATCTTTTTGGTGTTCGCGGCCATTCTGGTGCTGCACGCGATATTGAACGCGATAGGCCCGCAACTGTCCGCCGCCATCAACAACATTTCCGCCTGGTGGCATGTGGGCGGCGTGGCCATCTTCGTGCTGGTGCTCGGAATCGGCGCCGAACACCATCAGAGCGTGGGCTGGGTCTTCACCGAGACCGTGGACAACAGCGCCGTCGGATTCGGCGGGGTGGCCTTCAGTTTCCTGCTGGGCCTGCTGCACGCGCAGTACACCTTCACCGGCTACGACGCCTCGGCGCACATGTCCGAGGAGACGCACGACGCCTCGCGGATGGCGGCCAAGGGCATCATCAACACGATCATCGTCTCGGCGGTGGCGGGCTACCTGCTGATCCTGGCCGTGACCTTCGCGATCCGCGATCTGGACAAGACCCTGGATCCGGCGCTCAACAGCGGCTATCCGGTCATCTACATCCTGGAGAACGCGCTGAGCCCGTTCTGGTCCGGGCTGCTGCTGGTGATCGCCGCGATCGCCCAGTTGTTCTGCGGCTACGCCTCGGTCACCTCGGCCTCGCGGATGCTGTTCGCCTTCGCCCGCGACGGGGCGGTGCCGGGTTCGGCGCTGTGGGCGCGACTCTCGGCGCGCAAGGTGCCGGTGAACGCGGTGTTGTTCATCTCGTTCTTCGCGTTCGTGCTGCTGATCCCCTCGATGCTGGTGCCCGCGGCCAACGCGCCGACCGCCTACGCCGCGGCCACCTCGGTCGCCACCATCGGCCTGTACATCGCCTACGGCATCCCGATTCTGCTGCGTCAGCTGCACGGCGGCCGATTCCACACCGGCCCTTGGCAACTGGGCCGCTGGTATCGCCCGGTCGGCGCGGTCGCCCTGGTCTGGATCGTGCTCATCAGCCTGCTGTTCATCCTGCCGATGGACGACCGCGGCTACCCGTGGAACGACGAGTTCACCTGGACCGCGGTCAATTACGCGCCGCTGACCCTGGTCGGGGTGGTGGGCGCGATCGCGGTGTGGTGGTTCGCCTCGGCGCGCCGCTGGTTCACCGGCCCCAAGCGAACGGTGGCCGAGCCGCCCGAGAGCGCGCCCGCCGTGGAATCGGCGTAACGCCCACCCGGCGAAAAGATCGCCGCCGGAATCACTTCCGGCGGCGATCTCGATCCGTGAGGATCGTCTCCCATGGGGCGTTAGGCCGGCAGGGTCCGCGGGTTGCGAGCGCTACGCGACCGTGGCGAGCGGGCCACGCGGCCAGCGCCGGTGTTCGGCGTCGATGATGAACGCGTGGGTGTGCTGGTAGATGCCCTCCCCCACCCGGACGGCGTCGACCAGGCGGGCGGGATCGATGGTGCCCTCCGCGTGCAGGTGGGTGATCTCGGCGGGATCGTGGCGGGGCCACATGCCCGCCGCCGCACCGATTCCCAGCACCGCGAGCGCGGTCAGGGCCACCAGGGCGGCGGTGAAACCGGCGCCCGCGGTCACCCATCCGGCGATCGGGTAGGCGATCAGCCAGGCCACGTGCGAGAGCGAGAACTGGGCGGCGAACAGCGCGGGCCGATCGGCCGGCTGGGCGGAGCGACGCAGCACCTGCCCGGTGGGCGTCAGCACCGCGGCGGTGCCGGCGCCCACGATCGCCCACGCGGCCAGCGCCGCGCCCCAGCGCCATGCGCCGGTCGGCGCGGTCGAGAGCGCCACGATCGAGCCGAGTCCGGTGAGCAGCACGGCGGCGCCGGTGAGCATGACCGGGCGCGGGTCGACGCGATCGAGCACCCGGGGCAGCGCCAGGGCGCTGAGCATGGTGCCGAAACCGTTGGCCGCCAGCAGGATCGCCACCCCGGTCTGGGTACCGCCCAGGGTGTCGCGCACATAGTTGACGGTGTTGACCATGATCACCGAGCCGGCCGCGGCGACCACCAGGTTGAGCCCCATGAGTCCGCGCAGGCGCGGGGTGGCGGCGAAGATGCGCATGCCGAGCACGACGCGTTCGCGGAACGAGCCCGCGCTCACCGCACCGGCACTCGGAATCCGGGTCGCCAGCACCAGCGCGGCCGAGAGCACGAATCCGATCGCCGTGCCGACGAACAACCAGTGGTAGCTCATGAGCAGCAGCGCGGCGGCGGCCAGCATCGGGCTCAGCAGCGTCTCCATGGTCGCGGCCAGCTGCGCGGCCGACAGCGCCCGGGTGTAGTCGCGCTCGTCCGGCAGGATGTCCGGGATGATCGCCTGATAGGTGGGGGTGAAGGCGGCCGAGGCGGTCTGCAGCACGGCGATGAGCGCGTAGATCTGCCAGACCTGGTCGATGAAGGGCAGAGCCAGCACGACCAGCGCGCGAATCACGTTGAGCGCGACCAGGAATCCCCGGCGCGGGAGGCGGTCGGCGTAGGCGGCCACGATCGGGGCCACGGTGACGTAGACCAGCATCTTGATGGTCAGGGCGGTGCCCAGGACGGCGGT
Organism: Nocardia sp. NPDC003693; assembly: GCF_053981095.1. NCBI lineage: Bacteria > Bacillati > Actinomycetota > Actinomycetes > Mycobacteriales > Nocardiaceae > Nocardia > Nocardia sp. NPDC003693. The sequence continues at coordinate 52,895 of NZ_JBSFNO010000042.1, forward strand.
CGCGTCCGCCCCGGCGAGTTCGTAGGCGAGCAGGCCCAGGGCGACGGTGGTGAGTCCGGTGCCGAACAGGGCGGACACCTGGGCGGTGAACAGCCGCAGGTAGTCACGATTGCGCAGGAGTGCGGTAATCATCGGGGTCGGTCCTTCCGGGAAGGGGCCGCGCATCGCGTCCAGGGCGCAAGAATGGCACCGGCCCGGGCGCCGAGAGCATCGGCGCCCGGGGCGGAATCAGTCCTGGACGAGCTGGTAGCCGAGGTTTCGGACGGTGTTCTGGATCAGGTCGTCATCGAGCGCGCCGCCGATGACGGTCATCCGGCCGGTGGCGAGTTCGATGTCCACGCCGTCGATGCCTTCGAGCTTCCCGATCTCGTTCTTGACCTTGCCTACGCAGCCGCCACAGGACATTCCGGAAACGGTGTAGGTGCTCGTACTCGTCTCGGCGCTCATATCGCTCCTCCTTGTGCCGCGGGGCTTTCCCGAGGAGACCGTACGACGAAATCGAACGAAAGTAAACCCCTACCCCCTAGGGGTATGTGAACTCGTCCGGTTCGCACCGTTCGGGCAGCCCCGGACAACCTCGCCGGTCGACGGGCGAGATCGCACGCGATCGGCGAGTATCGAAGTGTGGCGGGAGAATTCGTACCGATTCCGGAGTGGTTCGCGTGGCAGAACCAGGACTGCGGTATCGCGATCGGTGATGTCGACGGCGACGGCGAGCCCGACGTGGTGGTGCTCATGGTCGATGATCCCGTGGGACAGAACGCCGGCCTCTACCGGATCGGCGCTGGCCTGCGCCCCGACGGCTCGGTGCGCGCGTGGGGGCCGTGGCGGGCGGTGCCGGACTGGTTCGGCTGGGAGAACCAGGGCGCGGGCATCGCCGTCGCCGACCTGAGCGGCAACGGCACGTTCGACCTGGTGGTGTTCGTCGTGGACAACCCGCCGGGCCAGAACCAGGGCTACTACCGCATCGGCCGCGACCTGGCCGCCGACGGCGCGGTCACCGGCGGCTGGACGCCGTGGCTGCCCGTGCCCGACTGGTACGGCTGGGAGAACCAGGGCGCCGACATCTGCCTCACCGTCGTCGACGGACAGGCCACCCTCGTGGTGCTGACCGTGGACAATCCACCGGGACAGAACTCCGGGCAGTTCCGCCTGGCCAAGGGCCTGACTGCGGACGGAACGGTCGCCGCGTGGACGCCGTGGGTGGCGGTGCCGGACTGGTACGGGTGGCAGAACCAGGGCGCGGGGATCGCGGCCGCCGATCTGGACGGCGACGGCAGACCGGAACTGCTGGTGTTCACGGTCGACAATCCCGACGGCCCCAACACCGGCGTCTACACCATCGGCTGGGGCCTGGACGGCAGCGGGCACGCGATCGACGGCTGGAGCGGATGGACGACGACGCCCTGGCGTTTCGCCGAGAACCAGGGCGCGGCAACGGCTCTGCTCGACACCGGCGGCCCGGCCCCGGAACTCGTGCTGTGCGTGATCGACGCCCCGGACGGACCCAACGCCGGCTACCTGCGGACCCTCGAACTGGAGACCGATCTCGGGCACGCCGCCCACCACGGGCTGTGGCGCATCCTCGATTTCGACACCGAGATCAATCCGGTGCACGCCGCACTGCTGCACACCGGCGACATCCTGTTCTTCGCCGGATCCGGCAACGATCCCGAACACCATGCGGCACAGCAGTTCCGGACCCGCGTGTGGCACTACCCGAATCCGGGATTCAGCGCGCCGGACACCCCGATCGATCTGTTCTGCGTGGGACAGGCGTTCCTGCCCGACGGCCGGCTGCTGGCCGCCGGCGGTACCGGGCACTACGACCCGTTCTACGGCCTGCCCGACGCGCTGATCTTCGATCCGGCCGATCTGACCTGGAACGCCGTGCCGGACATGGCCTTCGGCCGCTGGTACCCGTCCCTGGCGGCGCTGCCGGACGGCAACATCGTCGCCGTCTCCGGGCTCGGGGCCGACAACTTCCTGTCGGTGGTGCCGGAGCTGTTCGACGTCGGCACCGAAACCTGGTCGCCGCTGCCGGTTCCCGGCCCGATTCCCATGTACGGCCATCTCGTCCTGCTGGCCGACGGGCGGCTGTTCTACACCGGCGGGCAGTACGGCGGGAACAACGGCGTGCGACCGTCACTGTGGGATCCGGCGACCGGGGCCGTCACCGAGGTGCCCGGACTGACCGATCCCGGCTCGCGCAACCAGGCTGCCAGCGTGCTGCTGCCGCCCGCCCAGGATCAGCGCGTGCTCATCCTGGGCGGCGGTGGCTACGACATGCACAGTCCCGCACCGGCACTGGCCGACGCGCGGGTCGTGGACACCTCGGCCGCGCACCCGCGATACGAGGCGGTGCGGCCCATGGATCACGCGCGCATGCACCTGAGCGCGGTGCTGCTGCCCGATCGGACCGTGCTGGCCACCGGCGGCTCGGGCATGGAGGAGATGGCGCACGCCGCCCCACCGCACGGCGAGATCTACTCCCCCGCCGACGATTCCTGGATGCACACCGCGCCCTGCCGCGTCCCGCGCCTCTATCATTCGATCGCCCTGCTCACCCCCGAGGGCAAGGTCGTCACCGCGGGCTCCAATCCGGCGCGCAAGACCGAGGAGCTCCGGATCGAGATCTATTGGCCGCCCTATCTTTTCGCCGAGACGCGCCCGGTGCTGACGCTGTCCGCCGACGAAGCGGCCTACGGGGGTTCGATCGTCGCGACGACCGGCGGCCCGATCCGCGAGGCGAGCCTCGTGCGCCCCGGCGCGTGCACGCACTCGTGCGACAACGAGCAGCGGCTGATCGACCTCGAGTTCAGCGGTCCCGCGGACGCGCTCACCCTGACCATGCCCGGCAATCCCGCCCTCGCGCCGCCCGGCTGGTACCTGGTGTTCGTGGTGGACGAGGCGGGCACGCCGTCGATCGGGCGGTGGCTGCGCCTGCACTGACCGGTCCGACGGGTGCGGCCGCCACACCCGGATCGGATGTGGCGGCCGCACGACGCGTCGGTTCGACGGGTTGCTATCCCAGGGTGACGAGCTTGTTCTGCCCGGTGATCACGGTCTCGGCCTTGTCCACCAGCGCGACCCGCACCTGCACCTGCTCGCCCGCCTTCAGCGTGCCGTCGGCTCCGTTGATGCCGGCGAGCGTCACCACGGTGGTCTGCTGCTTGCCGTCGCAGACCACGGAGGTCTCGGTGCCGGTGGCCGAGGGCTGCTCGGCGTTGGGCCCGCCGACCAGGACACTGATGGCGGTGACGCCCGCGTTCGCGTCACAGCTGTAGTCGATGCCCACGTTGGCGGGCCCGACCCCGCTGACGTCGATGGCGTTCTCGGCCAGCGCGGGCCCGGCGCCGATGACGGCGGCCGTCCCGAGTGCTCCGAGAGCGGCCAGCACGAGCGCGGACCGGCGATGATTCCGAATAGTAGAAGCCATAGATCTACGTCCTCCTGAGCTAGGAAACCGGATCGGCGTACACAATCGGATGAGCACGGCGCAAGCGCGCCGCGCACCCATCCTCTCCCAGGAGCAATCTCCTAGCAACCATCGGGTTGTCGGCAACCGCCGATCCCGCTCCCCGCGAGCGCCGCGCCCGAACTCTCCGGGACGGTCGATCAATTCACGCCCGATTTGCCCGATTTTGCCCGTGGATTCGGCACCGCCCGACGTCCGTCAGCGCATACACGCCACGCGGCGCCACCCGATGTCCCGCCGGCGTAGGCGTCCTCCGATTCGACGCGCCGCCCGGGCGAGTCGGCCCAGCATCCGCCGGTCCCGCGGCCGCGGCTGTCGATCTCCGGCCACCGGGCGCTACGCCGACCCCGCCGCCCTTGGTAGCAGGTAACGCGTTCGCGGGTCGCGGCCGATTGCGCACCCGCCCCGGCGAACCACAGCGCGGGCCCGCGTGAGCCGCGTCCAAGCGCCGAGGCATCGGCGATGAAGTCGACCCGCGCGGATTGACGATCTCCGGGCCGGACTCCGCGAATCCGGCGCTGTCGCCGCAGTACGCGGTGAAAGGCACCGGCATCGCTGTGAGATGCGGATGAAGGCCGGCCGGCGCAGGGTTTCCCGGGGGTAGCGGCGCTGTTTGCCGCTGGTTCGACGGCGAGCCCTCGACAAGGGACTCGACCATCTCGGCGAGCCCGAGCCGAGGCGGTCCGGCGACCCGCCGTGCCGCACCGGCCGCGGCGCGACATCAGGGTCGCCGGTCCAGCCCCGGGCATGTCAACGCCGGACCGAGACGAATCACACCGGCGCGTAAGCGATTTCGGTGCGGCCGGTGATCCGGATGCGCGAGCCCGCGAGGAAACCGGTGTACGTACGCCGGCCGTGCTGGGACTCGACATCGGTGGTGGCGTCGGTCAGGCACAGCGCCTGGGCCCAGGCCAGCAGGTAGCGATCGGTCCATTCGGGTTGCTCCGCCGGTGCGACCCGGCCGCGAAACTCCTCGGTCTCCTGCTGTTCGGCGTAGGGCAGCGAGTACACCCCGCGCCGCCACACCCACACCAACGGGGGTAGATCCATTCCGGACTCGGCGACCGCTCGCGCGTTCACCGCATCCGACACCGCGTCGGCAACCTCCGTCGTCAATGAAAGCAATTGCGTTTCAGTCGGATAAGCCGTCATGCCACGCACACTCTCACCGATCGACGGGGAATGGGTGTCACCACGCGGGGCGGGTGCCGGTATCCGCGCGGTTTGCCCGAATCACGGGGTGAACGCCCGCGTATCGCGAATGGTTGTGCCGCACTTCATGCGCCGCGCGACAGCCCCGGCTCGCGAAAGATCGCCGCCGGGGCCCGACGCGCTCGGCGCGCCCGCGCGACCCGTCAGTCGCGAGCGCCGATCAGATCGCGCCGCACCTCGCGCTGGGCGTAGGCGGTGCGCTGTTCGTGCTGGCGGTAGTCCAGGTCCGCGCCGCCGCCAAGCGCCGCGGCGGCGCGCAGGGTGGCCCAGATTCCGAGGGGCAGCAGCAGGGTGGTGGGCTCGATCATGATTCATCCACTTCGTCGGGGTTGGGAATCGAGGGGGTGAGAACTGTTCAGCGGTCGAGGAATTCGAGGATGGCGGGCCAGGTGGTGGTCGCGGCGTCCGGGCCGACCACCAGGCCCAGGTGGCCGCCGGTGACCTCGGTGAAGCGCACCTCCGGCGAGCCGGTGAGGATGTCCAGCCCCCGGCGCACGCCCGCGGCGGGCACCAGCACATCGGTGCGGCTGCCGATCAGCAGGACCGGGCAGGTGAGCTTGGCGAGTTCGACGGTGAGATCCGAGCGCAGCCGGATGACGCCGTCGGCGAGTTCGTTGCGCAGGATCAGGCTGCGGTAGATCTGCCAGTACGAGCGGCCGGGATACCCGGGCATGGACGCGGTGAAGCGGTCCACGGCCGTCATCCGGGCCAGCGCCTCGGCGTCGTGGGCGTTGCGGGCCAGGAACAGCGGGCGCGTCAGCTCGCGCTCGAGGGCCTGGATCCGGAAGCCGATGCGCACGAACTCCCGGGGAATGCCGCCCATGAGCCTGGTGGCCCACGCGACCTCGCGGCCGCCGGTGAGCCGTCCGGCCTGGCGGATCGGGCCGAGGAAGACGGTGTGCCGCTGGTCGATCGGGGGCGCGAGCGCGGTGATCGAGGCGATCGGCAGGTCCGCGTGCGCGGCCCCGGCCAGCATGGCCAGCACCCCGCCCAGCGACCAGCCGATCAGGTGCACCGGGCCCTCGTGCTCGGCGGCCACCCGCCGCACCGCCTCGGGCACGATGTCGTGCGTCCAATCCTCCAGTCCCAGATCACGATCCGCGGAGGTGAACTCGCCGTAGTCGATGACGTAGGGCTGTTTGCCCCGTGCGATCAGGTGCCGGACCAGGCTCTGACCCGGACGCAGATCGAAACACGCCGGGGTCGAGCCCAGCGGGGGCACGAGCAGTACCGGCTGACCGGTGCGCGGCAGGGCGGTGATGCCGCGCGGCGTGCCGGATTCCGGCGTCTCGTAGCGGCGCAGATCCGCGTGCCGACGGCGTTCGATGGACACGCTCGGGGCCGGGCGCGGCGGCTCGATGCCGCCGCCGAACGAGGCCGACCACAGATTGCGGACAGCGCGCGGCAGTTCAGCGACGTTCGCGACCACCGGTTCTCCTCTACGCCTGGGTTCCGCGGGCCGGCGGAACGATCACCGGAGTTTATCGAGACTGTCCGTAACAGGTAAATCCTGACGGGCCGAGGTGCGCGACCTCACACTCGCCCGGGGATCACATCGAACCCGTTCTCCGACACCGCAACCCGCGCTGATCCGGGCATTCACACAGCCCGACCCGGGCCGACCGGCCCGCCCGCCGGCCGCCGCGAACGCCGAGCACACCACCCGGATGCGCTGGAGCTTTCGAACAATTCCGGTTGGTACGGTTCTTCGCATGATGACGACGCGAGCGGTGCGCCTGCTGTCGGTGTTCGGGGCACTGTGCCTGGTCACCGGGCTGAGCGCGTGCGGGAACTCCTCGGACGCGGCCGAGACCACCGACGCTGTCACCGCCGCGCCCGGCCGTACGAGCTATCCGTTCACCCTGGAGAACTGCGGCGTCCAGGTCACCTTCGACCGCGCGCCCGACCGCGCGGCCTCGCTGTACCAGGCCTCGACCGAGATTCTGCTCTCGCTGGGCCTGGCCGATCGCATGGTCGGCACCTCGACCTGGTTCGACCCGGTCCTGCCGAACCTGACCGCCGACAACGCGAAGGTGCCCCGGCTGGCCGACAACGACCCCTCGCTCGAGGCCGTGCTGGCCACCGAACCCGACATCGTGACCTCGGCCAGCGCGCACACCTTCACCCCCGCCGTGGTCGCCGAGCGCTCGCGGTTCGCCCAGCTGGGCATTCCCACCTACCAGTCGCCGTCGGTGTGCACCGGGGCGACCGTCGACGGCGAAACCGTCACGCGCACAGCGCCGCTCGAAGTCGACACCCTTTTCCAGGAGATCACCGAGCTGGCGCGTATCTTCGACGTCCAGGAGCGGGGCGCGCAACTCGTCGACCAGCTGCGCGGGCGGCTCCGGACCGCCACCGAGAGCGCGAAGACCTCGCCCGAGCCGACCGTCGCGTTCTGGTTCTCCGGCATCAAGACGCCCTACATCGCCGGATGCTGTTCCGCGCCGGGCATGTACGCCCGCGAGGTGGGCGCCCGCAACGTCTTCGCGGACCAGCGCGAGGACTGGCCCGAGATCAGCTGGGAGGCGGTGGTGGCCGCCGATCCCGAGGTGCTGGTGCTGGCGGACCTGAGCCGCAAGCGGATCGACGGCGACGCGCTCACCACGAAAATCGAGTTCCTGGAAACGAATCCGGCCACCCGGCAGATGCGGGCGGTGCGGAACAAGCGCTACGTGGTGATGACCGGCTCGGAGCTCGATCCCGGCATCCGCGAGATCGACGCCATCGAGAAGCTGGCCACCGGTCTGACCGCGGCGCGTTGACCGTCGCCCGGCGCGCGGCCGCGCCCATCTGCGCGGTGTCGGCCGTCCTGTTGATCGTCTCGATCGCGATCACGGTGTCGATCGGCCCGGCGAACGTGTCGCTGCGCGATGCGTACAGCGTGATCGGGCAGCATCTCGGGCTCGGTACTTCCGGGGCAAGCCGGTTGACCGACGGCATCGTGTGGCAGTTGCGCCTGCCCCGGGCGCTGCTGGCCGCGCTGTGCGGGGCCGGGCTCGCGCTGTGCGGGGCGATTCTGCAGTCGCTGCTGCGCAATCCGCTGGCGGATCCGTTCGTGCTGGGGGTGTCCTCGGGCGCGTCGACCGGGGCCGTACTGGTCGCGGTGCTCGGCGTCGGCGCGGGCGCGCTGAGCCTGTCCGGGGGCGCGTTCCTGGGCGCGGTGCTGTCGTTCGCGCTCATGCTGGCCCTGGCCTACGGCGCGGGCGGCACCCCGGACCGGGTCATCCTCGCCGGTGTGGCCTGCACCCAATTGTTCTCGGCCCTGACCTCACTGGTGGTGCTGGCCTCGGCCGATGCCGAGCAGACCCGCGGCATCCTGTTCTGGCTGCTCGGCTCGCTCGCCGGGGCCGGCTGGACCGATGTCACGCTCTGCGCCGTCGTGGTCGGCGTCGGCTGCGTGCTCTGCCTCTGGTACGCGCCGACCCTGGACGCCTTCGCCTTCGGCGCGGACGCGGCCGCCGGACTCGGTGTCGCGGTGGGCCGCACCCGCGTGATACTGCTGCTCGTCACCGCCGTGGTGACCGCGACCCTGGTGAGTTCGGCCGGCGCGATCGGTTTCGTCGGCCTGGTGCTGCCGCACGTCGCGCGTTTCCTGGTCGGCCCCGGCCACGCCCGCCTGCTCCCGGTGACGATCCTGACCGGCGCGGTCTTCATGGTGTGGGCGGATACGCTGGCGCGCAGCCTCTTCGGGGCGCGGGAGGTGCCGGTCGGCGTGGTGACCGCACTGCTGGGTGTCCCGGCCTTCGCGGTCCTGCTCGCCCGCCGGCGCAGGCAGCTCACATGAGCCGGGCCCGCGGTGCGAACGTCATCACGCCGGGCTCGGGCGCTGTCGCACGGACGGAGATCGTCGAATGACGTTGCGCGCGCTCGAGGTGTCCTGGACCCGATCCGGGCGGCTGGTGCTGGACGGGGTCACGCTCGACCCCAAGCCGGGCTCGACCGTGGGGCTGCTCGGGCCGAACGGTTCGGGGAAGTCCTCGCTGCTGCGGCTGCTGGCCGGGCTCGACCGGGCCGACACCGGGCGGGTGCTGCTCGATGACGCGGAGCTGCACGAGATTCGGCGGCGGCAGCTCGCGCGGCGCATCGCGCTGGTCGGGCAGCACGCGGACACCGATCTGGATCTGACCGTCCTGGACGTGGTTCGCCTCGGGCGCATTCCGCATCGCGGGGTTTTCGGCGGTGACTCGGCCGCGGACACCTCCGCCGTCGAACGGGCGCTCGAGGCGGCGGGCCTGACGCACAAGGCGACTCGGCGCTGGCACACCCTCTCCGGCGGCGAGCGCCAGCGGGCGCTGATCGCGAGCGCCCTGGCCCAGGAGCCGCGCGAACTACTGCTGGACGAGCCGACCAACCACCTCGACATCGCCCACCAGCTCGAGATCTTCACCCTGGTGCGCGCGCTGCCGGTGACCGCGATCCTGGCCCTGCACGATCTGAACCTGGCCGCCATGTTCTGCGATGTGCTCATCGTCCTGGATCGCGGTCGCGTCGTGGCGACCGGCCCGCCCCCCGAAGTGCTGACCGAACAGTTGATCGCGGAGGTGTATCACGTGCGGTGCCGGGTCGAGGTCACCGACGAGGGGAACACCTCGGTGCGGTTCCTGCCCGGGTGACGGCGCGATCGAGCGGTGTCGCGTCCCGGCGGATGTCACCGGGACGCGCTGTCGCACTTCAGTTCTGACAGACCGGCACGACGGCGGCGGGATCGCAACGCGCCGGGCAGGCGAGAATGTAGACCTGATTGCCCAGCAGCAAGCCGTCGTCGATGCCGTCGCACACCAGCGATTCCGCACGATCCGGATCGAGGTAATCGCGGAACGTGAAGTCCTCGGTGACCTGGCACAGGAAGGTCATGTCCGCACCGCAGGCACAGCGGACCGCCGGCGCGTCCTGCACCCAGTACGCTGCGCCGCCGACCTTGAAGCCCTGGAGCGGACCGCTGTAGTCCGGATCCGGATCCCAGTCGGTATGCCCGGCCAGCGACAGGCGGCGCGGCGCGAAGTACGGGTCGCGATCGGGACGGGGAGTTCCGGCGTGCTGAAGCAGGATTCGCCAGAATCTCGAGTCGTTGGCCAGCGGCGTCTCCCAATACCGCTCGGGCAGTTGCGGTTCGGGATCGAACGCGGCATCGCTGTCCACCGGGCACTGGAACACCAGCAGCTGATCGCCGCCGAAATGCGGTAGGTCGGCGGGGACTTCGAGCTGGAAGTACAGGGCCATCGTGATGCCGCAGTCACACACCGGCACCTGCTGTCCGGGGTCGAGTACCGGCCATCCGCCGATGCTGTCGCGATCCCCCGCTCGCGCTGCCGCCGAATCGATTTCGATCAGATACGTACGTTCCATCGCCCTGCTCACAACCCCTCCGTGCCGTTCTCGCGGGGAACGTTAGCGCATACCCCGGACAACCGAGCGACCGAGCAGGCACGGGATGTCAGCATCGGAGGCACAACAGAGCATGGTCATCCAGCTACCGGCGAGCATAGAGTTTCCCGGTGTCGGCCCCACACGCCCCGGGACCGACAGGGTGGAAGCCCCGTCCGAGCGTGTCTGCCTGACCTCGGACGGGGCCCGCCTCGTGCGGTAGAGGGGAACGCACGAGGCGCGAACACCCACCCGCGCGTCGGCCCTCAGCGGTCCAGCGCCCGCCCCGCGGGCCGGCGAGAAACCCATCCCAGGCAGCACCCTCGAACAGGAGGGCGGGTCTTCGCGGTCACCGGCCGCAGAACTCGCCTCGGACGTCCTGCAGGCCGGAAACGGGTTACGCCATACCGGCCGGGATCGCCCGAGCCGCAACGATCACCGCTTCGGAGGCTCGGCAGACAGCAGGCGGCGGATCAGCCCGAGCAGCGGAACCCGCACCACGGTCCGGTGCGCCTCACCTTCGGAGGTCACCAGCGCGCGGGTGAGGTTCTTCGTGTTCACCTGGAAGCCCACGACCCGGACCTCGGTGTGCTGCTCGTCGTTGCCGCTACCCACAGTCGTACTCCTACATTTCCGCGCCCCGCACCGACCGCCGGGGCCACCGCCATAGCATGCCCGCACGCGCCCGGGCCCGCAGCCGATCGGCGCGACGGATTCCGGGCGGCGCCACCTCTTCGGTCACTCGCCCGCGCTCACCTCGCACCCGGCGTGTTCGGCACCAGCAGGTGGAGCTGCCGCAACAGCTCGGATTCGGCGATCGCCGCCGAATACCCGCCGACGCGCTCGGGTGCCGCGCCCCGGCTCGCGCGGCGGGCGGCGAGCCGGACCGTAATCGTCTGCTCGGGGAACAACCCCGCGTTGCCGATCGGGACACCGGGCCGCAGGTCGATCTCCACCGACCGATCCACGCCCAGATCGTGGAACACCTCGTCCCACACGCCGTTGTCGAGCGCTGGACCGCGATCCCACCCCTGCTGCACCAGGCCCAGAATCCCGCCCGTCGGCACCGTGATCTCGGCGAATCCCGGAAGAACGCCGACCACGCGTTCCGCCTCGGACAGCGCGTAGGTCTCGCGCTGGATCTGCGAGAACGGTTGCAGCATCTCGTAATCGGCGAACAGCTCGGCCCACGCACCGAGCCCGGCGGTCAGGTGCAGGGGATGCGCGATGCCGACGGTGACGTCGTCCGGCAGGGAGATCGGGGCGTCCGCGGCATCGGCGAAGCTGAGATCCTCCGCGATCCGGAACGACCCGGCCACTCCCCCATCCTGATCGACGATCACCCACACCAGGCGACGGGCGATATGCCGGATCAACGGATGCTCGACGAACAACGTCCGGTGATCGGCGACGCTCCAGCGGCGACCGGTGACCATCGCGCGTTCGAATCGCCGAATCTGATCGCCCGCGGCGGTCCGCACCGCCTTCTTCACCTCCGCGAACCGCTTGTGCGCGGCCGGCGCCAACTCGGGATCGTCCTTCGCGCCGGGCTTGGGCAGCGATTTGCGCGCGGCGAGCCGCCGCCAGCGGCCGTCCTCGTCCCGCGTCGCGTCGTGGACGATCGGCTTCAACTGTTCGTCGAAGCCGACGACGAATCCGCGCGGACCGTAGTCGAGGACGAGGCCGCCGTCGGCGTCCAATCCGAAATCCGGGGTCAGCCGGTCCGCCAGCTCGTCCGCCGTCAGTCCCCTGGCCAGGGCCACCGCGGCGATCTGCGCCCGCGCGGTGCTCTTGAGCCCCTTGAACTTCGCCTTCTCCGCGATCCCGTTCAGCTGCGTCAGCGCGGCGTCCGTGCCGATCGAGGTCAGCACGTCCAGCCCGGCCACGGCCCGTGCGTGCCCCGACTGTCCGGGCCACGCGTGGATCAGCGGGGTCAGCCGCCGCACGGTCTCGTCGTCGCCGAGCACGGCCAGCGCGCGCAGCACCCACGGATTCTTGGCCGGGAATCCGGCGCGCTGCCAGAGTTCCAGGACCGTCCAGGCGAATTCGGCCAGCGAGCCGGGATCCGCCGCCGCCCGCACCTGCGTGATCGGGGCCGCGTCCCCGTCCGTTCCGTACTTCACGAGCGCACGGCACAGGTCATCGAGCGCCGCGACCGGCACCACCGCGTCCCCGCCGCGCAGGGTCACCGCCGGAAGCGTCTCCGGTATCAGCCATTTCGGGGTTCGGGGAGCCTTCGCCGATCCCGTCTTCGGTTGCCGCCACGGCGGGTCGCGCAGCACCTCGGGCAGCTCGTCGGGGCGGGCCTGGCGGATATGGCCGCCGCCGGTGTAGGCGACCACCGGCGGCAGCTCCGGCGCGAGGCTCGGGTCCGCGTGCGCCAGCGATCGCAGGATGTGCCGTGCCAGTGTCGATGTCGGCGCGAGCGGAAGCAGCACCGGCAGCGCGCGACGTGGGGCGCGCCGCGCGGCCAGACTCAATGTCTGCGTGGCATGTTCGTTGCCCAACTGGGTGAACGCCGCGGCGAAGGCGGCGTCGGTCGGGAAGTGGGTCAGGATCTCGGCCACGCGATCGGCGGTTCGCGGTTTGTACGCGCCCCCGCGCAGGAGCCGCTCCAGCACCAGCGCGACCTCCGGGCCGAAGCGGTGCAGGGCGACCGGCAGGTAGCTCCATTCGCTGTGCCAGAAGAAGCTGTCGCGCAACGCGGTGAGCAGTGTCTCGAAGTCCGCGGCCGTGGTCACCGAGGCGGCGAGGAAGGCGAACCGGTGCGGGTTGACCGCCTGCCCGGTGACCGTGGCGAGATCGGCGGCCGTCCACTCCGCTTCGGTGGGCGCCAGGTAGGAGGTGGCCTGCTGAAACAGCAAGCCGCCCGGGGTGTTCCGCAGGAGCGCCAGGCGCCGCACCACCTCGCGGTACTCCGGTTCGGGCAGCGCCGCCAGGTGGGCGCGCATCGTTTGCAGTTGATCACTGACGGCGGCGGACGCGGGCGAGCCGGGGTCCTGAGGGTGTAGCCAGGTGGTGCGCTGACGCTGCACCCAGTCGTACCGCGAGGTTCCGGTCAGCGTCAGGTGCCACGCGGCGGTCTCCGCGGCGAAGGCGACGCCGCGCTCGGCCACCCAGGCGCCGACGGCGTTGTTCGGCTTGTCGGCGGCACGCACGAGCGCGTGCGCCAGCACCGCCGCGCCGAGCGGTGAGCAGGTCGCCGGATCGGTCAGTGCCTCGCGCCCGGCCGCCGCCAATCCGGGCTCCCCCTGCGCCGCTGTCTCGTCGAGGATCTCCACGACCCGATCCCGCTGTGCCTCGATCAGATTGCGGTAGGTCTCCTCGGCCGGCACCGGGAGTGGTGGCGCCGGCTCGGGCGGCGGTGTGACACCGCGGGTCGGCGCGGGGCTCCCGCGCCAGGCCGGAGGCAGTTCCCACCCCTGCGCCTCGATCGGCTCGGCGAAACTCGTTGCGGTGTCCGGCATGATCCCCCGAATCGTCGTTCGTGTGTCGCCGCGACTGTAACGACCATCGCCGACATCCGTCCCCGGGCTCACACCATCAGAGGTCGGGCAATCACCCGTCGAGAAGCCGCCTGATCTCCTCGGCCGGGTACGGTGCGGTCCGGCTCGTCTCCCGAAACTCCCTCGCGAACACCGCCATCGCCGCGGCGACCGGCGCGTTCCGCGCGATGACGGCGGCGACCTCGCCCGAAATCGACTCCACCGGTTCACCTTCGGCGATGTCCTGCATCATCGCCGCACGGAGGTCGCGGTCGCCGCGCTCGAGCCCGCACAGCGCGGTGAGCAGCCAGCCCACCAGGTAGTTGGCGGTGAAAGCGCGGTCGTAGGTCCGATTCCTATCGAAGAACTCGGTCTCCTCCGGTGCGAGATCGAACTCGCGGGACAGCGCGAGGCCGAAGTCGCCGAAGTAGAGACGGTGACCGTCGGTGAGGATGTTCTCGAAATGCGCGTCCATGTGCAGCATTCCCCGGCCGTTCATGAACGCGATCCCGGCGGCCAGTTCCCGCTCCAGCATCGCGCAGGCCCGCGCGGCGGCGGTCTCGCCCGCCTCGATCCGGTCGTTCAGCCAGGAGTGCAGTGTCTGCGGGATGTACTCCAGGAACAGCGCGATGCTCGCCGACGAGTCCCGCACGGCCTCGATCCGGCGCCGGATCCGAGTGCGACCGTCCCAGTACGCGACAGCGTGGTCGATGTCGGCGAGCTCGTCCGCGAGCGGTGTCGTATCCGGCAGCACCCGCCAGTGGTACATCAGCGGAAACCCGTCGTACGCACCGGAAATCACCCAGTCGGTCGTCATGACGTGCGCGACGAGCTCACGCCAGGCCCCGAAACCCGCACCGCCCACCAGGCCGATACCGTAGTGGTAGAACTGCGGCAAGCCGAACAGGTTCGCCGTCGACCGCAGGTGCCGGGGCTCCCGCTCCAGGTCGCTGAGCGGCACCCGCTTCACGAAAACCGGTGTGCCGCTGACCTCCAGCAGCGCCGACTTCCCGCCGATGCCCACCCCGAGCGGCACGGCCGCGTCCAGCAGCTCACCGATCGCGCGGTCGCTGTGCAGCGCCAGCGCCGTGGAGACCGTGCCGTGGGCCCGCAATCGCGCCGGGCGCGTCATATCGCCGTTCATCGATGCCGAGCGTGGCGGGTGCCGTACCACTGCTCGCCGGCCGGCTCACCGGTCAGGTTCCAGCTCCAGGATTCGGTCGGCACGATGCGCAGGTAGTAGCCGGGGCCGACCATGCCCGTACGCTCGACGGGCGGTTCGGCGAGACCGTAGACACGGACGCCGCGCGCGATGAACGGGTCGAGCGAGACCAGGTCGTCGACGACGAGCGCCACCTCGGTGTTGCCCGCGATGACGTTGCGCGCCTTGCGGGTTCGGGGAAACGTCGCGCCGCCGCCGACCCAGAAGGCGGTCCCGTCGAATTCGAAGGCGACCGGGACGACGTCCGGCTGCCCGTCGGCGGAGCGGGTGGCGAGTCGAGCCAGCGGCTGCGACCGGAGATAGTCGAGTTCGGCATCGGTGAAACCCATGCCGACCTATTATTCCGCAACCGTGCGGATGCTCCCGGACGGTTCGCGCCCGGCAGCCCGTGTCGCCGGGCGGATACCGATTCCGGCGGCGGCTGTGCGCAATGCGACCCTGAACCACGGGACTCGTCGTCCGCCACCGTCGAAGCGAAGGAGTCGAATGCGTATCGGGGTATCCGGACCTCACGGAACCGGGAAGACGACGCTGGTCAACGACCTGTGTTCGCGTTTCGGTGAACTCACGCCGGTCGACGAGCCGTACGTCCTGCTCGAGGAGGACGGCTACGAGTTCGACTACCCGCCGTCGCGGGCCGACTACCGGGCACAGCTGTCCCGCTCGATCGAACTGCTGGCCACCGAGCCCGATGGTTCGGTCTTCGATCGGACCCCGCTGGACTTCCTGGCGTACCTGTCAGCGACCGGATCCGATATCGACACGATCGAGCCCGCTGTGATCCGAAAGTCCTTGGCCACACTGGATCTGCTGGTGGTCGTCCCCATCACGCGCGAGACGGAGGCCCGGCTGCCTCCGGCGGAGATGCTCGGCCTCCGGAGCGCGGTCAACGACTCGCTCTTGGAACTGGTTTACGCGGACCAGTTCGTGCCCGACATACCGTTGATCGAGTTGACCGTTCCGCTCACGGATCGCGTGGAGACGATCGGCGCGGTGATTCGCGAAAAGCGATAGGGCGGCGGCATCTTCGGGGCGTGCGCCGACGTGCTGACACCCCAGAACTCGCGCCCCCGGAATTGACGTCGGCGCCATTGTTCGCATTCGCAATTCGTCGAGCCCGGGTCGGATATGTTCGGTCGGAATCCGGCGTTGTCCGGCACCACCTCGAACTTGCGGGATCGCCCTCGGACCGGGCCGTCGACCGGTTCGAGCCGAGACGGAGGAGCAGTCGAATCCGCACGCGCAGAACAGTTCTCGCACGGGCGATGTCCGTCCTGCTCACGGCGGTCGCGGCGCTCACCCTCACCGCCTGCTCCGGGCTGCTGACCGACTATGACGCGGTGGCCGCAGAGCTGAAGGCGCAGATCTCGGCCATGCCGGGCGTCCAGCGATTCGACATCACGATCGGTGACGATTTCTTCGAGGGGGACAGCTACCTGCGCATCACCGCGGGAGTGCCCGACGCGACCGACCAGCAGCTCGATGACGTCGTCCAGCGCCTGCGCGAGCACATCGGCGAGTTCGACGGGCTGCGCGAGCGCGACATCGAATTCGTCGTCGGCGACAGGGCACGGGTCGCGATCAACCGGGAACTGGACCTCGATTCGTTCCGTGAGACGGTCCGACATGTCCGCCGGTACACGGCATCCGTCCCCGACGTACGGATCTACTGGGACGAGCGCACGACACCCCGGATCAGCATCATGGACGTGAAGACCGGGACCGCCGAGCCGCTCGCCGCGATCCGGGCGATGATCGGCCCGGACTCGGCGGCGGAGGTGAAGATCGAAGCCCCCGAGTTCGAGCACTGGAACGTGACGCTGCCCCTGCCCGTCGATCGGGAAATCGACCTGCGACGGCAACTCTCCGAGATCCCCTGGGCCATCGAGTCCATCGAGATCGATGGCAGCCATGTCGTCTCGCTCATGCTGCACGAAAAGACGCCGTCCACGCCCGACGCCGACATCGCCTTCGACGCGCTGTCCAGCGCCGTGCGGGCAGTGAACCCGACCCCCGAGCATCCGCTCCGGCTGACGTGGAACTGGTTCTTCTACTACACCGAGAGCAAGCGCAACGAGGGGTACCTCCACGCCGCCGGCTGCGACTACTACCTTTCGACGATCACCGAGGAAAGACTCAGCGCCGTCGCCCTCACCGTCCAACGCCGAATGCGCGAAGAGTTCGACACCTGCGAGTGAGATGCGTTGGGCGAGGGGGTCCGCAGTCGGGGAGCCCGGATATCTTTCGGGAATGGAATTCGCCGGAGGATGGGACAGTCGAGCGACCCTGGTGGACGGGCGCTGGGTGGTGCGCACACCGCGCCGCCCCGAGGTCGAGGCACAACTGCTGCGCGAGACCGAGACCATGCCGTGGCTGGCTGCCCGGCTGCCGCTGCCGGTCCCGATTCCCGAGGTGGTCACCCGAACGCCGTTGGTGGTGCGGCACCCGCTCGTACCCGGCGAACCGCTCGAGACCCCGCTCGCCGCGCACGGCCGGGCACTCGGGGAGTTCCTGCTCGAGTTGCACGGCACGCCCATCGACGCCGCCGCGGAGCGCGGGTTCGCGGGCGCGGAACGAACGCATCACGATCGAGTTGATGCCGACCGGCGATTCCGCGCCGAAGTGCTTCCGCTGCTGCCGGATTCGCATCGGTCGCGAGGGGTGGAGCTCCTCGACGCGGTGCTGCGGTTCCCCACGGACACTCTCGTCCACGGCGACCTCGGACCCGAGCACGTGCTGGCCGACGGGACGCGCGTCACGGGCGTCATCGACTTCGGTGACGCTCATATCGGGGACGCGGCGATCGATCTGGCATGGGGATTGTTCGGCACGCCGGCGGGGTTCGCGGACGAACTCGCGCGGGCGTACGGGGTCACCGAGGAGCTGCGTGAGCGGGCGTTCGCGTGGCATCGGCTGGGGCCGTGGTACGAGGTGTTGTACGGGGTGGATATCGATGATGCGGAGGTGGCGGCCCAGGGGGTTGCGGGGGTTATCGAGCGACTTGGATAGGTCTTGCTGTCGAGAGCGGAGGGTGGTTCGTTGCCTATTGAGAGCACTTTGAATTGCCGGAGATTCGACATGCCGATTTGCCCGAATAGTGTTGTATCCCAATAGAATTAGTCTATTCATGCTTGCTATGAAGGAGTAGAATAGAGGCATGGATTCGAGGAAGGTACCCACGATCGCGACGAGTGCCAAAGCACTTGGCGCCGCGGTGGAGAACCTGCTCGAATTGCCGATGTACTCGTTGGCCAAGGACGAGGTC
>NZ_JBSFNO010000043.1:0-66563 GCF_053981095.1 Nocardia sp. NPDC003693
CTCGGGTGCTCGGCCAGGCCGGGGTAGATGACCTGCGCGATCTTGGGGTGGCGCGGACATGTCCGCGGGCGGCGCCTCGTTCGACAGCCGTGGGCTAGGCGTAGATCGCGTCCACGTCGGCCGCGTACTGCTTCATCACCACGTTGCGCTTGAGCGACATCTTCGGGGTCAGCTCGCCGCCCTCCTGGGTCCAGTCGACCGGCAGGATCCGGATCTTCTTGATCGCCTCGGCGTGCGAGACCAGCTTGTTGGTCGCGGCCACCGCGGCGTCGATCTCCGACTTCAGGGTGGCGTTCTCGATCAGCTCTTCCATCGAGATGCCGGCGGCGATGCCGTTGCGTTCCTTCCAGCCCGGCAGCGCCTCCTGATCGATGGTGATCAGCGCGCCGATGAACGGCTGGCCGTCGCCGACGACCATGACCTGGCTGATCAGCGGGTGCTGGCGCAGGGAATCCTCGAGCATCGCCGGGGAGACGTTCTTGCCGCCCGCGGTGACCAGGATTTCCTTCTTGCGGCCGGTGATCGAGATGAAGCCCTGATCGTCGATCGCGCCCAGGTCGCCGGTCTTGAACCAGCCCTCGCCGTCGAACGCGTCGGCGGTGGCCTGCTCGTTCTTCCAGTAGCCGCTGAAGACCACCGGACCGCGGATCAGCAGCTCGCCGTCCTCGGCGACCTTGGCGCCGTGGCCGGGCAGCGGGCGGCCGACCGAGCCGACCTTGATGAACTTGGGGGTGTTGACGCTGACGGCCGCGGTGGACTCGGTCAGGCCGTAGCCCTCGTAGATGGTGACGCCGGCGCCGCGGAAGTAATGGCCCAGGCGCGCGCCCAGGGGCCCGCCGCCGGAGACGGCCGACTCACAGCGCCCGCCCATGGCCTCGCGCAGCTTGCTGAAGACCAGCTTGTCCAGCACCGCGTGCTTGATCTTCAGACCCAGGCCGGGGCCGCCGTTCTGCAGCGACTCGCTGTAGGCGATGGCCACCTCGGTGGCGTAGTCGAAGATCTTGCCCTTGCCGCCGTCGTGCGCCTTCTGCTTGGCGCCGTTGAACACCTTCTCGAACACGCGCGGCACCGAGAGGATGAAGTCCGGCTTGTACTTGCCGAACTGCTCGACCAGCGTGGTCCAGTCCGCGGTGTGCGCCACGGTGACGCCGGCGTCGAAGGCGGCCAGGGCCACCGCGCGGGCGAAGACGTGGGCCAGCGGCAGGAACAGCAGCGACTTGCGGCCCGGCTGCAGGAACTCGCTCATCGAGGAGCGGTCCGCTGCCGACTCGGCGTACAGGTTCGCGTGCGAGAGCATGACGCCCTTGGGCTTACCGGTGGTGCCCGAGGTGTAGATGAGGGTCGCCGGGGAGGCGGCCTTCACCTGGGCGCGACGCTCGTGCACGACGGTGTCGTCCAGCTCCGCGCCACGCCGGGTGAGCTCGGCGATGACGCCGGAATCGAGGATCAGCACCTCGCGCAGGTCGGGCAGTCCGCCCTCGACCTCGGCGACGGTGGCGCGCAGCTTGTCGTTCTGCACGATGGTGATCTTGGTGGCGGAGTCCTCGAGGATCCAGCGCACCTGCTCGGCGGAGGAGCTGTCGAAGATGGCGACGCCGCAGCCGCCGGCCGCCCAGATGGCGAAGTCCAGCACGACCCACTCGTAGCTGGTCGCCGCCATGATGGCGACGCGGTCACCGAGTTCGATGCCGGAGGCGACGAGACCCTTGGCCACTCCCGTCACGGTCGCGGCGAACTCCGCCGCGGTGACATCGTTCCAGCCGCCGTTGCCATCCGGGGTGTTGAAAACGACCAGACCTGGCGTTTCCTTCGCGTGCCGGAACGCGCCGTCCGACATGTTCGCGGTTTCCGGGATGGTGTAGGTAGCCGGGACTTCGAACTCTCGCATCGCTGCCCTCCACATTGAGTAATACTGGCGAGTAATTTACGCCACGCTTCCAGGTCACACCCCACGGACCGCCCGAACATGTTCTCGTTCGCCGGTCCGGGCGGTCACACGCGTTCTGCTGCCTATCCTATGGACCTGGTAGGCGCGGGGCGCAGCGCTTGACGCAGGAAGTCGCCGAGTTCGATCGTGATCGCCGCGGCCGGGGCCACCAGCGACGCCTGCAGCTGCGCGACGTGCCAGAGTCCGTCGGTCTCGGAGAACTCGGTGCGAACACCGGCCGCGGTGAGCTTGTCGACCAGTCGCACGCACTGCGGATGCAGCAGTTCGTCACGATCGGCCTGCACGTAGGTGGGCGGCAGCCCGTGCAGTTCGGCCAGCAGCGGCGCGTAGCCGATGTCCTGGTTGTCGCCGTCGCCGAGGTACGCGTCGGCGCACGACCGCGACCACGGCCGGGTCAGCACCAGATCCTCGTCCCGCGCGGGCAGTTCGTTGGGGTCGGTCCACGGCGCGATCAACCCGAGCGCGGCCGGCACGTAGCCGTGCTTGTCCCGCAGCCGCAACGCGAGCGCGAGGGAGAGCCCGCCGCCGGCCGAGTCACCGCCGAGCGCGATGCGTTCGGGCCGGTACCCCGTGGCGACCAGTTCCAGGAAGGCCATCTCGGCGTCGTCGAGTCCGGCCGGGAACGGGTGCTCGGGCGCCAGGCGGTAGTCCAGAACATGGACCGCGCACCCCGTTTCGCGGGCCAGATAGCCCGCCAGCGCGCGGTGGGTGACGGGCGAACCGACCGTATAGCCGCCGCCGTGCAGGTACAGCACGGTGGCCTGGTCGCTGACCGGGCCGACGGTGACCCGTTCGGCCGGACGCCCGCCGAGGCGGACGCGCTCCACGTGGGTGCCGCGCGGCGGGCGCTGCGCCGGCGCGCCGATCTCCATGAGCTTGCGCTGCACGGTGAAGGGCAGCCGGGCGTTCAGCATGACCCGGAAGACCGGGCGCAGCACCGCACGTGCCACGGGCAGTGGCAGTTTCACGTCCAACATATCCAATTCCCTAGGGCAGGAAGCGCTTCTGCACCACCGCGGAGATGCGCTGGTAGTACGAGCCGGTGCTGCGCACGAAGAGGTCGAGCAGCTTGGCCTCCCAGCCGATCAGCACGCGGCCGTGCCCCTTGGCCACGCCCTCGGTGATGACCTGCGCGGCCATTTCCGGGGTGTGCAGCGCGAGCTGCTTGTCGAACATCGTGGCCAGGTTCTTCTGATCGAGGCCCTCGGCGACGGTGGCGTTGCGCGCGACGGCGGTCTTGATGCCGCCGGGGTGCACGCAGGTCACCTTGACCGGCTTGCCGCTCATGATCATTTCCTGGCGCAGCGCCTCGGTGAAGCCGCGCACCGCGAACTTCGCCGCGTTGTAGGCGCTCTGGCCGGGCACCGCGATGAGGCCGAAGAGGCTGGACACGTTCACCACGTGGCCCGCGCCGGATTCGATGAGGTACGGCAGGAATGCCTTGGTGCCGTTGACGACTCCGTAGAAGTCGACGTCCATGATGCGTTCGATGTCCTTGAACGCGGTGCTGACCACATCGCCGTGATGCGCGATGCCGGCGTTGTTGTAGATCTGGTTGACCCTGCCGAAGTGCTTGGCGACCTCGTCGGCGTACAGCAGCACCGCTTCGCGCTCGGCGACGTTCAGGCGATCGGACTTGATGTCCACGCCGTACCGCTCACAGCGCTCGACCGTCTCGGCCAGGCCGTCGGTGTCGATGTCGGACAGCGCGAGCTTCGCGCCGCGGCGGGCCAGGTTCTCCGCCAGGGCGCGGCCGATGCCGGAACCGGCGCCGGTGATCACACAGACTTTGTCCTTGAAGTAAGCATCGTTGCTCACGTTTACCACTTTCGATTGAGCCGATTACGGCGAGTATTACGCGGAAACCCGCGCGGTGGATTCGGAAGTCTCGTAGGCGGATACATCGAACTTCTCGAGCAGACTACGGAACCGGAAGGTGAAGTCCGGCCACAGCGTGGTGTTGTTGCCGTGCTTGTCCATGTACCAGGAGGCGCACCCGCCGGTGCTCCAGACCGCGCCCTCGAGCTTGCCCTGCAGCTCGACGTTGTACGCGTCCTGCACGTCCTTGCGCACCTCGATGGTCCGCAGGCCGAGCCGGTCGATGGTGGCCACGGCGTCGGAGATGTAGTTGATCTGCGATTCGATCATGTACACCATCGAGGTGTGGCCCAGGCCGACGTTCGGGCCGAGCATGAAGAACATGTTCGGGAAGTTGTTGATGGCCGAGCCCTTGTACCCCTGCTGACCGCCCTCTTCGAAGACGCCGGCGAGGGTGCGGCCGTCGCGACCGGAAATGGTCTCGTAGGCCGGGGAATCGGTGACGTGGAAGCCGGTGGCCACGATGATCGCGTCCACCTCGCGCTCGACGCCGTCCTTGGTGACGACGGAGTTACCGCGAATCTCCTTGATGCCGTCGGTCACCAGCTCGACGTTGTCGCGGCCCAGGGCCGGGTAGTACTCGTTGGAGATGAGCATGCGCTTGCACCCGATGCGGAAGTTCGGGGTGACCTTGGCGCGCAGTTCGGGATCGCGGACCTCCACGCGCAGCTTGGCCCGGGCCACGGTCTCCAGGATCTTCATGGCGGGCGGGAACTTGGCCAGGCCGACGACCTGGCTCTCGCGGACCGCGTAGATGGCCGCGCGCGAGAGCGCCTGCGCGCCCGGAATGTACTTGAAGGCAAGGCGTTCGGGCAGCAGGTACGGCCGGTCGCCGCGCGGCAGCAGCCACGGCGCGGTGCGCTGGTACACGTCCAGGTGGGCGACCTGCTTGGCGATGCTCGGCACGATCTGGATGGCCGAGGCGCCGGTGCCGATGACCGCGACGCGCTTGCCGGTCAGGTCCGAATCGTGGTTCCAGCGGGCGGAGTGGAAGATCTCGCCCTGGAAGTCGTTGATGCCCTTGATGTCCGGCAGGTTCGGCTCGCACAGCGCGCCGACGGCGGAGATCAGGATGTCGGCGGTGAAGGGACCCTGCGAGGTCTGGATCTCCCAGCGCGCGGTCTCGTTGTTGAACTGCGCACCGGTCATGTCGCAGCCGAAGATGTGCTTGTCGCGCACCCCGTACTTGTCGGCGACGCCCTGGATGTACTTCTGGATCTCCGGCTGCTTGGAGAACGAGCGCGTCCACTCCGGGTTCAGCGCGAAGGAGTACGAGTACAGGTGCGAGGGCACGTCGCAGGCCGCGCCGGGGTAGGTGTTGTCGCGCCAGGTGCCGCCGACGTCATCGCCACGCTCGAGCACCAGGTAGTCCCGCTGACCCTGCTGGCTGAGGCGGATCGCCATGCCCAGGCCCGAGAACCCGCTGCCGACGATGATGATGTGCGAATGCCGGACCGGCCGATTATCGACAGCTTTGTCTGTAACCTTGCGACTCATGAAATCGAGCGTAAGGTCTTATTGAGTCCGAGTCAACAGTGTTGACTCGCGTTCAGTAGGATTTCCCGGGTGACCGAAGGAGTAGGCGTGAGCAGACCGGCCACCGGAACCAAACGCGTGCGCCTCAGCCCCGAGGAACGCCGTCAGCAGCTGATCACCCTGGGCACCCGCATGCTGCGCGAACGGGAACTGGAGGACATCTCCGTCAGCGAGATCGCGAAACAGGCCGGCATCTCGCGCGCCCTGCTGTTCCACTACTTCCCCACCAAACAGGACTTCTACCTGGCGGTCGTCGCGCACGCCAACGCCGAACTACTGGCCCGCACCGCGCCGGACCCGGACCTGAACATGCTCGACATGCTGCGCGACTCGATCCAGCGCTACGTCGACTACGTCAGCGAGAACCGCACCTCCTACCGCGCCCTGCTGCGCGGACCGGCCAGCGCCATCCCCGAACTCATCGCCATGGTCGACGCGCACCGCGCCGCCCAGGTCGAGCGCATCCTGGCCAACTCGCCGCTGCCCATCGAGGACGCCGAACGCCCCGGGCTCACCCTGGCCGTCCGCGGCTGGATCGCCTTCCTCGAGGAGACCACCCTCATCTGGCTGCGCGAGGAACCCATCACCCGCGACGAACTCATCGAACTGCTGGTGGAATCACTGCCGTCGCTGGCGCTCACCCCTAGACTCGCCGCGGCCCTGCTGGACTGACCCCGCGCCCGGCCCGCCCACACCCGCACGGCGGCAAGGCGTCCCGCGCGGGCAACCCCCAAATCGCCTACAGCGCGTGCGCGTCCAGCCAGGCGCGCGCCGCCTCGTCCGGGCGCACCCCGTCCTCGCGCACCTGGCGAATCAGGTCCGCCAGGTCCCCGGTGGTCAGCTCGCCGGCCACGTAATTCAGTTTGCGCAGCCGAATCTCGTTCAGCTCACCCTTGCGCACCAGCGGCAACACCATCGCGGCCCGGAACGCGTACTCCGGATCGGCCAGCGCCACCAGATCCCTGCCGCCGTCCGGCAGGTAGGCCGGCGGGCCGGACAGCACACCCAGCCCGATCCGGCCCTCGGCGAGCGCTTTCCGCAGCTCACCCAGATCGGTGAAGGGCACCGGTTCCGCGAGTTCGCAGCCGTACACCGCGCGCAGCGGCTCGACCACGTCCCGATGCGGATCGAGCGGGGTCCGCTGCGGATCCAGCGCCGGCCCGGTGGCGACGCCCACCACCAGCCCCGCGCAGCGCGGGCCGAGATCCCGCAGCGTGGGCGGGAATTCGGCGACCCGGGTGGCCGCCGCCACGACCACCGGCCGCAGGTCGGTGCCGTCCGCGGCGTCGCCGACGATCAGGCCCGCGGGCAGCGCCGCGTTGAGCGCCGCGGTCACGGCGTCGGGTTTGCGTGCGGCGGAGCCGGAATCGAGGTCGGTGAGCAGATCACCGCTGACCTCGCCGACCGCGACGACCTCGTCCGCGTCCAGCGCGGCGATCGCGGCCCGCCGGTCGCCGAGTCCGTCCCGGACGGCGGTGCGCGCGCCGGTGCGCGCCAGCGCGCCCGCGTAGACCGCGGCCAGCACCTGCGATTGCGCGGACTCGCCCGCGCCGATGGTGAGCACGGGCCCGGACTCGGAACCGCAACTCGCACCGAGGACCGCCAGCGTCGCGAGCACGGCGACGCGCCGTGTCACGCGCGGTGCCCGCGCCGATCGCCGCCGGGCACGCCGGGCCCGGGTGAGGTAATCCGTTCTGCCGAACACCCGCAACAGTCTGCTCCCCCGGGTTCCGGGAAAGCGGATCGGGGCCTCAACACTCCGAAATACGGTGTCGTGCCAGGCGAATTCAAAACCGACCCGGCGTAGGCGGCGTCGGCGTGGGTAAGCGGGCAATATAAACAGTCAAGTCTGTTTTCTTGGTGGAAGGAAGCCTGTGCACCCCCTACTCACCACGCGGGCCAATGGCCGGCGAAACGCTCGGACCGCCCTGCGTATTCTCGCCGCCGCGGTGGCCCTCGCGGCCGCGATGGTCGCCTCGGCCTGCGGCGGGGACTCCGATCCGCTCGGCGCCTCCGGCGACTGCGGCGGCGACACGAACCACCTCACGGTCGGATCCGCCAACTTCCCCGAGTCCGAGACCGTAGCCAACGTGTACGCGGAAGCCCTGCGCGCCAACGGTTTCACCATCGACACCAAGCTGAACATCGGCAGCCGCGAAGCCTATGTCCCGGCGCTGCGCCAGTGCGCGATCGACCTGGTGCCCGACTACACCGGCAACCTGCTGCAGTACCTGGACAAGAACGCCACCGCGACCGCGGCGGTCGACGTGAACGCCGCGCTGATCACCGCGCTCGGCACCGACCTCGGCATCGGCAAACCCGCGCCCGCCGAGGATTCCGACGCCGTGGTGGTCACCGCCGCCACCGCGCAGCGCTGGAATCTGCGCAGCATCGCCGATCTGGCCGCGCATTCGGCCGAGGTGAAGTTCGCCGCGCCCGCCGAATTCGCCGAGCGCCCGGGCGGTCTGCCCGGTTTGAAGAAGTTCTACAACCTCGACATCGCGCCCGCCAATTTCGTGCCCATCGCCGACGGCGGCGGTCCGGCCACGGTGCGCGCGCTGGTCGAGGACCAGGTCACCGCCGCCGACATCTTCACCACCTCGCCCGCCATCGCCGCCAACGGCCTGGTGGTACTGGCCGATCCGCTGCACAACTTCGCCGCGCAGAACGTGGTGCCGCTGTTCAACACCGCGAGCAAGAGCGACAAGATGATCGCGGTGCTCAACGCCGTCTCCGCGAAATTGACCACCGCCGAACTGATTTCGCTGAACACCGCGGTCTCCGGCGACGCCAAGACCGAACCGGCGGCCGCCGCCAAGACCTGGATCGCGGCCCAGGGGCTCGACAAGCCGGTCGCGTAGCGCGGGACGGACGAGAACAACGGCGGTAGGGGAACACGGTGTCCGACATCGAATTCAGCGGCGTCAGCAAGACCTATCCGGACGGCACGGTCGCCGTCCACGATCTCGACCTGCGCATCGAGTCCGGCTCGTTCACCGTGTTCGTCGGCCCCTCCGGCTGCGGCAAGACCACCTCCATGCGCATGATCAACCGGATGATCACGCCCACCAGCGGCACCATAACCGTTGACGGGCAGGATATTTCGACGCGCAACCCGGTGCAGCTGCGGCTCGGCATCGGCTACGTCATCCAGAGCGGCGGACTGCTGCCGCATCGCACGGTGCTCGACAACGTCGCCACCGTGCCGGTGCTGCGCGGTGTCTCGCGCCGCTCCGCCCGGGCGAGCGCGCTGGAACTGCTCGACCGCGTCGGGCTCGATCGCACACTGGCCCGGCGCTATCCGGCGCAGCTCTCGGGCGGCCAGCAGCAGCGCGTCGGGGTGGCGCGGGCGCTGGCCGCCGATCCCCCGATCCTGCTCATGGACGAACCCTTCAGCGCCGTCGACCCGGTGGTGCGCACCGAACTCCAGGCCGAGATGCGGCGCCTGCAGGCCGAACTGCGCAAGACCATCGTCTTCGTCACCCACGACATCGACGAAGCCATCAAGCTCGGCGAGCGCATCGCCGTCTTCGGGCCCGGCGGCCGGCTCCAGCAGTACGACCGGCCCCAGCGCGTACTCTCGCAGCCCGCAACGGATTTCGTCGCCGGATTCGTCGGCCGCGATCGCGGCTACCGGGAGCTATCTTTCCGCAGCGCGGCGGGGGTCACGCTGCTCGACCTCGCGACCCTGTCCCCCGCCGACGTGCCCGGCGTCCGCCTGGGCCGGAACGAATGGCGGCTCGTGGTCGACGCCGCGCGCCATCCCATCGGCTGGATCGACACCACCGGCGTGGAAGGGGTGCGCGCCGGGCGCGCGCTGACCGAGTGCGTCGCCGCGGGCGGCTCGCTGTTCCCGCCCGGCGGCGATCTGCGCCAGGCCCTGGACAGCGCCATCTCCTCGCCCTCGGAAATCGGTGTGGCGGTCGATGATTCGGGGGCCGCCGTCGGCGGCATCCGCGCGGCGGACGTGCTGGAACAGCTCACCCGCCAGCGCGCGGACGAGGACGCCGCACGCAATCGCGCGTTCTTCACCGGAGAACCGCGGTGAACTACCTGCTCGGCAATCTCGGTGAGATCGCCGGATTCACCCGCACGCACCTGTATCTGGCGCTGCTGCCGCTGCTGCTCGCGCTGGCCATCGCGGTGCCGATCGGCGCGCTCGTGCACCGCACCCGCTGGCCGCGGCGCATCACGACCACCGTCGCGAGCATCGCCTACACGATTCCCTCGCTCGCGCTGTTCGTGATCATTCCCCCGCTGCTGGGCATCGCGGTCATCGATCCGCTCAACGTGGTGATCGCCCTGACCATCTATTCGGTGGCGCTGCTGGTGACCGCGGTGCCCGCCGCCCTGGACTCGGTGCCCGCGGCCGTGCTCGACGCCGCCGACGCCATCGGCTACACCCGGCTGCGACGGGTGCTGACCGTCGACTTCCCGCTCGCCCTCCCGGTATTCGTCGCCAACCTGCGGGTCGTGGCCGTCACCAACATCTCGATGGTGACCGTCGGCGCGCTCATCGGCGTCGGCGGGCTCGGCAAACTCTTCACCCAGGGGTATCAGCGCGACTATCCGGACGAGATCGTCGCGGGCATCATCGTGGTGCTCGTCCTGGCGCTCATCGTGGACCGCGCGCTGTTCCTGCTCGGCAGGCTGGCCACCCCGTGGCTGCGCGACAGCCGTACCGCGAAAGGGCCCGCGGCATGAGTCTTTTCGCGGATGCCTGGGCCTTCCTCGCCGACGGCGCGAACTGGTCCGGGCCCACCGGCATCGGGGTTCGCGTACTCCAGCACCTCTGGTACACCGTGCTGGCCGTGGGACTTTCGGCGCTGATCGCGGTGCCCCTCGGCCTCGTGATCGGGCACACCCGGCGGGGTTCGGCGCTGATCGTCGGCTTCGCCAACGCCATGCGCGCCCTGCCGACCCTGGGCCTGCTCACCTTCGCGGTGCTCGGCCTGGGCCTGGGCCTGGTGCCGCCGATTCTGGCCCTGCTGACCGTCGGCATCCCGCCGCTGCTGGCCGGCGCGTACGCCGGGATCGCGAACGTCGACCACACGGTGGTGGACGCCTCGCGGGCCATGGGCATGACCGAACGCCAGGTGCTGTTCCGCGTGGAACTGCCCAACGCGCTCCCGGTGCTGCTCACCGGGCTGCGGGCGGCCACGCTGCAGGTGGTCGCGACCGCGACCATCGCCGCCTACGTCAATCTGGGCGGGCTGGGCCGCTACATCTTCGACGGCATCGGCCTCTACCGCTACGACCGCGTGCTCGTCGGCGCGATCCTGGTCGCCGCGCTGGCGCTGATCCTGGACGCGCTGCTGGCGGCCGCGGTGTGGGCCGCGGCCCCGGGCTCGGGCCGCCTGCGCCGGACCATCGCGGACCCCGCGCCACCCCCCGACCAGCGATCGGCTACCCCTCAGCAAAGAACGCATTGACCTCGACTGTGATCCGGGACACGATGGGCAGTGGCTACAGCACCATCCACTTCCGAGGAGGTTTTGCGTGAAAGCCATGAAAGCCCGCGACATCATGCACGACAGCGTGGAGTGCATACCGGCGGACGAGACCCTGGACCGCGCCGCGCAACTGATGCGCAACATGGACGTCGGCGCGCTCCCCATCTGCAACAACGAGCGCATGATCGGCATGCTCACCGACCGCGACATCGTGGTCCGATGTATCGCCGAAGGCCACGACCCCGCCCGCGTCCGCGCCGGCGACCTCGCGACGGGCACCCCGCGCTGGGTCGACGCCGACACCGACGTCTCCGAGGTCCTCGAGATCATGGAACAGAACCAGATCAAGCGCCTGCCCGTGGTCGACATGGCGAACGGCAAACGCCTGATCGGCATGATCTGCGAGTCCGATCTGGCCCGCAACGTCTCGGACAAGCAGCTGGCCGAGTTCGTGGCCGCGGTGACCGCCTCCCCGAGAATGCAGCGGACCACCGAGCGCCGCTGACCGTCGCTTCCCCTCAAATGACCCGGCCCCCGCACAGTTTCTGTGCGGGGGCCGGGACTTTCAGCGATGTGCGACTACGCGACGCCTTCGGCGATCGCCGCCGCGCCCACGGCCGCGGCGACGGCCGGGGCCACGCGCGGGTCCAGCGGGCTGGGGATGATCTTGTCCACGGCCAGTTCGTCCTTGACCACCGCGAAGATGGCGTCCGCTGCGGCGACCTTCATGCCCTCGGTGATGCGGCGCGCGCCCACGTCGAGCGCGCCCTTGAACACGCCGGGGAAGGCGAGCACGTTGTTGATCTGGTTCGGGAAGTCCGACCGGCCGGTGGCCACGATCGCGGCGTACTTGGCGGCCACGTCGGGGTGGATCTCCGGATCCGGGTTCGACATGGCGAACACGATGGATTCGGGAGCCATGGACGCAATGAGCTCCTCGGCGATGGTGCCCGCCGACAGACCCAGGAACACGTCCGCGCCCGCGAGCGCCTCGGCCGCACCGCCGGTCACGTCGCGCGGGTTGGTGCGCGCGGCCAGATCCACCTTGACGTCGTTCAGATCGCCGCGGTCCCGGCTCACGATGCCCTTGGAGTCGAGCACGATCGCGTCCTTGACGCCCGCGGCCAGCAGGATGTCGGTGCACGCCACGCCGGCGGCGCCCGCACCCGAGACCACGACCTTCATCTCGGACATGTCGCGGCCCTGCACGGCGGCGGCGCCCTTGAGCGCGGCCAGCACCACGATCGCGGTGCCGTGCTGGTCGTCGTGCATGACCGGGCAGTCCAGGGCCTCGATGACGCGCTTCTCGATCTCGAAGCAGCGCGGCGCGGAGATGTCCTCGAGGTTGACCGCGCCGAAGCTCGGACGCAGCAGGATCAGCGTTTCGACGATCTTGTCGACATCCTTGGTGTCGAGCACGATCGGGATCGAGTCCAGTCCGGCGAACTTCTTGAACAGCGCCGCCTTGCCCTCCATCACCGGCAGCGAGGCGCGCGGGCCGATGTCGCCCAGGCCCAGCACCGCGGTGCCGTCGGACACGACCACGACCAGGCGCTCGGCCCAGGTGTAGGTCTTGGCGAGCGATTCGTCCGCGTGAATGCCGCGGCACACCTGCGCTACACCCGGGGTGTAGGCGATGGAGAGATCGCGCTGGGTCTCCAGCGGCGCGGTGAGTTCGACCGAGAGCTTGCCGCCCAGGTGGCCCGCGAAAATTTCTTCCGTGGTGATGTCGGCCAGGTTCGCGTTGCTCGCGGGGGCATTCACTGCTTCAGTCACGGGTGACACGATTTCACTCCATCTCGGTGCGGACTCAACCGTTTGACGGTTACCGTTCGGTAATAGCTATTTCAGGTTTCTTGCTCTATATCGGGCGCGCCGCACTGCTTCACCGATACCGTTACTTCGGAACTGCGCCGGTCTATCGAGCAAGTGTCACAAAGCATTACGAGTATCGGTTCACGAAGCCGAGGCAGCGTGTCGCGGCACAGATCGTCGAGCGGGAACCGGACGGGTGGGTCCGGGCGATGTCGCCGGGGTGATCGTGGGTGAATCCGCGAGTCAGCGGATCGTGATCACCGAGTGTCCCGGGCCGGGCGGTCGGCTCCAACCGGGGATCGCAACATTCTGCCAGTAGCTGCGACGACGCGCCAAATCGGGTCCGGGCCCATCGCGCGCGTTCACCATCAACGAAGCCTAGGCGAGGCGAATCACCCCCAGGTAAAGGGAAACTCGCACGTCCGGCCGCGACCGTGGAGAACTGTCACAACGCGGCGACGACCACCGCGGTGAGCTGTCATGCCTGGTTGGCAGGCTCACCTGTGAGCCCGCGGCGCCACCACCGGACCAGCGGATCAGAGCAATTCGATCTCCGTCAGCGCCGGCTCGTGCACCAGGGCCGCGGACCGGGTCCGGCTGTGCTTGCCCGCCGCGTCGGGCAGCGGCGCGTCGTCGGGGAGCACCAGCGGCGGGACCGGCCCGCGCATGGACCGCGGCGCGGCCGAGCGTTCCGGGCGCACCCACACGCTGTCGAGCCCGCCCGAGAGCAACCGTACGCGCCAATCACCGGCCGCACCGGGGTGATCGGTGCGGCGATGCATCCCGCGCGTCTCGGTGCGCGCCAGCGCGCTGTACTTGGTCCAGCGCGCCACCGCCAGCAGCGCCGCCGCCTGTCTGGCCCGCAGCCGGTGCGCGCCCGCGCCGCCGAGGTCGAATTCGGCGCCCGGCCACATGCCGTCCAGCTCGCCGATGCTGTCCCGCAGGCTGCCGTCGCTGCGCCAGTAGCTGCGGCGCAACGGCAGCGTGTGCTCCTGGACCAGTCCGATGACCGCGCGCGGATCGATGCGCGCCTTCGCGCCGAGCCCCGCGCCCGGGACCGCCCGGGTCTTGCCCGCCCGCCGCCGGGTGCTCGCGTAGCGGGCCGCGCCCGCGCCCGCCCAGACCCCGGAGGAGATCGCCCACGCGCCGTTCTGCCCGCCGAAGCCGGAGACCGCGCCGGTCACCGGCTCGCGGGTGGTCACATCGCCCGCGGCGTAGAGCCCGGGAACCGTGGTGGCGCAGTCGGCTCCGGCCAGCCGCAGGCCGCCGGTCCCGCGCACCGTGCCCTCGAACACCGGCCGCAGTGCCACGTGATCGGGTGTGCTCGCGTCCCCGCGCAATCGTTCGCGGACCGATTCGGGGAGGTCGTCGAGGGCCGCGTAGACCCGGCGGCCGTCGGCGATGGCGGTGAACGCCCGCACCCGGGATTCGGCGCCGTGCTCGCACAGCACCGCGCGCGACTCGTCGTAGAGCGTGGCGGCGTCGATGAGCCGATCGGGCACGACGAGCGACGCGCCGGCGCCGGTCCGTCGCGAATCACCGGCGGGCACCAGCGAATACGCGTTGGAGAATTCCATCCCCGAGAGTTCGGCGCCGGCCTCGGCGCCCATCAGCAGGCCGTCACCGGTCGCCACGTCGGTGCCCGCGCCGCCGGACAGGAACGCGCAGCCGCCGGTGGCGAGCACCACCGCGCGCGCCCGCACGATCCAGGCGTGCGCCTCACCCCGCAGGGCCACCCCCGCCGCGCCCGACACCACGCCGTCGGCGTCGGTGAGCAGCTGTAATGCCGGGTGGTGGTCCAGGATTCGCACACCGGCGACGATCATGCTGCGCCGCATGCGGCCCAGGTACGCCGGGCCGTCCAGGTGAATTCGGCTGGGCAGCCCGTGCGGTTCCGCGGACCGCGCGCTCCCCCCGACCAGTTGGCCGACACGCCGGTGCGTCTCGTCCAGGACGCGGTACATCCATTCGGGATCGGCGAGTCCGCCGCCGTGCGCGAAACTCCGCGCCACCGCTTCGTCGCGCGCGGGGCCCGGCGCGATGTTCCACAGTGTCGCGCCGCCGTGCGCGGTGGGCCCGCTGGTTCCGCAGTGCGCCTTGTCGACCAGCAATACCCGGGCGCCGGTGGCGGCCGCCGCGAGCGCCGCCCAGGCCCCGGCCGGGCCACCGCCCAGCACGAGCACATCGGCGTCGAATTCGGTCATATCGACAAATGTTCGACCAGAGTTCAACTGCTCGCAACTGTTATGCGTGTATCAATTCCACCACTGGGCCCACAACAGATATCCGGCCAGTAGAAAAACAACCACGGACCCGAAAAAAGCCGCCGAACCCGAACGCCTATCCGAATAAATTTGCGCGGCGACCACCGCTATCGCCGCGACCACGTGCCACGCGACATCGGCGGCTCCCGGACCCGGAAACCCGCGCCGCGCGCCCACGATCTCGGCGCCGACGACCGTCGCCGCCAGCACCACCGTGCCGCCCGCGACGATGCCGCTCAGCCCGCGCAGCACCTTCATCCCGTGATCACCGGAACCCCGCTCGCCTTCTCCACGAGCCGCTCGAATTGTTCTGGATCCGTGGTGAATTCACCGAGCCGGATGGTTTTGTTGCGACCGTGGTAATCCGAGGACCCGGTGGTGAGCAGACCGAGTTCGGCGGCCAGGTCCGCCAGCACCGCGCGATCGGCGGCACTGTGATCGGGATGGTCCAGCTCCAGCCCGCCGAGACCCTGCTCGCTCAACTCCCGGATGTGATCCAGCGCCAGCAACCGGCCGCGTTTGCGGGCCCGCGCGTGCGCGATCACGCTCACCCCGCCCGCCGTGGCCACCATCTCCACCGCGCGCTCCAACGGCGTGTCGGCCTTCTCCACGTAGTAGCGGCCGTCGGAGGACAGCAGATCCTGGAAGGCCGCGTCCACCGTCGGCACCACGCCGGCCTCCACCAGCGCCCGGGCCAGATGCGGCCGGCCCGCCGACGGCCCCGCCGACGCCATCACCGCGTCCGGGTCCACCGGCAGGCCGTCGGCCCGCATCTGCTCGGCCATGGACCGCAACCGCACGATGCGCTCGGCCCGCAACCGCTCCCGCTCCTGGGCGAAGCACGCGTCGGCCGGATCGAACAGGTAGGCCAGCAGGTGCACCGCCACCGGCCAGCCGTCCGCGCCGTTGCCCACGCACGACATCTCCATGCCCCGCACCAGCGTCAGGCCCGGCGGCAGCGCCGCGACCGCCTCGGCCCACCCCGAGGTGGTGTCGTGATCGGTCAGGGCGACCACGTCGAGCCCGGCGGCCGCGGCGTTGGCGATCAGCTCGGCCGGGGTGTCGGTGCCGTCGGAGGCATTGGAATGAGTGTGAAGATCGATGCGCACACCCCCATCTTGCCCGCGCGCGCCGGTAACGATCGGACGTGGCCCGCGCACGCCGCACGCGGGTGCCCCGGCGGCGGGCCCGGTGACAACTAGACTTCGACCGTGTCGATTCCGCCGCTGCCGTCCCTGCACCGATCGAACCGGCCGGAGGACCACCCACCGACATCGACCGGCCGCGAGGACGGGGCGAACGTGGTCGTCGACTGCGCGGTCTACGTGGACGGGCGGCGGCTGCTGGATCAGTGCACCTACGAACAGGCGCTGGCGGAGGTGCGCGACCGCGGCGAGGGCTTCGTCTGGCTGGGCCTGCTGGAGCCGAGCCACACCCTCATGCTCGACGTGGCACAGGCGTTCGGCCTGCATCAGCTCGCGGTCGAGGACGCGGTGCACGCCCACCAGCGCCCCAAACTCGAACGCTACGACGACATTCTGGTGCTGGTGCTGCGGACCGTGCAGTACCACGTGCACGAGCTGAACACGGTCAGCGAGATCGTCGACACCGGCCAGATCATGATCTTCACCGGGCCCGACTTCGTGATCACCGTGCGCGACGGCGACCACACCGGATTGGCCGGTGTCCGTAAGCAATTGGAGGCCGATCCGCAGCAGTTGGGACTCGGTCCCGGCGCGGTGCTGCACGGGGTGGCCGATCACGTCGTCGACTCGTACGTGGAGGTGACCGCGTCGATCGAGGAGGACGTCGACGCCATGGAGGAGGCGGTGTTCACCCCGGCGAGCCGCATCGTCATCGAGGCGATCTATCAGCTCAAGCGCGAGGTGGTGGAACTGCGGCGCGCGGTCAAACCGCTGGCGCTCCCGCTGCAACTGCTCACGCACGACCCGAAACTGCCGCTGCCGGTGGAGATTCGGCGCTACATGCGGGACGTGCTCGACCATCACACCGCGGCCGCGGAACAGATCACCGACTTCAACGAATCGCTCAGCGCGCTCATCAACGCCGCGCTGGCCAAGGTGAGCGTGCAGCAGAACACCGACATGCGCAAGATCTCCGCGTACGCGGCCATGGCGGCCGTGCCGACCATGATCGCGGGCGTGTACGGCATGAATTTCGATCACATGCCGGAACTGAAGTGGACCTACGGCTATCCGCTGATCATCGGGCTCATGGTGCTGGTCTGCGCCGTGCTGTACAAGACGTTCCACCGCAACGACTGGCTCTGATCCGCGGGATCGGCCCGGGCTCGGTCCGGGCTACAGGCTGGCCGAACCCCGATCCGGGTCCCGCACATCGATTTTCGCCTCGGTCCAGGCCTCGCGCAGCGCCGCCGCGCCCCGGATCCGCACCCAGGCGGCCTCGGTCGCGGTGATGGGCGTCGCGGTCAGGAACCGCACCGGGTCCGCGGGGTCGGGCAGCGGCACGTCCGGGATCTCGCTCTCGCCCAGCAGCACCGCGGTGAAAATGGCGCCGCCCCACAGCGGTTCACCGAAGTCCAGCAGCGCGTCCGGCTGCAGCACGATGCCCTCCACCGACGGCGAGGCCACCAGCACCGCCAGCGCCCGGGTCAGCCCGGAGCCGGCGCCGACGTTGCCGAGCAGGGTCAGCGCCAGTTCCGCGCGCGGACCGCGCACCGGATCGGCCAGGGCCGCACTCGGATCGGTCATCGGATGGCGGGAACCGCCGAGGGTCACGTAGTGCACCAGATCCGCGTCCGGGATCCGCAGGATGTCGATGGGCTCGAGACCCAGGAAGGTCACCGAGGCCGCGTCCGCGGTCTGCACGCCGAAATGCCCGAGCACGCCTGCCCGGACCGTGTCGATCACGTCCATCGGCTACAGCGCCAGCCTGGCGAGCATGTCGCGCGCCTGCTCGGCGGCCTTCGGGTCGCACAGCACGTCGTACCGCCCGGCCACCAGCTGCATGCTGGAGGCGAAGTCGCGCTGCCCGCGGCTGGCCGCGTACGGGATCGTCGTGGAGATCACGCCGAAGATGATGCCGCCGATCAGGCCGATGATGATCGCGCCGCCGCTGTTGAACAGGCTCAGCAGCAGGCCGACGAACAGGCCCAGCCAGGCGCCGGACACCACGCCGGTGCCGATGACCTTGCCCCAGGTGAGGCGGTACAGCACCCGCTCGACCTGCATGAGGTCGACACCCACGATGGTCACGTTCTCCACCGGGAACTGGTTGTCGGCCAGGTAGTCGACCGCCCGCTGTGCCTCGGCGTAGGTCGGGTACGACGCGACCGGCCAGCCCGACGGAGGCGTCGGCAGGCCCGGTCGGTTCCGGTTCGAGTTCCCCAGGGGATTCGTCATATCTCCATCATGCTATTCGTCCGGGTCACCCGGGGTATCGCAGCGCCGGTTTCACACCGCGGACGTGCTGCGCATCATTCCGGCCGCACGTCCTTTCTCGGCGATGACCTGGGCCATCTTGGCGCTGGCCTCGTCGATCATCTCGTCACCCAGCATGACGGCGCCGCGCGCACCGCCCGCGGCGGAGGTGTGGAAGGCGTAGGCGTCCAGAATCTCCTCGGCGCGGTCGTAATCGGCCTGGCGCGGACTGAAGATCTCGTTGCACGCCGCGATCTGGTCCGGGTGCAGCACCCATTTGCCGTCGAAACCGAGCGCCGCGGTGCGCGCGGCGTTGCGCCGGAAGCCCTCGATGTCGCGAACGGCCAGGTACGGGCCGTCGATGGCTTGCAATCCGTGGGCGCGGGCCGCGAGCAGGATGGTCATATAGATGTGGTGGTAGGCGTCGCCGGGGGTGTAGCCCTCGGGCTGTTCGCCGACCACGAGGGTGCGCATATTGATGGAGGCCATGAAATCGGCGGGGCCGAACACCAGCGTCCGCACCCGGGGACTCGCCGTGGCGATCTCGTCGATGTTGCGCAGCCCGAGCGCGTTCTCGATCTGCGGTTCGATGCCGATGCGGCCCACGGGCAGCCCGCCGGCCTTCTCGAGCTGGGTCAGCAGCAGGTCCAGCGCCCGGACCTGGCCGCCGTCGGTGACCTTGGGCAGCAGGATGGCGTCGAGGTTCGCGCCCGCGCCCTCGACCACGGCGATGACGTCGGCGTAGGTGTGCTGGGTGGTCCAATCGTTCACGCGCACAACGCGAATCTGGCCGTTCCAGTCCTCGGCGTTCAGCGCGGCGACGATGTTCGCCCGGGACTGCGCCTTGGCCGCCGGGGCCACCGCGTCCTCCAGATCGAGGAAGATCTCGTCCGCCGCCAGGCCCTTGGCCTTGTCGATCATGCGGGGGTTGCTGCCGGGCACGGCGAGCACCGAACGGCGCGCTGTCATGGGTCACTCCTTGTCCAGTGGCGAAAGGCACGCTCGTGGCGTGACATTTCGGGCGGCCCCCACGCACTAGCCTTGGCTCTCATGGCAGCGACCAAAGTTTTCGCCGCTCGGCTCGCGGGCTTGGTGGTGCTGGGACCGGACGGGGAGTCTATCGGTCGCATTCGCGACATCGTGCTCTCGATCCGGTACGACCGGCAGCAACCGCGCGTGCTCGGCATCCTCGTCGAACTGCCCACCCGGAAGCGGATTTTCGTCCCGATGCTGCGCGTGCAGGCCGTCGACCCCGGGTCGGTCACGCTGACCACCGGAAACATCTCGGTCCGGCGTTTCGAGTTGCGCCCGGGCGAGGTGCTCGCCATCGCGCAGCTGCTCGACTCCACGGTGCGCGTCGCCGATCCGGAACTGCCGCAGCTGGCCGACGTCGAGGTCGTGGTGGTCGACCTGGGCGTCGAGCAGTCCCGGACCCGGGACTGGGTGGTGACGCGGGTCGCGGTGCGCGAACGCCGCCGGCTCGGCATCGGGTTCGGGCGGCGTGGCGCGGTGCACGTGGTGGATTGGGCGCAGGTGCGCGGACTCACTCAGACAGAGCTGAATCTGCCCGGGCAGGACGTCACCCAGCTGCTCGAGCAATTCGAGGGCATGCGCCCGGCAGACGTGGCGCATCTGCTGCGTGAGCTGCCGCGCAAGCGCCGGATCGAAGTCGCCTCGGCATTCGACGACGAACGCCTCGCGGACGTGGTGCAGGAACTGCCCGAGACAGATCAGGTGGAGGTGCTCGAACAGCTCGGCGTCGAGCGCGCGGCCGACCTGCTCGAGGCCATGGACCCCGACGACGCGGCGGACCTGCTCGGCGAGCTGCCCGTGAACGAAGCCGAATCGCTTCTGGCACTGATGGATCCGGAGGATTCCGAACCGGTCCGCCGACTCCTCGAGCACGCGCCTTACACCGCGGGCGGCCTGATGACCCCCGAACCGGTGGTGATCACCCCGTCCACCACGGTCGCCGAGGCGCTGGCCCGTATCCGCGATCCCGAGCTCACCCCGGCGCTGGCCAGCATGGCCTTCGTCGTGCGCCCGCCGACGGCGACGCCCACCGGTAGATATATGGGGTGCGTGCACTTTCAGCAACTCCTGCGCGAACCACCGGCGAACCTCGTCGGCGGCATCCTGGACGCGGATCTGGTGCAATTGCGCGCCGACGCGCCGCTCACAGCCGTGACCAGGTATTTCGCAACGTATAACCTGGTGTGCGGGCCGGTCGTGGACGCGGAGAACCATCTACTCGGCGCGGTGACCGTCGACGACGTCCTCGATCACCTGCTTCCCGAGGACTGGCGCGAGCAGGACGACAATCACGACGTGCACGGCATGCCGCTGATCGACGGCACCGGAGGGCGGGCATGACCGATCGAATGGACAAACTGAGCGCTCGCGAGCGCCTCGGTACCCCGGTCGAGAGCAGATTCCGCGGATTCGACTGGGACGCAGAGGCTTTGGCGCGCTCCAGCGAGCGGGTCGCCCGGTTCCTGGGCACCGGCCGCTACCTGGTGATCCAGAGCGCGATCGTCATCATCTGGATTCTGCTCAACGTCTTCGCCGTTCGGCTGCGCTGGGATCCGTACCCGTTCATCCTGTTGAATCTGGCGTTCTCCACCCAGGCCGCCTACGCCGCGCCGCTGATCCTGCTGGCGCAGAACCGGCAGGACAATCGTGACCGGGTGGCCCTGGAAGAGGACCGGACGCGGGCAGCCCAGACAAAAGCCGACACCGAGTTCCTGGCCCGCGAACTGGCCGCCCTGCGCCTGGCGGTCGGCGAGGTCGCGACCCGCGATTACGTCCGCCGCGAACTCGACGATGTGAAGGAAGCCCTGCTCAGGCTGGAGAAACTGGCGACCGACGGCGAGGCGGTACCCGAGCGCAAAACCAAGAAGGGTACCGATCGAAAGAGGCCTGGGGTCGCAAATTTGGCGCAGAAAGATGGCGACTGACCGCAGAAGGAGTACACAACAAGCTTACGGATGGGTAACCTGGATCACGTTGTTCCGAGCGACCGACCCAGACACCACCGCACTGCGGCTGTCATCACAGGGCTTCGGCCGCACGACCGAGGGGATTGTGTGGTGGCGAAGAGAATATCTGCACCGGTGACAGCGTCTGCCCTGCTGATCGCGGGCCTGGTCACCGCCGGTTCGGCCACCAATGTCACGACGCATCCCCAGGCGGCCCCGCAGGCCGCCCCGGAAGCGTTGCTGGCAGCGGCGGCCAGCGACAGCGCACCCGCCGGCGCCGAACCCGCGTCCGATCAGCTCGTCGGCCTGGTCCCGGCCGCACCCGAGGCCCCGCGCAGACTCAGCGCCATGACCCCGCCCGCCGACGGCTCCCGCCTCGGCAACGTGCCACTGCAGAACATCGCCCTGCCCGGCGGCACCGGCGCGCTCGGCATTCCGGAGATCGTGCTCGCGGCCTACCGCAACGCGGAACTGGCCATGGAATCCTCCACGCCGGGCTGCGGATTGCCCTGGAATCTGCTGGCCGGTATCGGCCGCATCGAATCCGGGCACGCCGGCAGCGGCCGCACCGACGCCGCCGGCACCACGGTGCAGCCCATCTACGGCCCGGCCCTGGACGGCACGCTGCCGGGCAACGAGGTCATCAAGGCCGCGGACGGCGGTTACGTGCGGGCGCTGGGCCCCATGCAGTTCCTGCCGGGCACCTGGTCGCTGTACGCGGCCGACGGCAACGGCGACGGCGTCTCCGATCCGCACAACGTCTTCGACGCCGCGCTGGCCGCGGGCAAGTACCTGTGCTCGGGCGGGCTGGACCTGCGCGACGCGCAGCAGCAGCTCAAAGCCGTACTGCGCTACAACAATTCGATGTCCTACGCGGCGAGCGTGCTGAGCTGGTCGAACGCGTACAAGACCGGCGGCGCGCCCGCGCCGGTGGAGATCTCCTCGACGCTGGTTCCGCCGGGCTCGCTGCAGAGCGCGCCGGACATGTCGCTGGCCTCCTCGACGCTGCCGACCACGACGGCCGAGGAGAAGCCGGTCGGCACCACGCAGGCGCCCGCGACCCAGGTGATGATCACCATCCCGGGGCTGCCGCCGATTCCGTGCGGGATCTTCTGCCCCGCCGCGCCCGCCGCCCCGGCGCCGGAAAACTGCGTGCAGGCCGAGGTTCCGGTGCAGCCGGACGCGCTGCCGGTCGACGCCAAGCCCGAGGACGGCGCACAGCCCGGACAGGCGAACGTGACCTACGGGCCGGACGGCCGCGCGCTGCCGCCGGAACAGGCCACCGTCTCGTGCCAGGCCGCCACCGAGGAGAAGCCGCAGGAGCAGGGTCAGCAACCGGTCGCCCCGCAGGCGCAGGCGCCGGAGAAGACCCCCGAGCCCGGCGTCGCCGAGCCCGCCGAGGTGCCCGCCGCACCGGTCGAGCCGGCGCCCGCCGCGCCCGGCATCACCCTCCCGTTCGGCATCACGATTCCGCTGCCGGCGCCCGCGCCCGCGCCGTAATTTTCCCGGCCGTGCGGGGCGGGACGCGCCGCACGGCCCGGAAAACCGGTTTTCTACCGGCTGATCTGCGCAAAAATTTCAGATGGTCACGGAGTAGTAACGAAAAGGTCTCGAATGCGGTAGTGTGGCGTCCACCACCCCCGGTCTCTTCCCGACGGTAATGGAGGGTCACCACACTGTGGGACGTCATCGCAAGCCCCCGGTCCCGACGATGCGGCGCGGATCGGTTCTGGCATTCACCGGCCTCCTGCCCGCCGGAATCGCAACGGTCACCGGCGCGGCCGACGGATCGATCACCGACAAGATCACCTCGACCATCCAGCAACAGAAGCTGACGGTCGCCGGGGGTCAGGAGCTATCGAGACCCGAGGCGGCCCTGCCGGCCGCGGCCGAACAGCCTCTGCATCGCGAGGCCAAACAGCTTCTCCCCCCGCCACCTCCGATCGTGAAGACGGTGGCCCAGCCCGACGGGCGTGTCCCCGCCGCCCTCCCCGCCGGCCCGCTCGGCATTCCCGGCATCTCCGTGAACGCGTATCAGAACGCGGAACGTCTACTGGCGGCGGACAACCCGGTGTGCGGCATGCCGTGGCAGATGCTCGCCGGCATCGGCCGCGTGGAGTCGGTGCACTCGTTCGGCGGCAAGGTCGACGCGAACGGCAACAACCTCGACCCGGTGTACGGCCCCGTCCTGGACGGCAGCCTCGCGGGCAACAACGTCATCCACGACTCGGACAACGGTGTGCTGGACGGGATTTCCGGCTACGACCGCGCCGTGGGCTCGATGCAGTTCCTGCCCGAGACCTGGACGCGCTACGCGGCCGACGGCAACGGCGACGGAATCTCCGATCCGCAGAACATCTTCGACGCCACCCTGACCGCGGGCAAATACCTCTGCGCGGGCGGCCTGAACATGCGCGACGCCGCCCAGCAGACCCGCGCGATCCTGCGCTACAACAACTCCATGGCCTACGTGGCGAACGTGATGGCCTGGGAAACGGCCTACGCCTCCGGCGTAGCCCCCCAGCCCGCCCAACTCCCCCGCATCTGACCCGGAGCGGCCCAGCAACCCACCGGCCCACCCGGGGCCGGTGGCGATGGCCTGAGCGACCGTGCGGCACCCGGGCCGGCCCGCAAAGCCGCCCCACTCCCCCGCAGGACCGGACGGCCCACTCGGCCCGGCGCGACGGTCCCGACGACGGGGCGTGCTCGGTCGCGGTGAATCCACCCACCGCCCTTGCGTATACAGCCCGAGCCAGGTCGATCCGGCACAACATTCGTGGCGATTCGGCGGGAACCGGTCGGTAGCTATAACGTCGGGAGCCGTGTTGCGGGGAGTTGCGCGGAACGATCGCGCGGGTGTTGCCGGGTGGGTGGCGGTCCTGCCGCTCGTGGTCGTCGCGGTGGGGGTCACGGTCCTGCGGGTGGCCGACCTCGGGGGGATGGTCGGGCCGCTGTGGTCGGCGGACATGGGTGGGGTGCACGTCGACTTCGACACCTTCTGGCACTCGGCCGTCGCGCTCGTGCACGGGAACGACATCTACGACACCCCGGCCGAATTGCGCAATCTCAACCCGCCGCTCGTCTCGCTGCTGCTCGCGCCGTTCGCCGCGCTGGACGCCGTCACGGCCCACCGGGTCTTCATCGTGGTGATGCTGCTCGTGGTCCTCGGCGCGGTGCTCGCGGTGTGCCGGGAACTGCGACTGCGGGCCGCGGTCACGG
Source organism: Nocardia sp. NPDC003693 (assembly GCF_053981095.1). Lineage (NCBI taxonomy): Bacteria > Bacillati > Actinomycetota > Actinomycetes > Mycobacteriales > Nocardiaceae > Nocardia > Nocardia sp. NPDC003693. The sequence continues at coordinate 24,493 of NZ_JBSFNO010000043.1, forward strand.
CGGCGGTCGTCGCGGCCGTCCTCGCCTCGGCGCCGCTGTACGGGACGCTGCTGCTCGGCCAGGTCTATCCGATGCTGCTGGCCGGACTCGTCGCCGGATGGATCGCACAGCGCCGGGGACGACCGGTGCTCGCGGCCGTCCTGTACGGCGTCACCGTGGCGCTCAAACCCTCGCTGGCGCCGCTGCTGCTGCTCGCCGCCGTGCATCGGGCGTGGGCGCCCTTCCGTGCCGGGATCGCGGCCGCGGCGATCGCGTCGCTCGTCGGCGTGCTCGCCGCCGGACCGTCCAGCGCAGCGGGCTGGCTGCGAATCGCGTTCTCCGAGCCGGTGTCCGGCTGGGTGGACAACGCCTCGCTGCCGGGCCTCGCCGTGCGGTTCGGCCTGCCCGCCGGTGTCGGCACCGCCCTGGGACTCGCCGTGCTGACCGGCACGCTGTGGTGGTGCGGGCGGCATCGCGCCGACCCGGGCGGCGTGGCGCCGTGGGCGGTGCTGGCCGCCGGTCTGCTGTTCTCCCCGATCGCGTGGCACAACTACCTGATGCTGCTGTGGCCCGGTCTGCTCATGTTGATCGTGCTGGGTCGCGGCGTGATCACCACCGCGGCGCTCGCGCTGTCGGCGATCCCGCTGTCGCTGAACACGGAGATGCCGCCGCGCGGCATCACCTCGGCGCTGTCGCAGTCGCTCTACTGCGCGATCCTCGTGGGGTACTGGGCCGTTCTGCTGCGCGGCGCGACGCGCCCCACCCCGGGCGCTCCCGAGTCGCCCGGCCACCCTGCCCCCGCCGAAGTGGCGGCGGCGGCCCGCTGAGAACGTGCACCGGGCGCCGCCGGAACCGGCCCCGTTCCGAGCCCTGACCGTTCGTGCCGCCGCTCGTCCTCCTATTGTTGGACGCATGCCAGTGGTAACGGAATCGGATGTGCGGGGCGCGCTCGCGAAGGTGAACGACCCGGAGATCCGGAAACCGATCACCGAGCTGGGCATGGTGAAGAGCGTCGTGGTCGGCGACGACGGCAGTGTCCAGGTCGTGGTCTATCTGACGACATCGGCCTGCCCGATGAAGGGCGCCATCACCGAACGCGTCACCAAAGCCGTCAACGACGTGCCGGGTGTCGGGACGATCGACGTGACCCTCGACGTCATGAACGACGAGCAGCGCACCGAACTGCGCAAGAAGCTGCGCGGCGACAATGCCGAACCGGTCATCCCGTTCGCCCAGCCCGGATCGCTGACCCGCGTGTACGCGGTCGCCTCCGGTAAGGGCGGCGTCGGAAAGTCCAGCGTCACGGTCAATCTCGCGGCCGCCATGGCCGCCAAGGGCCTGTCCGTCGGCGTGCTCGACGCCGACATCTACGGCCACTCGGTGCCGCGCATGCTCGGCACCGACCAGCGCCCGACGCAGGTCGAGCGCATGATCATGCCGCCCATCGCGCACGACGTGAAGCTCATCTCGATCTCCATGTTCACCCAGGGCAACACCCCCGTGGTGTGGCGCGGCCCGATGCTGCACCGCGCGCTGCAGCAGTTCCTGGCCGACGTGTTCTGGGGCGATCTGGACATCCTGCTGCTGGATCTGCCACCGGGCACCGGCGACGTGGCCATCTCGCTGGCCCAGCTGATCCCCAACGCCGAGATCCTGGTCGTGACCACCCCGCAGCTCGCCGCGGCGGAGGTCGCCGAGCGCGCCGGATCCATCGCGCTGCAGACCCGCCAGCGCATCGCGGGCGTCATCGAGAACATGTCGTGGCTGGATCTGCCCGACGGCTCGCGCATGGAGCTCTACGGTTCGGGCGGCGGGCAGACCGTGGCCGAGAACCTCACCCGCGCGGTGGGCGCGAACGTGCCGCTGCTGGGCCAGATCCCGATCGAGCAGGAGCTGCGCGAGGCCGGCGACGAGGGCACCCCGATCGTGCTGCGCGCCCCCGAGAGCGCCTCGGGCAAGGCCCTGCTCGAGATCGCCGACAAGCTGGCCGTGCGCCGCCGCGGCCTGGCGGGCATGTCGCTGAACATCGACACCACGCGCCACCTGTAGGCACGGCGCACGGCCGAGACCCTTCGGGCCCGGCGCGAAATCGGTCCTCGCACTGAGAGTTCGACGACCGATTTCCGCCGGGCCTAACTATTTCCGCGTCGGCCCGTCCCCCTAAGCTCGGACACATGCTCACGCTGCTGCTGTACGTGCTGATCGTCGGTCTGGTCGCCGCGCTGCTGTTCCTGGTCGCCAGTGCGGTCTTCGGACGCTCCGAGGAACTGGGCCCGCTGCCGGAGGGGACGACGGTGACGGTGCTCCCGGCGGAGAACATCGGCGGCAGCGACGTGCGCGCGCTGCGCTTCCAGCAGGTGCTGCGCGGCTACAAGGCGGGCGAGGTGGACTGGGCGCTGACCCGGCTGGCCGCCCGCATCGACGATCTGGAATGGCAGCTCGCCCAGGCGCGCGGCGCCCAGGACGAGCGCTCCGAGGTGATGGTCGGGGCCGAGGCCGCGAACACCGGATCCGTCGCGCTCGGCAAGACCACCGACACGCCCGGCCCGCGCCGAATATCTTCCGATTCGGCCGCCTCGGACGGTTCCGGCGCCACGCCGGAAACCGCCGCCGCGCCGCCGCTTCCCACCGATCCCCCGGTACGCGCCGCCGAGTCGGGCAACCCGTTGCCCGAAGTGTTGCCGGCCGAGCCCGCGGCCGCCGAACCCGGCGACGAGCCGGGCGCCGATGGCACCCCGGGCCGCCGATGACCGCCGCGTCCCCGGCCACGGACGGCCGGATTCGGTGCGGCTGGTCCGAGTCCTCCGAGCTCTACCGGGACTATCACGACACCGAATGGGGCCGCCCCCTGCACGGCGACGACGCGTTGTTCGAACGCGTCTGCCTCGAGGCGTTTCAATCGGGCCTCGCGTGGATCACGATTCTGCGCAAGCGCCCGGCCTTCCGCGCGGCCTTCGACGGGTTCGTCATGGAACGGGTCGCCGCGTTCGGCCCGGCGGATGTGGAACGCCTCATGACGGACCCCGGCATAGTTCGCAATCGGGCCAAAATCGATGCGAGTATCCACAATGCCCGGGTCGCTCTGGAGCTCCCGGATGGCCTCGAAAAGCTGCTCTGGAGCTTCGCTCCGGACCCGCGACCGCGGCCCGCGACCCTCGCCGATGTGCCCGCCATCACTCCCGAATCCGCTGCTCTCGCAAAAGAACTGAAGCGCCGTGGGTTCAAGTTCGTGGGTCCCACTACTGCGTACGCACTCATGCAGGCGACCGGGATGGTAGACGATCACATCGCCGATTGCTGGGTGAATCCGGCGACTCCCTGAACGCCACGTCGGTCGGTTTTTGGAACTCAGGTACCCGCCCCGATCCGCGATAGGGAAGAATGGGCTTGGTGCGGCCCGCCACATACCGGCGGGCTGCCTGGTTGGTAACAACTGGAGTTCCATGAAAGTGCGCAGTAATCCGCGCAGATCTGGAGGGAGCAGAGGATGGCGGCCATGAAGCCCCGCACCGGGGACGGTCCCCTCGAGGCAACCAAGGAAGGGCGTGGAATCGTGATGCGGGTTCCACTCGAGGGTGGCGGGCGTTTGGTCGTCGAGCTCACGCCGGAGGAAGCTGCGGCACTGGGTGACGAACTCAAGAGTGTCACCAGCTAGTAGCCAGACCTACCTGTGCCGGTGAGCCACAGCCCCCGGGCGGACCGGCTCACCGGCATATCGGTGTCTGCCGGCCCACCACCCCTCGGCTCGGTCGATCCCCTGATCGCCTGCGCCGATCTACTGTCCTGTCCGGAATGCGGCCGGGACCTCGCGCCGCACGCGCGCGCCCTGCGCTGCGCCACCGGCCACACCTTCGACATCGCCCGCCAGGGCTACGTCAGCCTGCTCACCGGCGCCTCCACGAAAATGTCCGGCGACACGCCCGACATGCTCGATGCAAGAGCCACTTTTCAGGCCGCCGGTCATTTCGCACCCATCGCCGCGGCCCTGGCCGACGCTCTCGCCGGTGGCCCGCTCCCGGCCCCCGAGCCCAACGCTGCCGATCGCCCGCTCCGCCCGGGCGCGACGCTCACCGGCTCGTCCGCGACCCGCCTCGCCTCGACCCTGCTGAGCGAAGCCGCACGTGCTCATAGGACCCCGCGAGCCGACGCGATCCCCCCGGCCGCCCCACACGTTTCCGCGGTTCCCGGCATGGTCTCCGGACCGGGCTCACCGACCACCGGCGGGCCCGCGGTACTGGAGATCGGCGCGGGCACCGGCTACTACACGTCCGCCGTCCTCGATGCCCTGCCCGAACTACGCGGCATCGCCCTCGACGTGGCCAAGCCCGCCGCCCGCCGCGCCGCCCGCGCCCACCCCCGCGCGGCCGCGATCCTGGCCGACGCCTGGCGCGGCCTCCCCGTCCGCGACCACTCCCTCGCCGCGGTCCTGTCGGTCTTCGCCCCCCGCAACGCCGACGAGGTGGCCCGAATCCTCGCCCCCGGCGGCCGCTTCCTCGTCGTGACGCCCACCCCCCGCCACCTGACCGAGCTGATCGAGCCCCTCGACATGGTCCGCGTGGACGCGACCAAACAGGACCGCCTGGCCGAATCCCTGGACGCCCGTTTCGAACTCCTCGACCGCACCGCCGTGGAGTACACGATGTCCCTGTCCCACCCCGACATCGCCGCGGTGGTCGCGATGGGCCCCTCGGCCTTCCACGCGGCCGACCATCGCCCCGCCCGCGTCGCCGCCCTCCCGAACCCCCTGCCCGTCACGGCGTCGGTCACGATCGCGGCCTATCGCCCCCGCACCTGACGAAGCGCGACCCGGCGCCTTCAGTTCTTGCGAACCAGGTCGTAGACCTTCGCGGTGCGGGCGGCTATCTGATTCCAGTCGAACTCGGCGATCGCGCGGGCGCGGCCGGCCGCGCCCATCGCGGCGGCGGCGGACTGGTCGGCGGCCACCACGTTGACCGCGTGGGCCAGGGCCCGCTCGTACAGGTCGGGGCGGGTCTCGTCGTAGTGGACGAGGCGGCCGGTCTCGCCCTCGACCACCACCTCGGGAATCCCGCCGACGTCGGAGGCCACGACGGCGGTGCCGCAGGCCATGGCCTCGAGGTTCACGATGCCCAGGGGCTCGTAGACCGAGGGGCAGATGAAAACCGTTGCGGCGGCCAGGACCTGGCGGACCAGCTCGGTGGGGAGCATCTCGCGGACCCAGTACACCCCGTCGCGGGTCGCGCCGAGTTCGCGCACCGCGGCGCGCACCTCCGACTCCATGGCGGGGGTGTCGGCGGCCCCGGCCAGCAGCACCAGCTGGATGTCGGGGTCCAGGTATCGGGCCGCGGCCAGCAGGTGCGGGACGCCCTTCTGCCGCGTGATGCGCCCGACGAACGCCGCGACCGGGCGGTCCCGCCGCACGCCGAGTTCGCCGAGAATGTCGCGCACCTCGGGCGCGGGTCCGCCCGGATGCCACACGCTCGCGTCGATACCGTTGTGCACCACATGGACTTTCGCCGGATCGATGTCCGGGTACGCGGCCAGCACATCGGTGCGCATGCCCGCGCTCACCGCGATCACGGCGTCGGCGTAGGTCATGGCGTTGTGCTCGGACCAGGACGAGAGCCGGTAGCCGCCGCCGAGTTGTTCGGCCTTCCAGGGCCGGCGCGGTTCCAGCGAATGCGCGGTCAGCACATGCGGAATCGCGTACAGCTCGGCCGCGAGGTGCCCGGCCAGCCCGGTGTACCAGGTGTGCGAGTGCACGACGTCCGAGCCTTCGGCGGCGTCGGCCATCCGCAGTTGCGCGGACATCATCTGCAGCGCCGAGTTGGCGGCGTAGAGCGTCGGATCGGGCTGGTGCACCACGGCATCGAGCCGCGGCACGCCCATGCAGTGCACCGAGACGTCGCACAGTTCCCGCAGCCGCGGCACCAGTTCGGTGACGTGCACCCCCGCCCCGCCGTACACCTCGGGCGGGTACTCGCGGGTCATCATGGCGACACGCAGGTCATGAACACCGCGCCCGGGAACGCCGTGTTCGCGGCCGCCATCCGCGCCAGAACTCACCGGTCCAACCTAGTCTCTCGTCCAACCCGCGACCAACCACCCGTCCTCGCAAGTTCGCACCCCCGGATGCGATCGAGCCGCCCTGCCCCCGCACCGGCGCGCCGCCGTCCCACCCGCATCGATGTCCGCGACCGGTCGTCCCGGCACCGGCCCGGCCGTTCGCCGCCACGTCCGAGCCCAAGCATCCGTCAGGCGACGACGAATCGAACAACCGGGTTCTCCCGGTTTCGAACTCGCGCCGCCGCAGGCCCGGCCACCGAAGACAGGTAACTTGGCGAGTGTGAGGAGCCAGCCGCACGTACTCGGGATCGTGCTCGCCGGTGGCGAGGGCAAGCGACTCTTTCCGCTCACCAAGGACCGTGCCAAGCCCGCCGTGCCGTTCGGCGGCGCGTACCGCCTCATCGACTTCGTGCTCTCGAACATGGTGAACGCCGGGTATCTGCGGATCTGCGTACTCACGCAGTACAAGTCGCATTCCCTGGATCGGCACATCTCCCAGACCTGGCGGCTCTCCGGCTTCGGCGGGGAGTACATCACCCCGGTGCCCGCGCAACAGCGGCTGGGCCCGCGCTGGTACACCGGCAGTGCCGACGCGATCATGCAGTCGCTCAATCTCATTTACGACGAGGACCCGGAGTACATCGTCGTCTTCGGCGCCGATCACGTGTACCGCATGGACCCCGAGCAGATGGTGACCGCGCACATCGAGGCCGGCGCGGGCGTGACGGTGGCGGGCATCCGGGTGCCGCGCAGCACCGCGAGCGCGTTCGGCTGCATAGATTCCGACGAGTCCGGCCGCATCGTGAACTTCCTGGAGAAGCCCGCGCATCCGCCGGGCACCCCGGACGATCCGAACGTCACCTTCGCCTCGATGGGCAACTACGTCTTCACCACCAAGGTCCTGGTCGACGCGATCCGCGCGGACGCGGACGACAACGACTCGGACCACGACATGGGCGGGGACATCATTCCGGGCCTGGTGCGCGCGGGCCAGGCCGCGGTGTACGACTTCGGCAGCAACATCGTGCCCGGCTCGACCGATCGCAGTCGCGGCTACTGGCGCGACGTGGGAACCCTGGACGCCTTCTATGAGGCGCACATGGATCTGGTGTCGGTGGACCCGGTCTTCGATCTCTACAACCGGCACTGGCCCATCCGCGGCGCGGCCGAGAACCTGCCGCCCGCCAAGTTCGGGCGCGGCGGCCTGGCGCAGGAGTCGATCGTCGGCGCGGGCAGCATCCTGTCGGCGGCGACCGTGCGCAATTCGGTGCTGTTCTCCAATGTCCGGGTCGAGGACGGCGCGACGGTGGAGGGCAGCGTGATCATGCCGGGAGTCCGGATCGGGCGCGGCGCGGTGGTGCGGCACGCCATTCTGGACAAGAACGTGGTGGTCTCGGAGGGCGAGATCATCGGGGTCGACCGGGACCGCGACCGCGAGCGTTTCGCGGTCAGCAAGGGCGGTGTGGTGACCGTCGGCAAAGGCATCTGGGTGTGATGACACCCCGGCCGCCCGGGTGATCCGGCGGATAACGGTGGACGCGGCCGCCCCGGTTGACGAAAATCATGGGGTGGAGCGCCGCCGCGAGGCCGCGCGGGAGGGACCGGACCATGAGCCGCGCACTTCGGATCGTCACCGCCTTCGCCTGCACCGCGCTGCTCGCAGCGACGGCGGCGTGCGCGGTCGAGGGCACACCCACACCCGCCGAGCTCGATGTCCGCACGCTCGACACGGGCTCGTATCCGGTGGATCGCTATACGTACGGCCGGGATTCGAGCGGTAAGGGCCCGGTGCTGGAGGGCATGCGGATGGCCGATGCCGTGGTGCCCGCGATCAAGGTCGATTCCAGTCTGCGGGTCGGGCGCGGCGGCATCGTGCTCACCTCGGTCGATGACGTGGTGACGGTGAGTCACCTGTCGTCCTCGGCGCGGCCGGTACTGCAGAACCGCGGTTTCATCGCCGGATTCGCCACCAGCAGTTCGGATCTGCCCGATCCCGCCGGTTCCAACGCGCCGGATCCCAAGAGCACCACGGTCACGATCCGGCTGCTGCGGTTCCCGAGCGGAGACAGCGCGAAACTGGCCGCGCGCGAGCTCTCGGACGCGGACTTCAACGTCGCCCTCGACCAGAACCGCAAACTCACCCTGCCGGACTATCCCGACGCCATGTCGCACTGGCGGCCCGGCGTCGCCAACATCGGTATGACCATGCCGCGCAAGGAATTCGTCATCTCGGTGTTCATCTCCCGCCCGAGCGCCGATCAGGCCGATCTACTGTCCTGGCTGAAGAAGACGCTGGACGCGGAGGTGCCCGCGGTGGACGCATTCGCCGCCACGCCCGCCGACCAGATCGACACGCTGCCGGTCGATCCGGAGCGGCTGCTGGCGCGCGTGCTGACCACCGATCGCGACGGCCGCAGCCCGGATCCGGACACGTTCGCGGTCTTCGGTCCCGCCATGCTCGTTCATCCGGCCGGGGATCAGGCGCTGCGGTCCCGGCTGGTCGCCGACACCGGTATGGACGCCATGGCGGGTGTCGACGACAACTATCTGTTCCGCACCCGCGATTCCAAGTCGGGCGCGGATCTGGTGGCCGGGCTGATCAGCAGTCTGGGCGAGTCGGGGTCGACCGGGCCGGGCCCGGAGAACGTGCCGGACACCAAGTGCGTGCATCGCAAGTCCGGCACGGCGGCGTTCCGGTGCTACGTGATCTACAAGCGGTACGTGGGCGTGGTGAACGCGCAGACGGCGGACGAGGTGCACCGCATGGCGGCGGCGCAGTACGCGCTGCTGGCGAACAGCCTGTAGCGCCGCGGATTCGGCGGATTCCCTCGCCTGATCAGAAGCGCAGGGTATCCGCGTCGAGCGCCCGCCAGGCGGCGGGACGCCCGGGCTCCGGGGCACGCGGCACGACGGGCTCGGTCTCCGCGCACTGCGCGCAGTCGGAATCCGCTGCCGCCCTCGACTTGTCGCCGCCTTTGCCGCGAACCGCGGCGTGCCGGTGACAGAGCACCGCGCCGCCGGTCCCGGTGGCCGCCCGCCCGGTACGACCGAGCCCGTGCTCGCCCCGGCCGGTGGAGGCTCCCGCGTGCGTGGCCGACGCCGGACTGTCGTCGCGGAAGCGGTAGTCCCGGAAACCGAACGGCTGCAGCAGCGCTCGCAGGAACTCGGCCCCGTCCTCCGGCAGCACCCGGCGATCCTCGCCCGGAACGTCCACGCCCTGGTGGTACCAGACCCGCGCCACCAGCCCCTCGATCGGATCCACCGCCCGGAAGGTGGCGCGCCCGTCGGCGGCCAGCCGGAACTCGGCGATCCGCCGCCACTGCCCGGACACGCGGAGGTACAACCCCACCACGGCCGGAACCCGTTGCCCCATGAGAAACCTCATTCGTCGAACCTGTTCATGGAGTAGCCCCGGCCGAGGCGCGGTAACCCTTTCCGCGATCCACCGCCCCCGGCGGGCGTCAGCGCGTGTAGCAGAAGGGCTCACAGGGCCCCGGCGTCGCCGGCACCACGTGTGACATGTCGTCGAAGCGCGCCCCGCTGACCAGCAGCAACACCACCAGTGCCGCAAACAGGATCAGCCCGAACAAGATCAGCGCGGGCCACAGCCATCCGGACGGCAGATGCGCGCCGAGTATCAGTCCCTCGTACATCCCCCACCTCCTAATCGGTTCCCCTTTCATCTACCACCATTTCGCCGAACTAATCCACCCCCGCCCCCTGCCCGCCCACTGCCCGATCCGCCGCCACTCCCTGTGCGCCGCCCGCGAACGACACTGTGCCGTCACGACTTCGACCGCCTCCTCGCACGACAGGTGGTGGGCGCGGCCGTTCTGAGAAGCGCGGTGTGTGTTGAGATCCGGGCCACTCTCGGGTATCCGCCTCGACAGATCTGCATCCGGATACCGCACCCACCGGTCATGCCAGCGGTCAGCGTCACTCGCGCGTACCAGGACGAGTAGGCCTGTAGGCCCTCCATCCGTCACACATGTGGAATGGGCACGCTGCCGGGATAAACTCGGCCACAACGTCTTAGGCGGATCCGGATACATGAGAGGCACCGTGGGCGAAGCGCCGGATCACCCCGATACGGCGATGCGCACCCGGCCGGGGCCGAGTGCGCATCGAGCGGAACCGTGACCGGCGCGGGTCAGCGCAGGTCGCGGCGGCGGAAGGCGAGCAGGCCCACCGTGATCAGCACCGCCACGACCGCCAGCAGGATCAGGACCGGGGCGAGAGTGAAAGGCGCGCCGGGGACCTTCGGGAGGTGCTCGAAGGGTTCCAGGTCCCGGAGCCATTGGGGGGCACCGGAAATCGCGCCGAGCAGGAAGACCGCGACGGCGGCGGTCAGCACGCCCCAGGCGACGGGGGTCCAGCGCGGGGCCAGGCCGAACAGGGCCACGGTGATCGCGGCGAAGATCCAGACGGCGGGCAGCTGGATCAGGGCCGCGGCCAGGACGCCGGGGAGTTTCGCGCCGATGTCACCGGCCGCGCGACCGTAGACCAGGCCGCCGAGCAGCCCGGCCACCAGCAGCGCGACCGCGGGGCCGCCGAGCGCGAACAGCAGATGCGATGCGGCCCAGCGGGTTCGGGACACCGCGCCGGTCAGCAGGGTCTCGGTGTGCTGGCTGCTCTCCTCGCTGTGCAGGCGCAGCGCCGCCGAGATCGAGTACGCCGCGGCCGCCACGCCGATCATGGTGAAGGCGTAGGTGATCATCGAATTCTCCAGCGAGTCCGAACCGCCCATGCGGGTGATCAGGTCGCGAATCGCCTGGCTGCTGCCCAGTTCGTCGCCGATGCCGTGCACCACGCTGCCGATGATCAGCCCGTACAGGCCGAGTCCTGCGGTCCAGGCCACGAGCGTGCCGCGCTGCAGCCGCCAGGCCAGTCCGAACGGACCGCTCAGGCCGGGGCCGGCCGCGGCCGCGCCGGGCCGTTCGGCGATCAGTCCCGCACCCAGATCCCGGTGCCGCAGTAGCTGATACGCGATCCCGGTCAGGATCAGCACGGCGGCCACGTGCAGCCCGAGCACCGCGAAGTGGTCGCCGGCGAACGGCCGCACCTGCAGCGACCAGCCCTGCGGGGCGAGCCAGGTGAGCGGCCCGGCGGGCCCGTCCCCGGCCTGCGCGTCCCCGATGCCGCGCAGGGTGAAGGTCGCACCGAGAATGCCGAGGGCGATCCCGCGCGCGAGTCGCGCACCGGTGGTCAGCTGCGCGCAGACCGCGGCCACCGCCGCGAAGACCGCGCCCGAACCGGCCAGCGCCAGCCCGAAGGCCAGCGATCCGGCCAGGTCGCCGTCGGTGCCGCGCAGGTCGCTGCCCGCCAGGCTCGCGAACCCGATGAGCCCGGTCGCCAGCGCTCCGCCGTAGGCGATCACGAGCGTCGCGGTGAGCCCGGCGAACCGCCCGACCCTGGTCGCGGCGACCAGTTCCCCGCGCCCGGTCTCCTCCTCCGCGCGGGTGTGCCGGATGACGGTGAGGATCGTGGCGATGGCGATGAGGCTGTAGAACATCCCCGCCTTCCACACCCCGACCGCACCCAGGCTCGTGTTGTAAATCGGCCCGTACATGGCCAATTGGGCGGGACTGGCGAGAATGGAGTCCGCGAATCCGGCGCGATCCTGCTCGCTCGGATACACCGAGGAGATGCTGTCGATGTACACGCTGCCCAGCGGCAGCGACAGCAGCAGCACCCACAGCGGCAGCACGACCCGGTCCCGGCGCAGGTACAGCCGCAGCAGCTGCCCGGTTCCGGTGAATTTACCTGCGCGAGAAGCGGTTTCGGCCCGATGATGGCCGGGATGGGTTATCGCGGCGGTCATTTCGCCACCCGCTTTCCACTCCGAGCGATGGCCGCGCGGGAATCGGCAGCACCGCGCACCGCGACCGCTGCCCGGCAAGTACGCACCGCGGCGGTCATTTCGCCACCTGCTTCGTGGCAGCGGCGGTCTCGACCGGCCCATCGTGGGCGGCGTGCCCGTTACCGGCGGCGGTGCCGCCTTCGTCGCCGTTCAGCGAATAGTGGCGCAGGAACAGCTCTTCCAGCGTCGGCGGCTGGCTGACCAGGCTCCGCACCCCGGCGTCGCCGAGCACGCGGATCACTTCGCCCAGGTGCTCGCTGTCGACCTGCAGGTGCACCGTGTGATCCTCGACCGTGACGTCGGCGACGCCGGGCAGGCGGCCGAGATCGCCCGGGTCCCCGGTCATCTCGGCCGTGATGGAGGTCCGGCTCAGGTGGCGCAGCTGCGCGAGGGTGCCGGATTCGACGGTCTTGCCGGCCCGGATGATGGTGACCCGCCGGCACAGCGCCTCGACCTCGGACAGGATGTGGCTGGACAGCAGCACCGTGCAGCCGCGCTCGGACGCCTCCCGCACGCATTCGCGGAAGGTCTGTTCCATCAGCGGGTCCAGCCCGGAGGTGGGTTCGTCCAGCAGCAGCAGTTTCGCGTGCGAGGAGAACGCCGAGACCAGCGCCACCTTCTGCCGATTGCCCTTGGAGTAGGTGCGCGCCTTCTTCTTCGGATCGAGTTCGAACCGCTCGATCAGTTCGGCGCGCCGCGCCTGATCCAGCCCGCCGCGCATGCGGGCGAGCAGGTCGATGGTCTCCCCGCCCGAGAGCGAGGGCCAGAGCGTGACATCCCCGGGCACATAGGCGATGTCGCGATGCAGGGCGACCGCGTCGGTCCAGGGGTCGCGCCCGAGCACCTCGGCGGTGCCGGAGGTGCGGGCGAGGATGCCGAGCAGCACGCGAATGGTGGTGGATTTCCCGGCCCCGTTGGGTCCCAGGAAGCCGTGCACCTCACCGGTTTCGACCTCGAGGTCGAGGCCGTCCAGGGCGTGTACCCGTCCGAAGTGCTTGTGCAGGTCCCGGACGGTGATGGCCGGTTGTGCGGGACTGTTCATCGAATCTCCTAGGCGGAAAACGATTTATGGGTTGTCGTGCTGCTGGGTCAGCGTGTCCAGCATCATCGAGTCGGTCAGCAGACCGTTGGTGAGGATTTCCAGCGCGGGGAGCATCATCTGATCCGCGTACTCGCGCAGGGCTTTCCGATAGTCGACGGGGCCCTCGTGGGTGGCGGCGTACAGCTGCAGGAACATGATGATCCCGCCGCCGTTGGTGATGGCGAAATACTTGGCCATCGCGGGCAGATCCCTTGGCGCGCGGAGTGTTCCGGCCGCGATGCCCGCCGCGAGGTAGCCCTGGATGTCCTCGACCATGTGGTCGAAGAACACCGTCATGAGCGATCCGCCCGCCTGCAAACTGCGCAGCAGATACGCCAGATACGGTGCGAAATCCTCGATCTCGGCCATCTGCGCGAGCAGCCCGTTGGGCGAGGGCCGCTCGAGCGATTCGAGCTTGGCCGCCCGGATCACCTCGCGCACCCGGTCGTCGCACGCCTCCCGCAGTCCGTCCTTGGACCCGAAGTGATGATTCACCAGCCCGGGTGAGACACCGGCCGCGGCGGCGATGGCGCGGACCCCCACCCCGAACCCCTCTTCCCCGAACACGGTGATCGCGGCATCGCGAATCCGGGCCCGGGTGCTCAAATCATCGACTGAACGCACGTTCAATAGATTAAACACGTGTTCAATCGCGTGGCAAGACCTCTACCCCGCAAAGTTCGCAAATTTACGAAATCCCAGCTCAGCAGCGCTACCCGCGCCGGGCTACACCGGCACTACCCGCGCGACGCGCAGCAGCCTTACCCGCACGACGCGCAGCAGCCTTACCCGCGCGACGCGCAGAGCAGACCGTCCCCCACCGGAATCAGCACGCTCGTCAGCAGCGGATCCTCCGCGATGGCCCGCGTGGCCGCCCGCACCGCCTGGGTCTGCGGATCGCGCTGCGCCGGATCGGGCACGCGCCCGCCGAGCAGCGCGTTGTGCAGCAGGATCGCCCCGCCCTCGCGGAGTAATCGCACCGCCTGGTCCACGTACTGCGGATGCTCCAGCGGCGCCGCGTCGATGAACACCAGGTCGTAGGCCCCGTCGGCCAGGCGCGGCAGCACATCCAGCGCGCGGCCGTTGATCAGCCGCGTGCGCGCCGGGGTGATGTCCGCGGATTTGAACGCCTCGCGCGCGGCGCGCTGGTGTTCGGGTTCGGAGTCGATGGTGGTGAGCGTGCCGTCCTCGCGCATGCCGTCCAGCAGCCACAGCCCGCTGACGCCGGCGCCGGTGCCGACCTCGACGACGGCGCGCGCGCCGAGCAGCTGTGCGTACATGCTGAGCAGTGCCCCCACCGACGGGGGCACGGGCGCGGCCCCCAGTTCGAGGGCGCGTTCGCGCGCGGACACGAGAATCTCGTCCTCTGCGACGGATTCCTCCACGTAGGCGAGGTTGCGCTGCAGGTTCGATGCCGCCGGAGTCTGACTCACGGGTATGAGGCTAACGGCGCGGGGGCGGTATCGCGTGGCGGTGACCGGCCGGTGTGGCGATTTTTCTCAGGTGTCCCTCAGCCTGCGCATACGGCTGCCACATCAGGACCGGCAAGAGTATTGCCTACGCCAGGCCAGCGACCGGCGGCCCGGCCCCGGGAACAACGTGACCCACCAGGTCGGTTGCACAGGGGACGAAGCCCCGGTCCCGAGTAGGAGGTACTCCCATCCACATGGTCGACGAGGCGCGTGACTCCGCCGGACTGCTCCCGCAATCCTTCGAGCCGAAGACCGAGCTGCCGCAGGACGGCGAGCCCGATATCGCACTGCTGTCCGGAACGGCCGCTTTCGACGCCACCGGTGATCGCCACAAGATGCCGACCTGGGACGAACTGGTCCGGGAACACGCCGACCGCGTGTACCGGCTGGCCTATCGCCTCACCGGTGACCCACAGGACGCCGAGGACCTGACCCAGGAGACGTTCATCCGCGTCTTCCGGTCGCTGTCCAACTACCAGCCCGGCACCTTCGAGGGCTGGCTGCACCGCATCACCACGAACCTGTTCCTGGACATGGTGCGCAGACGCAACCGCATCCGCATGGAAGCGCTGCCCGAGGACTACGACCGCGTCCCCTCCGAGGGCCCGGGTCCCGAGCAGCTCTACCACGACGCCAATCTCGATCCCGACCTCCAGGCGGCGCTCGACTCGCTGGCGCCGGAATTCCGCGCGGCGGTCGTGCTCTGTGACATCGAAGGCCTGTCCTACGAGGAGATCGGCGCGACGCTCGGCGTCAAACTGGGTACCGTGCGCAGCCGCATCCACCGAGGACGTCAGGCACTGCGCGAGCACCTCGAGCATAATGGGGTGGAGCGGCGGAACGCCGCCACCGAGAAGGTCGGGTAAGGCGCGGTTCCAGCACCTCGCGCGCCGGCTTTTCGCGTGCAGCGCAGGTGGTCCTTTCCGAAAGGTGTGCAGCTTATGAGTGGGCCGGACAGAACTCCGCGTCGTCCACCTCGTTTCGCCCCCACCGAGCATCTGGCTACGGAGGCCATCGCCGCCTATGTGGACGGCGAACTGCGGATGAACGCGTATCTGCGTGCCGCTCATCATCTTTCCGTGTGCCGGGAATGCGCCGTCGAGGTCGAGTCACAGCAGCAGGCGCGCAGCGCCCTGCAGCAGTCGACGCAGATCTCCGCGCCCCTGCGGTTGCACGACACTCTGAGCCGGATCCCTTTGTCCGAACTGCCCGGCGCGGAACACCCGCCGATCACGGACCGCAATATGCTCGCTCCCGGCGCGAGTTCCTTCGGGCTGCGCCAAGATTCGTTCGACAGCAGACGGTGGACAAGCTGGTGGCGCAAGTAGAGTTCATCGGGTGACCACCGAATCGAAGAACACGGGCCCGGTTCCGGGTGAGGGGCCCGCGGCGGACAACCTGTCGCGATCTGCGCAGGCTTCGGATTCGGCGGCCGATCGGGGGAACCTGAGGCCGTCGGACGCACCGGTCCTGGGGCCGCGGCCGGTCTATCGGCCGCACGTCGACAATCACACCGCACACGCCTTCCGCCGCCCGAGCGGGCAGAACGGGTCCTTCGCGCCGCGCTCGGCCGCCGCCGCGGTGGCCGGGGCCGCCACGGACGGCCCGCAGGTGACCAACCGCCCGCCGGACGCGGTGCTGGCCGAGGCCTTCGGCCGCCCGGCGGGTTCTGATGAACTGCTGCAGCGCGATCCGGAGGCGAACCGGGACAGCGCCGCGCCCGCCGCGCCGGCGAATCCGTGGCGCGATCCCGCGTCCGCCGCCCGGCTCGGCTCCCCTGCCGTGGCCACCCCGCGGCCGGAGCCGCTGCCGCCGGGCAGCAGGCTCAGCGCCCGCGATGTGCTGTTCGGCGGGCAGGCGTCGGGCCGCGCGCTGGCGACGCTGGCCGCCATCGCCCTGGTGATCGGTCTGGCGGGCGGCGCGATCGGCGCGTTCACCTCCGACTCCACCTCGGCGCTGACCTCGCGCAAGGTCGAATTGCAGTCCGCGCCCGGCAATGACGAGCCGCACGGGCAGATCACCAAGGTCGTCGACGCGGTCATGCCGTCGGTGGTGACCGTGCGCGCCTGGGTCGGCGACAGCGGTTCCTCGGGCTCGGGCGTCGTGATCAGCGGCGAGGGCTACATCGTCACCAACAACCACGTCGTGTCCCTGGCCGCCAACGACAAGAGCGGCAAGGCACAGCTGCAGGTGGTGTTCTCCGACGGCACCCGCGTGCCGACCTCGATCGTGGGTCGCGACACCAAGTCCGATCTGGCGGTGCTCAAGGTCGACGTGAAGAACCTGTCGGTGATTCAGCTCGGCAATTCCGCGGACGTGCAGGTCGGTGACGACGTGCTGGCGCTGGGTTCGCCGCTGGGCCTGGAGAAGACGGTCACCTCGGGCATCGTGTCGGCGCTGCATCGGCCGGTGAAGGTCGGCGGTGAGGGCACCGACACGAACGCCACCCTCGATGCGGTGCAGACCGACGCGGCCATCAACCACGGCAACTCCGGTGGCGCGCTGGTGGACATGCAGGGCCGGTTGATCGGCATCAATACCGCCATCAAGTCCGAGAGCGGCGGTTCGGTCGGCCTGGGTTTCGCGATCCCCGTGGATCAGGTGAAGCGCATCTCGCAGGCGCTCATCCAGACCGGCAAGGTGAATCATCCGCGGCTGGGCGTGAGCGCCAAGACCAAGATCGTCGCCAATGACGTGATGAGCGGTGCGGCCGTGGCCGACGTGCAGGCCGGCGGTCCCGCGGCCAAGGCGGGCATCGTCGAGGGCGACGTCATCGTCAAGGTCGGCGACCGCGATGTGACCGGTCCGGAGGAGCTGACCGTGGCCGTGCAGTCGCACGAGATCGGGCAGACGGTGAACGTGCGCCTGATCCGTGACGGGCGCGAGGTCGATGTTCCGGTCACCCTGGAATCGGACTGATGCGCGAAGTGGTTCAGCGCACGTGCGGCGGCGGGGCGCGCGCATTCGGGCACAGGTAGCCTGAACCCGTGTTCAGCAATGTCAGCTGGGGCGAGATGCTCGTGTTGCTCGTCGCCGCACTCGTGATTCTCGGCCCGGAGCGACTGCCCGGGGCCGTGCGCTGGACCACGAAGTCGCTGCGGCAGGTGCGCGATTACGCCACCGGCGCGACCGCGCAGTTGAAGCAGGAGCTCGGTCCGGAGTTCGACGAGATCCGCAAGCCGCTCGAGCAGCTCAACGAACTGCGCGGTATGAATCCACGGTCGATGGTCACGAAACATCTTCTCGACGGCGATGATTCATTCTTGACCAAAGCGTTCGAGCCGCCGTCCTTCGAGAAACCGTCCAGCGCTCCGAGCAGCGGTTTCGGCGAGTACGGCATGCCGAAGCAGCAGAAACCGCTCGAACGCAACGAACGTCCGCCCCTCGATCCGGACGCCACCTGAGATCTCCGGCGTCAACCGGACTAGACACCGTTGGCTGTTCAGGTATCTAGACTGCGCACATGTCAGCCGACGAGGTGGCACGGGTGTTCGCGATCGAAGACAAGGTCGAGCGACTCAAAGCCGCCACCGACGGAGTCGCGGCCGCGCAGCAGCAGATAAACGAGTTGACGCGCATACGCCGCGCCGTGATCCGCGAACTACACGCCGAGGGTTGGACGTTCGCCAGAATCGGTGCGGCCGCCGGACTTTCCCGCGCCCGCATCCATCAGGTCAGCACCCAGGGGCCGGTACCGGAAGGTCTGTTCTTCGGGCACGGGCCGCTCACCATCCTCACCCCGGACGTGCGCAGCAACACCCGCTCGCTCGCCCTGGTCGGGGCGCCCGACGCGGCCGCCCCGCACCGCCTGGTCGAGCTACTACGCGAGCTGGGGTTCACCGCCGCGGTGCAGCGCTTCCTACCCGGCAGACCCCTGGATCTGGATCGTGACGGCCTGATCGTGCTCGGCGGGCCGGAGTTGTCGCCGAGCCTGCGTTACCTGGTGGCCGCCGACCCGCGCCTGCGCCGCACCGTGGCCCGCGCCGGGCGCATCCGCCGCGGCATCGAGGATCGCGCGGCCCGCCGCGTGTACCGCCCCGGCGGCACCGAACCGTACGACATCGCCTATCTGGCCCGCCTGCCCCGCCCCGACGGCAAGGGCACCGTCCTGGTGATAGACGGCCTGCATCCGCCCGCCTCCCTGGGCGCGATCCGCCTGCTGGCCACGCGCCTGGCCACCCTCCACGAACGCGCCGCCACCCACCCGTTCTCGGCCGTGGTCGGCGTGCGCTACGACCGCTCGACGGGCGAGCCGATCGAGGCCGATCTCCTGACCCCGATCTACCGCCACGATCGCTGAGTGGTCAGGCCGCGGCCGACTCCGGGCGCAGGGTGTTCATCGGCGGGCGATCCGCGAGGGAGACCTCGGTGGCCCGCGCGGTGAATTCGCCGTCCACGAGCGGGAACTGGGTGAGCGCGGCGCCCGAGTCCGAGACTCCCGCCCGGCCCAGCACGGTGCCCAGGATCTGCCGGCTCATCACGCCGAGTTCGGACAGCGGGCGGTTGCGGTGCTGGCGCACACCGAGATTCACCTGTCCGATGGCCGCGAGCCCGAGCAGGTCGTGGGTGTCCAGCAGCAGTCCGATCTCCACGCCGTAGCCGGGCGCGAACGGCACCGCGGTGAGCAGTTCGCGGGTGCCCGCGTACTCACCGCCCAAGGGCTGCAGCACATTCGAGAGCGCGGGGCGCAGCGCCGCGAGCAGCGGCCTGGCCACCAGTTCGGTGACGCGCCCGCCGCCGTTGTCGTCGATGCTCGTGCCCTGGCGCAGCGGGCGGCGGTAGTACGCCTTGACCAGGTGCATGCCGTCGACGGTGAGCAGCGGCCCGAGCAGTTTGGGCACGAACATCGGATCCGGGTCGATCAGGTCCGAGTCGACGAAGGCGATCAGGTCGCCGGTCGTCACCGCGAGCGAGCGCCAGAGCACCTCGCCCTTGCCCGGGACGGGATCGAGTTCGGGGACGGCCTGCTCGCGGGTGACGACGCGGGCTCCGGCGGCCGCTGCGCGTTCGGCGGTGGCGTCGGTGGAGCCGGAGTCCAGAACCACGAGTTCGTCCACGAGCGTGCCGAGCAGGGGCCGAATGCTGGCCACCACGGCGGCGACCGTCTCTTCCTCGTTCAGCGCGGGCAGCACCACCGAGACCGTGCGGTCGCCCTTGGCGGCCACGAGTTCGTCGACGGTCCAGCCGGGCTGGTCCCAGGTGTTGCCGGCCGCCCAGTCGGCCGGCGCCGGCGGCGCGGGCATCGCGTGCTGCGCCTCGGCGGTGGTGTGCGCGTGGTGTGCGGTGTCCCGCTTCGCCCCGCTCACGCGAGTCCCCGCAGCGTTCTCGCGGGCGGGCGGTTGCCCTGGATCGCGGCGATCATGTCCACGACCCGCCGGGTTGCCCCGACCTCGTGCACTCGGAAGACGCGGGCGCCCGCCGCGGCGGACCATGCGGTCGCTGCCAATGTGCCCTCCAATCGCTCGGACAAGCCGACACCAAGAGTCTCTCCGATGAAATCCTTATTGCTCAGCGCCATCAAGACCGGCCACCCGGTATTCACAAGAACGTCCACGGCCCGCAACAATTCGAGCCCGTGATAGGTGTTCTTGCCGAAATCATGGGTCGGGTCGATGAGGATCGAGTCCTTGGCAACCCCCGCCGCCACCGCGTTCTCCGCCGCGGCGACCACGGTCTCGGTGACCTCGGCCACCACGTCGGCGTACCGCACCCGGTGCGGGCGGGTGCGCGGGATCGCGCCGCCGGTGTGGCTGCACACGATCCCCACGCCGAGTTCGGCGGCGACGCCGACCAGGTCCGGATCCGCCCCCGACCAGGTGTCGTTGATCAGGTTCGCGCCCTCGGCGACGGCCGCGCGGGCGACCTCGGCGCGCCAGGTGTCGACGCTGATCAGCAGGTCGGGATAGCGCTCGCGGATGGCGGCGACGAACGGCACGACGCGCCGCGCTTCCTCGGCGGCGTCGACGGTGCTGCCCGGCCCGGCCTTGACCCCGCCGATGTCGACGAGGTCCGCGCCCTCGGTGACCGCGCGCTCGACGGCGCCCATGGCGGCCTCGTCGGTGAACGTCGCGCCCCGGTCATAGAACGAGTCCGGCGTCCGGTTCACGATCGCCATCACCAGCGCCCGATCCGTCGCCACCGGCTTCCCGCACAATGTCGGCAACGGCGCACACATGGCCTCCAATGTACCGACCCCTGTGCCGCCTGATTTGTCTGGCTCTGCTCGACTCCACCGGCCGCGGGCCGGGTCCGCCCGCCCGGCGCGCTCAGTTGCCCGGCGCGCGCCCCGCGGCCACCTCGGCGGCGTAGTCCTCGTACGCCGGGACATAGCCGTCGGACCGGCCGGCCAGGACGTACAGGGTGCTGTCGCCGTCGGGCGCGTAACCCTGTTTGCGCAGTTCGACCTTGCGACTCTTGAACGTGGAGGTCTGCTCGAGTTCGGGCACCACGCGCAGGAACAGCGGGACGGCGTAGGCGGGGAGGCGGTCGTAGAGCGCCGCGGCCACGGCCCGGCCGTCCAGGGTCGCGCCCTCGGCGAGGGTCACCGCCGCCATGCCGGCCTTGCCGTCCGCACCGGGGACGTCCACGCCGTACACCACGGCCTGGGTGATGGCCTCGATGCCGGTGAAGCCGCCCTCGACCTGCGTGGTGGCCACGTTCTCACCCTTCCAGCGGAAGGTGTCGCCGAGCCGGTCCACGAACGCGATGTGGCCCCAGCGCTGATCGCGGACCAGGTCGCCGGTGTCGAACCAGCAGTCCCCCGTGGCGAATCCGTCACGCACCAGCTTGGATTCGGTGGCGGCGCCGTCGGTGTAGCCGTCGAACGGGGACCGGTCGGTGACCTTGGCCAGCAGCAGCCCGACGCCGCCCGCGCGTACGCGCCGCAGCTTTCCGTCGGTGCCGCGCAACGCTTTTCCGGTCGCCTCGTCGTATTCCACGATGGCGAAGGGCAGCGGGGTGAAGCCCGCGGTCTTGTCGATGCCGAAGGCGTTGATGAAGGCGACGTTGCCCTCGCTCGCGCCGTAGAACTCCACGATTCGCTTGATGCCGAACCGTTTCCGGAATTCGTCCCAGATCTCCGGGCGCAGTCCGTTGCCGACCGCGAGCCGGACCCGATGCGCGCGATCGACGCTGCGGGCGGGCTGGTTGAGCAGGTACCGGCACAGTTCACCGATGTAGATCACCGCGGTGGAGCGGGTGTCGACGACCTCGTCCCAGAAGCGCGAGGCCGAGAACTTGCGTCCCAGAGCGAAAGTCGAGCCGCCCGCGACGACCGCGGACAGCGCGACGGTGAGCGCGTTGTTGTGATAGAGCGGCAGGCAGCAGTAGAGCGCGTCGTCCCCGCGCAGCCGGACGCCGAAGCCGCCGAGTCCGGCCATGCCCTTGGTCCAGCGCAGGTGGGTCATGACGCTGGCCTTGGGCAGGCCGGTGGTGCCGGAGGTGAAGATCAGGTAGGCCCGCTCGCCCGCCGTGATCCGTTCGCACACAGCGGGATCGCGATCGTCGGCGGTGTGCGCGGCAGCGGCCAGCTCGTTCGACCACAGCACCCCGGGCCGCGGTTCGGCCAAACTGTCCAGCGCCTCGGCGCACTCCTCACCCACCACATCGAGTACCGAGTTCAGCAGCCCGAAACTGTGCTGCAGCACGTGATCTCGCTGATTGTGATTGAGCAGTCCCGCCGTGGCGCCGAGTTTCACGACGGCCAGCGTGGTGAACAGCGTCTCGGGCCGGTTCGTCATGAGCACGCCGACCACGTCGCCCCGGCGCACGCCCCGGGCGGCGAGCACGGCGGCGTACCGGTTCACCTCGGCATTGGCTTCGCCCCACAGGTATTCGCGGCCCTCGAAGCGCAGGAACGGCCGCTCCGGATGTTTGGCCGCGGCCCGCTGGAAGAACAATCCGATGGACGCCTCGGACGCCGAGTTCACCAGCATGTGCCGCGCGGTGCGCAGCATCCCGGGCGCCTCGAACGCCATGCCCGGCAACCGCCGTGCCAGTTCCAGCAGCCCCACCGTCGATCGGACATCGGTACTCACGTGGCCCGCTCCTTCACCCGCGCAACTCGGTCGGTGTGCGCCGCGACACACCTCCGCGCCCACCCTACCGATGGGTAAGTAGTTGTCGAGGGCGCACGGCACCACCCGCGCGAGAACGCGGCGGTCTGGCGCGATCGGTCAACCGGCCCGGTCCGCGTGAGCGGTCCGAGGCACGACCGCCACCGGCGACGTGAGCACCCGGCCGAGACGGCGGTGGCGGGTGCCGCGAGAACCGTTGGCACACCGGCCGACCCGTGGTCCGCCGGCAGCCACGCGCCCGGAGCTCAGGGTTCGAGCGCGGTGAAGGCCAGATCGAAATCCGCGGTGACGGTGACGCGGTTGATCGCCTCGTCCCCGGCGAACCCCCGGGTGCGCAGTTCTTCCATCCAGGCGAACAATCCGGCGTAGTGACCGTCCGGGTCCAGCACCACGACCGGTTTGTCGTGCATGCCGAGGTAGCCGCCGGTCCAGGTCTCGAAGAGCTCCTCGAGGGTGCCGATGCCGCCGGGCAGGGTGAGGAAGGCGTCGGCGCGTTCGTCCATCACCTGTTTGCGCTCGCGCATGGTGTCGGTGACGATCAGCTCGTCCGATTCCACGTCGGCCATCTCCCGGTGCACCAGGCGCTTGGGAATGACCCCGATCGTGCGCGCGCCGGCCGCGCGGGCGGCGGTGGCGACCGCGCCCATCATCGAGACGTGTCCGCCGCCGGAGACCAATTGCCAGCCGCGGCGGCCGATTTCGGCGCCCACCGCGCGCGCCAGCTCGAGCGCGGCGGCATCGGTGACGCTGGCCGAGCAGTAGACGCAGACGGCGTAGGACGACGCGGTCGACTCGGCGCCGGACTCAGCGTTCGAACTCATCGTCGGCCTCCTCCCCCTCGGCGTCGAGTTCGGCGCGCTCGCGCGCGGCCGCGGTCACGATGGCCACCACCTCGTCCACGCTGTCGGTGACGTGCAGCAGGCGCATGTCACCGGGGGCGATCTTGGCCGAGCCGAGCAGCGAGTCCCGCAGCCAATCCACCAGTCCCGCCCAGTATTTGGTGCCGAACAGGATGATCGGGAACTGGTTGACCTTGCGGGTCTGCACCAGGGTGAGCGCTTCGAAGAGCTCGTCGAGGGTGCCGAAACCGCCGGGCAGGCAGACGAAGGCCTGCGAGTACTTCACGAACATGGTCTTGCGCGCGAAGAAGTACCGGAAGTTGATGCCGAGATCGACCCATTCGTTGAGGCCCTGCTCGAACGGCAGCTCGATGCCGAGTCCGATCGAGTAACCGCCGGCCTCCGACGCGCCGCGGTTGGCCGCCTCCATCGCGCCCGGCCCGCCGCCGGTGATCACCGCGAACCCGGCGCGCGCCAGCGCACCGCCGATGGCGACGCCCGCCTGGTACTCCGCGGAATCGGCCGGGGTGCGCGCGGATCCGAAGACCGAGACCGCGCGCGGCACCTCCGCCAGCGCGCCGAAGCCCTCGACGAATTCGGCCTGGATGCGCAGCACGCGCCACGGGTCGGTGTGCACCCAGTCGCACGGTCCCCGCTCGTCCAGCAAATGCTGATCGGTGGTCCCGATGCCCTTCTTCCGGTCACGTCGCAGCATTATCGGCCCGCGATACCGCGGCGTCTTGGCACCCTCAGCAGACATGCGGCCAAGGTTATCCGGACGGGTCACGGCGCGGATGCGCACGGCACTCCCGGGGGTCTACGACACGCCGATACGACCGCGCGTTCGCAGATCCGCCGCACGCGCGCCCGCACGCGCCCCGGGTCCCGGTCAGTCCTGCTCGCCCAGCAGGTAGCTGCGCAGCATGGACGCGACCTGGGTGATCTGCTCGACCGGCAGGTGCTCGTCGCGCTTGTGCGCGAGGTTCGGGTCGCCGGGCCCGAAGTTGACCGCGGGCATCCCGCGGGCGGCGAAGCGCGAGACGTCGGTCCAGCCGTACTTGGCGCGCACGCCGCCGCTGCCGTGCGCGTGCACGATGTCGATGAGGTCCTTGGCGGCGGGCGCGGCCAGGCCGGGCAGGGCGCCGGGGGCGCCGTCGGTGCGCTCGAAGTCCAGGTCCAGGCCCGCGAAGACCTCGCGGACGTGCTCGGTGGCCTGGTCCAGGGTGCGGTCCGGCGCGAACCGGAAGTTGACGTCGACCTCGGCCACGTCGGGCACCACGTTGCCCGCGACGCCGCCGGAGACGCGCACCGCGGACAGGCCCTCGCGGTAGACGCAGCCGTCGATCTCCACTTCGCGCGCGGTGTAGGTGGAGAGCCGTTCCAGGATCGGCGCGAGGCGGTGAATGGCGTTGTCGCCCAGCCAGGCTCGCGCGGTGTGCGCGCGCACGCCGGAGGTGGTGAGCCGGACCCGCAGGGTGCCCTGGCAGCCGGCTTCGATCCAGCCGCCGGAGGGTTCGCCGAGAATGGCGAGGTCGCCCTCGAGCCATTCGGGCAGTTCGCGTTCGATCCTGCCGAGCCCGTTGAACTCGGCGGCGATCTCCTCGGCGTCGTAGAAGATCAGCGTCAGGTCGTGCACCGGCTCGGCGACGGTGGCCGCCAGGTGCAGGAAGACCGCGTCGCCGGATTTCATGTCGACCGTGCCGCAGCCGTACAGCAGGCGCTGTCCGCCCGGGCCGAGTTCGAAGCGACTGGGCACGTTGTCGGCGATGGGCACGGTGTCCAGGTGCCCGGCGAGGATGACCCGCGTCGGCAGCCCGCGCCGTGTGCGCGCGAGGACGGTGTTGCCGTGCCGCAGGATCTCGAACCCGGTGGTCTGTTCGCGCAGGGCCTTCTCGACGATGTCGGCGATGAGCGCCTCGTCCTTGGACACGCTCGGGATATCCACCAGAGCGGCGGTCAGGGCGATGGGGTCAGCGCTGAGATCGATGGTCACCCGCCCACCCTAAGCGAGCGTTATCGCCCGTTCTCTTCATCGCCACGGCCCTGGCACAAAAGGACTGTGTCTGTTTTGTCTCACTGTTTCGGTGTCCGCGCAGCGGAGGAGGGTCGGACAAGCGAAATGCCGGCCGGTAACCTGAACAGCCGTGAGCACTCAGGGAGCACAAGCAGTCGGCCTCGCCACCATCACCGTCAACGGCACGGTACTCGACACCTGGTACCCGTACCCGGAGTTGGGCGAATTCGCCGAGACCGGTTCGGTCCGCCTGGATGCCTCCGATGTCGAGTACGCCAAGTTCGCCGATGTCGTCGGTCCCGACGAGGCCCGCCGGGTCGAGGTCGTGGTGGTGCGCACCACCATCGCCGATCTCGACGCCGCGCCCGTCGACACGCACGACGCGTTCCTGCGCCTGCACCTGCTCTCGCACCGCCTGGTCCGCCCGCACGGGCTGAGCCTGGACGGCATCTTCGGCCTGCTCGCGAACGTGGCCTGGACCAACCACGGCCCGTGCTCGCTCGAGGAGCTGGAGCTGACCCGCCTGAAGCTGCGCGCTCGCGGCCCGGTCACCGTGTACAGCGTGGACAAGTTCCCGCGCCTGGTGGACTACGTGGTCCCCTCGGGCGTGCGCATCGCCGACGCCGATCGGGTCCGCCTCGGCGCACACCTGGCCTCGGGCACCACGGTCATGCACGAGGGCTTCGTGAACTTCAACGCCGGAACCCTCGGCAATTCGATGGTGGAGGGCCGTATCTCGGCCGGTGTCGTGGTCGGCGACGGCTCCGACGTCGGCGGCGGCGCGTCCATCATGGGCACCCTGTCCGGCGGCGGCAAGCAGGTCATCTCGCTCGGCGAGCGCTGCTTGCTCGGCGCGAACTCCGGTCTGGGCATCTCGCTCGGCGACGACTGCGTGGTCGAGGCCGGCCTGTACGTCACCGCGGGCACCAAGGTCACCCTGCCGGACGGCGCGGTCATCAAGGCCGCCGAGCTGAGCGGCAAGTCCAATCTGCTGTTCCGCCGCAATTCGGTCTCCGGCGCGGTCGAGGTGGTGGCCAAGAAGGGCACCGGCGTCGAGCTGAACGCGGCCCTGCACGCGAACGACTGATCCCGCGCGGCGAGAAGCCGTGCCGCACAACCGCCCGCGCCCCTTGCGAATCGGATTCGCAAGGGGCGCGGTGTCGTTCGGCGCTCATCGGGGAAGCCCGGGCCCACGCGCGGCTACTCGATGCCGAAGGCGATGACCCGCTCGGGGGTGATGCGAATGAGTTCGCGGTTCGTCCCGCCGATGTAGGTGTCCACATCCCGCAGCGCCTGTGCCACGCCCCGGATCTCGAGGCACCGCACCGTCCACGGATTCACCGACGGCACGTCGTCCACCACGAACGACACCCGTTCCTCCTTGGCGAGATTGCGGAACTTCTGGGACGCGCCCATGTTGTATCCCGCGATGTCGATGGTGCCGAGGGCGTCGTTGTACCGGAATCCCACCGGGTTGTTCTGCGGCTGCCCGTCCGGGCGCACGGTGGCGAGGCGGCCGAGCCGCTGACCGGCGAGGTAGTCGAGCTGGGCGGGCGAGAACGTTGCGATCATGGATACGACCGTAGAACCTCGAGTACGGTCGAGGTCAAGGGCCGGGATCCCGCGCCGCTCCGGCCCCGCGAGAGTCGTGCGCTCACGCGAACTTTCCCGGATTCGCCGCGACGGCCCGCCGCAGGGTGGGCCGATCGGCCCGGTACGCGTCGACGACCGAGGCCAGCTCGTGCGGGCTCGCGCCGTGCATGATCACCGAGTGGCAGCCGAGGTCGTATTCCCGGGAGATCTTGCGCACGCATTGTTCCGGGGTGCCGTAGGCGGCCGAGGCCAGCCATTCGTCGGGGATCAGGGCGTCGAACTGTTCCAGCACGTCGACCGAGGCGGAGGCGTCGATGGGCCCCGCGGCCGCGGCGTCCTGGAACAGCCGGGTGGCGCGAATTCGCGCCCACACCTGCGGATCCCAGCCGTTGGCGCTGATCAAGATGTCGGCGTACGCCTGCAGGTAGGTGACCAGCCGGCCGGTCCGCCGGCGCAGCTGATCCTCCGGGGTGAGGGCGTCGCTCGCGGTCGCCAGGCAGGACCAGATGCGGACGCTGTCCGGATCCTTGCCCGCGCGTTCGGCGCCGCGCCGCACGGCCGCGACGGACTTCGCGGTGGCCTCGTCGGAGAAGAAGGTGTGCAGGACGACGAAATCGCCTATCTCCCCGGCGAGTTCGAGGGTCTTGGGGCCGACCGCGACGAAGCCGATCGGCGGCGCCTCGTCGAGCCCGTTCTGGTGGTAGAGCACGGGCCACGCCCCGGCCGGACCGTCGTGGTTCAGGATCGTCTCGCCGTTCCAGAGCCTGCGCAGGATGCCCACGAAGTCGCGCAGGGCGGCCTCGGTGACCGCGGGCAGGCCGATCGCCTTCCAGTTCGCGGCCATACCGCGCCCGAAGGCCATGGCGTACCGGCCCTCGGTCATGGCCTGCATGGTCGAGCCCATGGTCGCGGTCACCATCGGATGCCGGGTGTGGTGGTTGGTGGCGGCCGCGGCGATGCCGAGGTCGGTGGTGCACCCGGCCAGGCCGCCGGACAGCACGGCGGAGTCCTTGACGGTCATCCGCTCGCCGATCATGCACGACCCCAGGCCGAGTCGTTCCGCGTCGCGCGCCTCGGGCAGCAGGACCCGGGCGTCGGCGGGATGGCGGGTGATGCAGTAGTAGGCCAGTTCGTTCAGTTGATCGCTCACGAGAGTGGTTCTTCCCCGGTAGTTGTCGGACAGGGTGCGAGTCAGGCGCCGAGTTCGGCGAGCAGCGCTTCGACGATGGCGCGGTGGTGCAGCAGCACCTCGATATCGGCGGGGCGTTCCATCTCGCCGAAGTGGATCTGCCGCCCGCCGGCGCGCAGGAAGACCACGGCATAGTTCAGGGCGGCGAACATCGTGTACCAGGTGAGGTCGGCGAGTTCGACGCCCGCGTGGCGCGCGTAGCTCGCGCGCACCTCGTCCTCGCGCAGGAAGTCCGGCATGCCCGGGAACCCGAAGTTGACGGCGATGCCGTGGAAGACGCGGTGCCCGAAGGTGATCCAGGCGACGTCGAGTTCGCGGGGGCCGATGGTCGCCATCTCCCAGTCCAGGACCGCGACGGGTTCGAAGTCGCGGTACATGCAGTTGCCGAGTCGCGCGTCGCCCCAGGACAGCACGGTCTCGTAGGAGCCGGGGGCGGGCAGATTCTCCCCGAGCCACTTCAGGATTCGCTCCACCAGCGGCGCGGGGCCGGTGTCGCGCACGGAGAACTCGTACCACGCGCGGGCGCGGTTCAGGATGCGCTCGAGCACGTGGTCGCCGGCGTACGGCGGGTCCAGGAACGCGAAAGTCGTTGCCGCGTCCGGGATCGCGTGCAATTTCACCAGAGTTTCGACGGTGCTCTCCTGCACCCGCCGCCGCTGTTCGGGATCGGCGTCGAAGAGCCAGTTGCCCCCGAAGGTGTACGGCATGACATCCGGCGGCACCGAGCCCTCGACGCGATCCATCAGCAGGAACGGCGAACCGAGCACGGTGCCGGTCGGCTCGACGAAGCGCACCCGCGGCACCCGGACGTCGGTCGCGGTGGCGACGATGCGCATGACTTCGGCCTGGCCGGGCAGGTCGTAGTGCTCGTAGACGGGAAAGTCGCCGGGGGCGGGCGCGATTCGCGCGATCAACTCCGCCGTCCGGGTCGCACCGCCGGCGCGCCATTCGAGCGTGAGGGTCAGCGTCTCCGCCGACATACCGTTGCTGTCGATGCCGGAGCCGAGGGTGAGCACGGGGCCGGAATCCTCGGGTAGTTGCGTCGCCAGCCAGGCGGTGAGGCTGGGAATCAGGGCCGCGGTGTCGCGGCTGCTGCGCTGCAGGCGCATGCCCTGTTCATCGGAAGACGGAGACATGGATCACTCCTGACGGGATCGCGAAAGCTGGGGGTAACAGTGGACCTCCCCTTCGCAATTGTCAACGAGGGTTCTCAAAGAATGGGCGTCACCCCAGGTAGAAGGCCATCCCGTCGACCAGGCAGTGCCGGGCTTCGGTCAGTTCGGCGGCCGAGGACAGCTCGCGTTCGTTATTGATGCCGCGCATGGCCATGGGGATCAGCGCCTGCACCCGATGCACCCGGGCGGGGTCCAGGGGCAGGTCCGCGAGGAAGTATTCGAAGGCGCGCAGCCAGGCGTTCTCGTAGTCGGCCAGGGCGGCGACGGTCAGCGGAAACGTCTCGGCGCGCTCGCGGGCGCCGGTCGGCAGCCCGCCGCGCAGCGCCTCGACCGCCCGGCCGCCGGGGGTATCGAGGATGGCCCACATCGCGTCGACCATCTCCCACACCCGCTCGCGCACCGAACCCGTTGCCCGGGGCCAGGTCTCGGGACTGTTCGCGCCGGTGCGATCGGTCAGTTCGGCGAGCACGGCGGCCCAGAGTCCGTCGATGTCGCCGAACTGGTGCTTGAGCGTCCCCCAGCTGACCCCGGCTGCCCGGGCGACCCGATTCGCCGACAGCGGTTCGCCGCCACCCTGCGCCAGGCAGTCGATGGCGATGTCGAGCAGGCGCTGGCGGGTCTCGCGCCCCTTGCGATTGAGCCGGGTGCCCGCCGCGGACTGCATGGTCGAACTCGCTTCGGTCATCCGATTTCCATTCCGCGCGCCCCGACGCCTCGGTACCTCCGATGGTCGTTTCGACGATAGCGGCAGGTCCATCCCCTGCCGCGGGGGTGGTCGGCATCGATCTCCTAGCGACGCTAGACAAGCTAGCAACCCAATGCTACCGTTGCTTCAACACCTAGCGACGCTAGGAATCGGGAGAAGGAATTCGAAATGCTCATCGTCACCGGACAACTGGTCGCCGTCGCCGCCGTTCTCGCCAATGCCGTCGTCTACGGCACCGACGTGTGCGGGGCCGTGATCACCCGGGCCGTCTACCGCAAGCTCGACGACGCGACCGTCACCCTGAGCGCCGGCTGGGGGCACTACTACGGGGATCGGCGCATGCCGATCGTCGGGGCCGGCGGCGTGATCGCCGCGGTCCTCACCCTGGTGATCGCCATCGCGGCCGGACAGCCGGGGGCGGCGATCGCGGCCGGCATCGCGGTGGCCGCGCTGGCGCTCTGGCTCACCATCTACGTCCGGGTCGCCAAGCCGATCAACGCCCGGCAGACCGCCGCCGCGCTCAGCGGTGTCATCCCCGCCGATGCCCGTGCGCTGCAGGACCGTTGGGACAGCATGTTGAAGTACCGCGTCTCCCTGCAGTTCCTGGCCGTCGCCGGCCTCTGCGCCACCCTGATCCTGCTCTGATCCCGCACGCCGATCACTTACCGCCCCTTCTGTTTTCGATCCGCCACCCCGCGCACCAAGGAGTAACCGTCATGACCTTCACCAGCAACGAGCAGCAGTTCCTCGCCGAGGCCGGCATCGGCCGCTTGGCCACGGTCGCCCCCGACGGCACCGTGCAGAACAATCCGACCGGCTACCGGGTCAACGCCGACGGCACCATCGACATCGGCGGGATGCGGATGCGCCCCAGCCGCAAGTACCGCAATGTCGAAGCGGGCAGCCGGGTTTCGTTCGTCATCGACCAGCAGGTGTCCTGGGAGCCCTACGTGATTCGCGGCATCGAGGTCCGCGGCACCGCCGAGGCCCTCGACGATCAGGAGCCGCCCTTCCCCCACCAGGAACGCGCGATCATCCGGATCCACCCCGACCGCGTGATCTCCTGGGGCATAGACGGCGGCTCCTTCGACTTCGCCGGCCGCGACGCCTGACCGCCGACCGTCCCCGCCCGCACCCCGCTGACCGGCCGCTTCGATGCGCGCCGGTCAGCGGCGTATCCGGGCGAGCGCGGCGAGGATCGGGGCGCCCGCGACGACGGCCGCCCCGCCGAGCGGGGAGTCGGTGGCCCTGATCAGCAGTACGGTTCGCATCGCCGCGGCATGGGGTTGTCGGTGAGCGCGGGCAAGATGCCCGGGAACGTCGACGAACGAGGGAGATGGCATGTCGGACAGCGCATTGCGGGCGATCGGGGAGCTCATGGCCGCCGCGCCGACGGCGGGGTCATTCGCCGCGCGGCACAGCGGTTCGGGGGAGGATCTCGTGATCGAGGTGGAGGGGATGGGCCGGCTCTCGATGCCGGTGCCGTCGGAGCAGGCGCGGCGGCTGTGTGAGATCGCGCGGCCGGCGCGCTACGGGTTGCGCGAGCAGACGCTGCTGGACGCGAGTGTGCGGCACACGTGGGAGATTCCACGGGAGCGAATCACCGTGGACGAAACCCGGTGGCACGGGACGCTCGGGCCCGTGCTGGACAGGGTGCGGACGGAACTGGGTCTGGCGCCGGAATGCGAGTTGTCCGCCGAACTCCATTCGATGCTCGTCTATGAGGCCGGTCAGTTCTTTCAGCGCCACCAGGATTCGGAGAAGGCCGCCGGCATGATCGGCACCCTGGTGGTGACGCTGCCGTCGGCGTTCACCGGCGGCGAGCTGGTGATCGAGCAGCAGGGGACGCGGGTGGTCGACGCGGGTTCGCCGGAGCAGATGTGTTTCACCGCGTTCTACAGCGACTGCGAGCACGAGGTGCTGCCGGTCACGGACGGATTCCGAATCGTGCTGACCTACAACCTGATAGCGAGTGGCCGCAGTGGGCTCGACCCCGCCGACTTCGCCCGCCATCCGTCGGTCACCCTGCTGGCCGAGCAGCTGCGCGCGCACCTGGCTCCCCCGAGCGATCCGGAAGCGTCCTCCCGGCATGCCCACCGGCCGAGTCAGCTCGTCTATCTGCTGGACCACCAGTACTCCCGGAACGGCTTCGGGTGGGATCGGCTCAAGGGCGGCGACGCGGCTCGCGCCGGCATGCTGCTCGCGGCGGCCGAGATCGCCGGGTACGACACGCAACTCGCGCTGGGAGAGCTCGAGGAGTCCTACGACGAGGACGACTACACGATCACGATGCTGATCTACCGGGAGCGCTGGGAACGCGTCGCGGGCGGGTGGAAGTGCGTCGAGAGTTCCGAGGTGGACTTCGACGACGAGGGCGACATGATCGACCCGATCGTGGCGGACACGACGAACTTTCCGCTGAGGTCCGAACTCCCGCTCGCCCCCGGCTCCGACTACCTCGGCGACCTGCGCTGGTCCGGCTTCACCCTGACCTGGCTGGTCGATCGTTCCGGAGCCGCCGGCAAGCCCGACACGACCGGGGTATGGAACACGGAGTTGTGCACGAGCGCAACGACTTCCATGGAACCCTTCGCTTCGGAGGTACAGGGCTACATGGGCAACGAGGGGAACAACGCCAATTTCTGGTATCGGCGCTCGGCGGTGGTCGTCCGGCCGCGCCGGTAGCGGCGGCCGATCACCCCCTACAGCAGCAACTTCTTCTGCACCTTGCCCATCGCGTTACGCGGCAGCGAATCCACCACCCGCACCTCCCGCGGCCGCTTGTGCGCGGCCAACTCACCCGCCACATGATCGATCAGCTGCTGCGGCTCGGAACCCGTTGCCCCGGAGCGCAAGACGACGAAGGCCACGATCCGCTGCCCCAGATCCGGGTCGGGCACCCCGACCACGGCGGTCTCGGCGACCGCCGGATGCCCGAGCAGCGACGTCTCGATCTCACCGGCGCCGATGCGGTAGCCGCCGGATTTGATGAGGTCCACCGACTCCCGTCCGACGATGCGGTGGAAGCCCTCGGGGTCGATGACCGCGACGTCACCGGTCTTGAACCACTCGTCCTCGGTCCAGTTCTCGGCGGTCACCTCGGGACGGTTCAGGTAGCCGTCGAACAGCATCGGCCCGCGCACCTGCAGCCCGCCGACGCTCTCGCCGTCGTGCGGGACGGGTTCGCCCGCCTCGTCGCGCAAACGGGTCTGGACGCCGTCGACCGGGGTGCCCACCCAGCCGGGGCGGCGCTCGCCGTCCGGCCGGGTGGAGAGGGTGATCATGGTTTCGCTCATGCCGTAGCGCTCGATGGGCGCGTGGCCGGTGAGTTCGCGCAGGCGCTCGAAGACCGGGACCGGCAGCGGTGCGCTCCCGGAGATGAGCACCCGGGCCCTAGCCAATTGCCGTGCGGCATCGGCATCTTCGGCGATCCGCGACCACACGGTGGGTACGCCGAAGTACATGGTGCCCGCGGCTGCGGCATACGCCTCGGGCGTGGGCTTGCCGGTGTGCACCAGTGGACCGCCCACGCGCAGCGGTCCCAGCACGCCCAGGATGAGTCCGTGCACGTGGAACAGCGGAAGCCCGTGCACCAGTGTGTCGCTCGCCTTCCACCCCCACGCCGCGATGAGCGCGTCCAGCCCGGCGGCTATGGCCCGCCGGCTGAGCATGACGCCCTTCGGCGCACCGGTGGTGCCGGAGGTGTACAGGATGAAAGCCGTTGCGGCGGGGTCCGGTTCGCCGTAGACGTGCCAGGAGCGCGCGTGCTTGCGCACCGGGATGACCGGCAGTTCGGTGCCCTCCGGGGCGTCGCCGAGCCAGGCCTGCGCGCCCGAATCCGCGAGAATGTGCGCCAGTTCCGCGCTGCCCGCGTCCGGCGGCACCGGCACCACGGTGACGCCCGCGAGCAGGCAGCCCACCACCGCGAGCACGGTCTTCACCGTCGGCGCCGCCAGCACCGCGACGCGCTCGGCGCGCGCCACACGCTCGGCGACCGAGGTGGCCGCGCCCAGCAGATCGCTGCGCGAGAGGGTCACGCCCTCGATGGTGACGGCGTCGGGAATATCGTCTCCGGCGGCCACGGCGGCCGGATGCAGCGAACTCAGCAGGAGCGGCGACCTGTACGACACCCGCCCACGCTACCGCCCGGCGCGCTGCCCACTCGGCCCCGGGACACGAATCGGGTGCGAAGGCCGCTCGCGGATTGACAGCCCCCGCGAGTGGGTAAGAGGATTTATGCATAACCTTCTCACCTGAGGATGTGGTCAACGATGACCAGGCCGCTTCGCGCACCCCGGCAGCAGCGTTCCCCGATCGACGAGCCGCCCATCGATATCCGTCAATTCATCGACGGCGCCTCCGGACTACTGGGCGGCGCGGCCAATGTGATCATGCAGCTCGCGAATCGCCCCGTCGGCTACGGCGTGGTCGAATCCCCGGTGGAGAGCGGCAACGTCATGATCCACCCGATCAAGCGGCTGCGCACCACCATCACGTATCTGGCGGTGGCCCTGATGGGTTCGGAGGAGGATCGCGCCGCCTATCGCGAGGCCGTGAACACCTCGCACCGGCAGGTGCGCTCCGCGCCGGGAAGCGCGGTGCGGTACAACGCCTTCGATCCCGAACTCCAGCTCTGGGTGGCGGCGTGCCTGTACTGGGGCGCGCAGGATCTCTACGAGCGCATGCACGGTCCCATGAACGAGAAGGACGCGGATGCCTTCTACCGCTATTCCGCTCGCCTGGGCACCACGCTGCAGATGCGCGAGGAGATGTGGCCCGCCGATCGAGCCGCCTTCCACCGGTATTGGACCGAGAATCTCGCCAGGACCCGCATCGATCCGCACATCGCGGCCTACTTCGACGACCTCATCGACCTGCGCATGCTCCCCCGCCCGTTGCGGCTGCCCTTCGCGCGCGTGCACCGGTTCTTCGTGATCGGCCTGCTCCCGCAACACCTTCGGGACGAGATGGGCATGACCTGGACCCCGCGCCAGGATCGCCTGCTCGCGCACACCCTGCGCGCGATAGGCACCGGCAGCGCCCTGCTCCCCACGTCGATTCGCGTGCTGCCCATCAACGCCTATCTGATGGACATGCGCCTGCGCCGCCGGCTGGGCCTGAAGCTGGTCTGAAAATACCCGTGCCGCACCGCGTCCCAGCGGTGCGGCAGCACACCGACGCCCCCGGATCGGCCGGGAACACCGATCGCCTCAGTGAATCCGGAATCCCGGCACCACGTGCTCGATCGCGAAGCGCCGCAGCGCGATCGGATCGTCGAGGGGAATGACCGTCTGCGGGGTGAGCGCGAGCGAGAGCGCGTTGCGCGCGACCATCTCCGCCAGCGGCAGCGGATCGTACTCGGGCAGTTTGCCTTCGGCCTGCAGCCGGGTGATGAATTCGGCGAGGTAGTCGCGGCCGAGTTCGATGACCGGCGCGCCCTGCACCGTGAGGTACGGCAGCACGATCTCGGGCTCGGTCTTGAGCAGCCGCACCAGCAGTCGGTTGCCGCGCAGCCCTTCGAGGAAGGCGATGAACAGCGTCACGATCTGATCCTGCGCACTGGCGTCCCGGTCGACCTGGGACTGGACCGCGGTGTCCACGCTGTTGATGAACTGCCGCGTCTGCCACAGTCCCACCGCCTGGATCAGATCGTTCTTGCCGGCGTAGCGCCGGTACAGCGTGGCCAGCGAGAGCCCGCCGCGCCGGGCGACCTCGACCATGCTGGTCCGCTTGATACCGAAGTCGAGGAACGCCAGCATGGCGGCGTCGAGCACCTTGGCCTGATTGCGATCCTCGGGAGCGGATCCGCGCACGAGCGGCAAGAGTTTGGCCAGCTTGGCCATGTCCGGGCCCTTCCGAGTCGCGAAGATACGATGAGGCACCAATCATCGCACATTGACAGTATGACACCTCGGTGAGAAGGTGAGGGTGAGAGTTTCTCAAATTCTCTTCCACCGCCGAGGTATGACGACGAGGAGTCGAGTCAACGATGACCGCCCCCCTGCGCAAGTCCGATGATGCCATTGACTCGTACCAGTCGGTTGGTTCTTTGAACTCCGTTCCTGGACCGGTCTCGGTTCCCACCTCCCTCACCACCGCGGAAGTCCGCGAGCACATCGACGGTATCGCCGCCTTCCTCGGCGGCGCGGCCAATGTGATCATGCAGCTCGCGCTGAAGCCCGTGGGGTACGGCGTGATGGAGAGCGACGTGCATTCCGGCAGCGTCATGCTGGTCCCGATGAAGCGCCTGCGCACCACGCTGACCTACATCGCGGTGTCGCTGATGGGCGACGAGGGCGATCGGGCGGCCTACCGCGTCGCGGTCAACAGCGTGCATCGCCATGTGCGCACCAAGCCGACCAGCCCGGTCAAGTACAACGCCTTCGATCCCCAGCTCCAGCTGTGGGTGGCGTCCTGCATGTACTGGGGTCTCGACGATCTGTACCAGCGCCTGCGCGGGCCCATGACCCCGGAACTCGCCGAAGCCTTCTACCAGCACTGCGCCCGCTTCGGCACCACCCTGCAGATGCGCCAGGAGATGTGGCCGGCCACCCGCGACGAGTTCTACGTCTACTGGGAGCAGACCCTGAAGACGCGCACGATCGACGATCCGACCCGTGAGTACTTCAACGCCCTCACCGACCTGAAGATGATCTCGCCGCGGCTGCAGCGGGTCTTCGGACCTTTCCACCGGTTCGTGACCACCGCCCTGCTCCCGCCGCACCTGCGCGCCGAGATGGGCATGACCTGGACCGCCCGTGACGAACGCCGCTTCACCCTGATGCTGCGCGTCATGGCCGCGGTGTGGTCCAAGCTGCCCACGGTGATCCGGCTGTTCCCCTACAACTTCTACCTCGCCGACCTGCGCCGGCGCCGCCGATTCGGGCGTCCGCTGGTCTGAGCTCGCGCACACCGCCGCGTCGTCCACCGAGCGAGAGGAGGCGGACGACGCCGCGGCACAGCGTGATTCACACGCCCGTGATACCCCCGGCCCACACGGCCGCACGGGCACCCGATGAGCCGGGCGCGCTCACCCCGCGCAGACCCGGCACGGACGGGCGGTCACCTCCGCCCGAGCCGGTTTCCCGGCCGTCCCCGGCCGGGGAACCGGCTGCGAACGGACATCCCTCTCGCACAACGGTTCCCGACCCGCCCTCAGCCGCGATCGGCCAGAGCGCGCAGGAAGAAACCCAGATTCGCGGGCCGTTCGGCCAAGCGCCGCACCAGATAGCCGTACCACTGGGTGCCGTAGGGGATGTAGACGCGCAGCGCGTGCCCCTCGGCGGTGAGGCGGCGCTGTTCGGCGTCGCGAATCCCGTAGAGCATCTGGAACTCGAAACTGCCCGGGCCGCGGTGATTCTCGGCCGCGAAGCGCAGCGCGGCCTCGACCATGGCCGGATCGTGCGAGGCGATCATGGGGTACCAGCCGCCGGTCATCAGTACTTCCATGCAGCGCAGGTACGAGGCGTCGACCTCACCCCGGCGGCGGAAGGCGACCGTCTCGGGTTCCTGATACGCGCCCTTGCACAAACGAATCCGGGTGCCGGTGCTCGCCGCGTCCCGGCAATCGCGTTCGGCGGCACGCAGATACGCCTGCATCGCCACCGCCAGCCACGGGAATTCGGCCCGCGCCAGCCGCACCGCGGCCAGGGTGTCCTCGGTGGTCGTGTGATCCTCGGCGTCCACGGTCACCCACACGCGCGATTCGACGGCCTTGGCGCACAGTTTGTGCAGATTCTCCGCCGCGATGGCGGGCCCGTCGGCGGGCAGCGCCTGCCCCAGCGCCGACAGCTTGAGCGAGACTTCGACGCGCGGCACCGCGTCCCCGCCCGGCGCGACGGCCGGCTCCGAATCCCGCGCCGCCGGCCCGCTCGCTCCGGTGCGCTCCGGCGGTGAGGTGGTCGGCCCGCCGGCCGCGACCGGCACTTCCCGATCCAGGTCGGCGAGCAGATCGATGAGCGAAATATATTCCGCCACCGCGGCGTCGGCGACCGAGCGGTCCTGCGTGTACTCCCCCAGGAAGTCCACGCTGACCGAACGCCCACTGGCGAGCAGCTCCCGTACCACCGGCGCGAGCTCGGCCCGGGTCTCGCCCGCCACGAATCGCCGCACCACCGCCGAGGTCACCGGGGTCGAGGTCACTGCCTTCTTCAGCCGCGCCGAGTTGGCCGCGGCCAGGATCGCGGGACGCAGCGGGTTCATCGCCGGCCCCCATCCGGTCCGGCCGCCGGGCGCAGCACGCATCCGCTCCGCGGGCGTCGCGCGCGCGGGTCGTTCGCCGGCCGCCCGGGCGCGGTGTCGTCGGCGGGCCGCGGGCACACCGCGCGACGGCGTTGCGAGTGACTGCTGTTCATCACGCCTCCATGTGCGGGTACCGGTAATCCGTGGGTGGGACGAAGGTTTCCTTGAGCGTGCGCGGCGCGACCCAGCGCAACAGGTTGAGCGGGGACCCGGCCTTGTCGTCGGTGCCGGAGGCGCGGGCGCCGCCGAAGGGCTGCTGCCCGACCACCGCGCCGGTGGGCTTGTCGTTGACGTAGAAGTTGCCCGCGGCGAATCGCAGTGCGCCCGAAGCCTGTTCGACCGCCGTCCGGTCCCGGGCGAAGACCGCGCCGGTGAGCGCGTACGGGGAGGTGCCGTCCACCATGTCGAGCACGTCGGTGAAGCCGTCGGGGGTGCTGTCGTCGTACACGTACACCGACAGGATCGGCCCGAAATACTCGGTGGCGAAGGACTCGTCGCCCGGATCGTCGCTGAGCAGCACGGTCGGCCGGACGAAGAAGCCCTCGGCGTCGTCGTACACCCCGCCGGCCGCGATCTCGACCCCCGCGTCCCGCGCGCGCCCGATGGCGCCCACGCACTTGTCGTAGGACCGCCGATCGATCACCGCCCCACCGAAATTCGACAGGTCCGCGACGTCCCCGTAGGTGAGCTCCTCGACCTGGGCCAGGAAATCCCCACCCATCTGCCGCCACACCGATTTCGCGATGTACGCGCGCGAGGCGGCCGAGCACTTCTGCCCCTGGTATTCGAACGCCCCGCGAATCATCGCCGTGCGCAGGGCGTCCGGATCGGCGGAGGAGTGCGCGACGATGAAGTCCTTCCCACCGGTCTCCCCCACGATGCGCGGATACCCGCGGTAGCGGCCGATATTCGCCCCGACCTGCTGCCACAGGTGCTGGAAGGTGGTGGTGGATCCGGTGAAATGGATGCCCGCCAGCCGCGGATCGGCCAGCGCGACCTCCGAGACCGGGATGCCGCTACCGGTCACCAGGTTGATCACACCGGGCGGCAGTCCGGCGGCCTCGAGCAGCTGCAGCGTGTAGTACGCCGAAAGCGTCTGCGTGGGAGAGGGTTTCCACACCACGGTGTTGCCCATCAGCGCCGGGGCGGTGGGCAGGTTCCCGGCGATGGCGGTGAAGTTGAAGGGCGTGATGGCGTACACGAACCCCTCGAGGGGCCGGTAGTCCATCCGGTTCCACACCCCGGGCGAGGATTCCGGCTGATCGGCCATGATCCCGCGCGCGAAGGCGACGTTGAAGCGCCAGAAGTCCACCAGCTCGCACGGCGCGTCGATTTCGGCCTGCTGCACCGTTTTCGACTGCCCGAGCATGGTGGCCGCGGCGATGGTCTCGCGCCACGGACCGGCCAGCAGGTCCGCCGCGCGCAACAGCACCGCAGCGCGTTCGTCGAACGGCAGGGCCCGCCAGGCCGGGGCCGCAGCGATGGCCGCGTCCACGGCCGAGCGGGCCTCGTCGTGGGTGGTCTCGGTGTAGGCGCCCAGGACATGGCGGTGCCGGTGCGGCATCACGATGTCGGCCCGGGCGCCCGTGCCGGGTTGATGTTTGCCACCGATCACCAGCGGCACATCGACTGATTCTGCGGAGATTTCGGCGAGCCTGCCCGTCAGCAGTTCACGTTCACGACTACCCGGCGCGTAGGTGTGCACCGGTTCGTTTGCGGGGGCGGGGACAACCGTGACAGCGTCCATATCCCAGGCTAACGCGAACAAGACCGGCGCCGCGCCGGACACGCACCGAAATACTTCCGGCTAGCCCAGATCGTTGGCGATGATGTTCTCGATATTCCGTTCGGCGAGCGCGGTAATCGTGACGAACGGGTTGACGGTGGTCAGACCGGGGATGAGCGATCCGTCGATCACGTACAGCCCCTGGTAGCCCGGGAGGCGACCGTAGTTGTCGGTCGACTGGTTCAGCACGCAGCCGCCGAGCGGATGGTAGGTGAGCTCGTCGTTCCACTGCTTCTGGCCGCCGAACAGGTCGACGCGGTAGATCGTGCCTTCCTTCTTGTTGATCTTGTCGAAGATGCGCTTGCCCGCGGCGATGCTCGGTTCGTTCCAGGACCGCTGCCAGTTCAGGTCCACGCCGCCGGTGCCGGAGTTGTAGGTGAACTTGGCGCGATTGGGGTTCTGGGTGATGGCGAGGTAGAGGCTGGCGAAGGTTTCCAGGCCGGCGGGGAACGGAGCGACCTCGGCGAAGGCCCGGCCCCCCGAATCGGCCCAGTTGTCGATGCCCAGCACCGGGATGGCCGATTGCAGCTTGCCGGTGGCGTCCCACGCGTGGTTCTGCCGCGCGGTCATGACATTGCCGTTGTTGCCCCAGCCGGTGCCGATCGTGTCCGGCAGATTGCCCAGCTTGCCGGTCGCCTTCATGGTGACCAGCAGCTTGCTGGTGCCCACGCTGCCCGCGGCGAAGAAGACCTTCTCCGCCACAACGGATTTGGTGGCGACGGTGTTGCCGCTGGTGTCGAGCTGCTTCATCTCCACCTTGTAGCCGCCGTCGGCAGGCGATACCGCGGTGACGGTGTGCAGGACGGTGATGCCGACCTTGCCCGTGCCGACGGCGGTCGCGAGGTAGGTCTTGTCGAGGGACCGCTTGCCGTGGTTGTTGCCGTAGATGACCTCGCCGTCGAGCGCGGAGCGCGTGGCGGTGCCGGCCTGTTCCTGCTTCATGTAGTTGAAGTCGTAGACGTTCGGCACGAACGGCGCGGCGAAGCCGGAGCGCTCGGCCTGCTTCCTACCGACCCGGGCGTACTGATAGCACTCGGCGCTGTCGAACCAGGCCGAGTCGATCGAGTTGACGCCGAGGGTGGCGTTGGCGCGCGGGTAGTAGGTGCTGTACATCTCGCCCGCGTCCACCGACGGCAGGATGCTCCCGAAGTACTCCTGCTTGGGCGTCACGGCCATTCCGCCGTTGACCAGTGAGCCGCCGCCGATGCCACGACCCTGGTAGACCCGGATCCCGCTGAACTTCTCCGAGGCCAGCACGCCGGTGTAGCGGGGGACGGACTTGTCGATCGGGATGCCCATGACCTGCTTGATCGGCTGATCGGTCTTGTCCGACAACCAGGTCGAGCGCCCGTCGGGGCTGATCATCTTGCAGAAGACGTTGCCGTCGGAACCGGCCTGGTCCCACGACATGCCCATTTCGACCACGGAGACGTTGATTCCGGCCTGGGCCAGGCGCAGCGCGGCCACCGCGCCGCCGTATCCGGAGCCGATCACCAGAGCTTGTACCCGGTCGCCGTCGGCGAGCGGTTTGGTCGGCAACGCGCGTGCCGGAGCCGCTTTCGTGGTCAGCGCACCCGCTGCCACAGCCCCAAGAATGACACCTGTTCCAGCCAAGAATCGGCGTCGGCCGACCCCGCCACCGCTGCCGTATTGGCTGCTAACAGTGTTCTCATAAACAAAACCACGCATGAACCGGCTCCTCATCGAGACTCAGATGAGAACCTGTTATAGGGATAGTGAAGTGCCGCCGTGCCACTTTTCGACAAAACTGAACATATCTATCGGCGAGTCGACACAGCGTGTCGTTCATGACGATGGCTAACAAAGTGAGTCTTGCATGCGAAAACTCGCGACGGCGGGTGCGAAATACCGGCGGATCGCGTGCGAGAACCCGGCAGCGCGGGCGGCGCGCACATCTCGGCGGACAGCTCCCGGTAGGTGATCGACTCGCCCGCGCACATCACGGCGATGTCGTCCGGGCGGCGGGCGGCGTGCCGCGCCACCACTCCGGACAGG
>NZ_JBSFNO010000044.1:0-63464 GCF_053981095.1 Nocardia sp. NPDC003693
GGTCCCATTCCGAACCCGGAAGCTAAGGCCACCAGCGCCGATGGTACTGCACTCGACAGGGTGTGGGAGAGTAGGTCACCGCCGGAACATCATTCACGAAACCCCCTGACTTCGGTCAGGGGGTTTCGTCGTTTCCGGGCACGAAAGCTAGAGCAGGGTCAGTTGATCCGGGCTGACATTCGCCGGCATCCGCGGATGCCAGGTACCCAGCACGTCGAACTGTCTGCGTCGCCCCGCGTGATTCCCGATGAAGAAGTAGAGATCCCTTCCGGGATCACACATCTCGCGCTCCCACTTCGCGCGCAGCCGGCGCCCGGCCTCCTCGGCCCCGTAGTCACGTATCAACGCCCTGCCGTCCTGACCGAGTTCCCAGTCCAGGCACAGCTGTTCATGCCCGCGGCACGCACCGTCGGTACACCGATACCGGTAGCTGAGCCGGAAGGGCATCGGCTCCATCAACGCGATCTCGTCCCCGAAGAGGCTGGGCGTACTGACCGCCTCGATCTTCGCCAGATGTCGTGAAGCCCACGGTGACCCGTGCTCGACCACCACCCCGTCGACATACGGTTTGACGAGTCCCATGGACGGCGCGGCCTCCCCGCCCGTCCGCCCCAACGAGTTCGGCCGCAGCAGCTGACAGGCACTGGTGGCCCCGATCAACGGCCCGATGATCTCCCGCCGCTTGATCCACTGCCGCCCATCCGCTTTCACGGACCCGGCCACGGTCAATGACCGCGCGTCCGGCCGATACGACTCCGGCCGCGGATCGCGCTCGCTGTCCCGGCGAATATCGACGTCGACGATGTCGTACTTCTGGAACCGCGAGTACTCCGCGGCCGTCCGAAACCGCATGGGATACAGCCGGATCCACGACGGCGTCCCCCGATCCAGCCGAACCCCCGCGACTGCGGTGACCTCTCCGTCCGCCTCCGAAGTAGCCGGATACGTCTTGACGGTGACCAGCACCCGCGCCCGCTCCACCCCTGACGCCATCACCCTCACCTCCCCACGGTCGAGCCCCGCGTCCGCGGTCCGAATGACCGTTTCCCGAACCATTCACGCCGGGCATTGCCCAAGTAATACCCCACCGGTACGACACCACCCACGCCCCGAATACCTGAGAATCTGCCCACCAACCCGCCACCGCCCCACTCACGGATCCCGTTCTCTTGACATGATGTCGGTGTGCGCATTCTTCTCGCGGTCCTCATAGTCTTCGCCGGCCTCGCCGTGGCAGCCGATTTCGGCGCCGCCGCCTACGCCGAGAAGGCCGCCGCCGAGACGATGCGCAACACCGCGAATCTCGGCTCCGACCCCCACGTGGACATCCAGGGCTTCCCGGTCCTCCTCCATGCGGCCACCGGCAAATACAGCAAGATCGTCGTCAAGGCGGATCAGGTGGGCAACGAGAAGTTCGGCCTGGTCGACGTGGAAGCCACCCTGGAAGGCGTGGAGATCCCGCTCTCGGACCTCGCCGACCGCGTCCTGCACAAACTCCCCGTGGACCACCTCGAAACAACGGCCCGCTTCAGTGCCCTCCGCCCCCTGGCCCTGGTGGACGTAGCCGGCCTCCTCCCCTTCGGCGTGACACCGACCAGCGTCCGGATGGACGGCACGACGATCGTCGTGACCGGCAGCGGCGACAACGTCCTCGTCGACATCGACGCCCTGAAGGGCAAGAAGTCCTGACGGTTCTCGACATTCGTTCGGCTGTCGGCCGATTGGCTTATTCGGCCGCATCCTGCAATCGTTCAGGCTGTTCGTGAGGCTTGTGCGCGGTTCCAGGGGAGGTTGTGTCGGTGGTTGACGGGCTGGGCAGGGTGCGGGGGACCGTCGCAATCGCGATGCTCGC
This sequence comes from Nocardia sp. NPDC003693, assembly GCF_053981095.1. Classification (NCBI taxonomy): domain Bacteria; kingdom Bacillati; phylum Actinomycetota; class Actinomycetes; order Mycobacteriales; family Nocardiaceae; genus Nocardia; species Nocardia sp. NPDC003693. The sequence goes on from NZ_JBSFNO010000044.1 coordinate 1,853, forward strand.
GGTAGCGGTCGTTTCCTGTGGGACGGGCGAAACCGACTCCCCGGCCGCGGCGGTCGACGAACGAATGGCCGTGTACAACGACCCGTGCACGATGCCGAGCGCGGCGCTGACACCCGCGGGGCTGCTCGACGCGGACAAGCGGCCGGGAACCACGGGCGTCGAGTTCAACGGGTGGAAGGGCTGCGCCTGGCAGTCCACCACCGAGGGGCGCACCTTCTCGATGTACACCGGACCGCGAAAACTCGCCGATTTCCAATCGGATCCGATGTTCGCGCAGTCGTACACCCCCGTCGAGGACACCACGCTCGGCGGCCGTCCGGCCAAGCTGTTCACCATGTCGTTCGATCCGGACCGGCGCGCGGTATGCGCGGTCGGCGCCGAGACGTCGACGGGCATGGCGCTGTTCCAGACGTTCGGCCTCCCGGCCACGGGCGATCAGCCGTCGGGGGACATGTGCGCCGAGGTCGTTCGGGTCGGCACAGTGCTGATCGGTCAACTGCCCGACGCCGATTCGGCTCCGGCGCCCGTGGAGACGACCGCGGCGGTGCGCTCCGAGTCCGATGTCCTCGCGATCTTCGGCAACGTGGACCCCTGCACGTTGGTGACCCCGGCCGAGGTGGAGCAGATGACCGGCACGCCCGGCCTGGCACCGAATCGCACCTTCGACATCCCGAGCAAGACCATCAGCTGCGACTGGGGCGGTGAACGTCCCGTGCTCCAGATCGACTTCCACGGCCTGATCAAAGACGACTACACCATCACCCCGCCGAACGACCGCAGTAGGGAAGTGGGTGCGAGGATCGGCCGCGCCGTCGACCTCTCCGGCTACGACACGACCGATTGCATGGCGATGACGCTCTATCAGGATCCGCGCCGGATGGTCTTCATCCTCATCGACCCGCCGGGCGACGAGAAGGTGGAGGGCGGCGTCTGCGGGCGCGCCCTGCCGACGATAGAAAGCGTTCTCGGCGAACGTATTTCCTGGCCGTAGCGGCCGGCTCGGTCCCAGCGTGCGGCGGTGTGCCGGGCTCCCCGGACGGACCGAACTCACTCGGCGATTGACCTAACGATGATGCATTGAGAAGCTTCAGGTTCCATTTGCTCAATCCGAGGGAGATCGACAATGACCATCGACGACGGCAACCCGGGTGATCCGGCCACCTACTCCACGATCACCTATGCCGTCGCGGATGCGATCGCGACGATCACCCTGAACCGCCCGCACGCCCGCAACGGCTTCACCCTGACCATGGCCGACGAGCTCGGCGCCGCCCTGACCGCGGCCGACCTGGACGACGAGGTCCGGGTGATCCTGCTCGCCGCAGCCGGCGACTACTTCTGCGTGGGAATGGATTTCGCGGAGCCCTCGCTCGGCGACGTCACCGACCCGGACTGGGACGAGCCCTCGACCCGCGTCGCCCGCCCGATGGTGAACTCGAACAAGCCGGTGATCGTGGCGATCCAGGGCGCGGCCGTGGGTGTCGGCATCTCCATGACCCTGGCGGCCGACTTCCGTCTCGCGGCCGAGGACACGCGTTTCGGCTTCGTGTTCGCCCGCCGCGGCCTGTACCCCGAGGGCGGCTCGACGTGGTTCCTGCCGCAGCTGGTCGGCCTGGCCAAGGCGAAGGAATGGATGCTCACCGGCCGCCTTTTTGATGCGCAGGAGGCGCTCGCCGCGGGTCTGCTCACCAGCACCCACGCGTCGGCGGAACTGCTCCCCGCCGCCTACGCCCTGGCCCGGGATCTGGCGGTGAACGTCGCGCCGACCTCGGCCGCGCTGATCCGTCGCGCCCTGGTCAGCATGACCGCTCACGGTGATCCCGAGGCGGCGTTCGCGCTCGACAAGAAGTCCATCCCGCACGCGTCGACGAGTCCCGATCTAGCCGAGGGTATTTCGTCGTTCCTGGAGAAGCGTCCGCCCCGATTCACGGGCGTTGCCCGGCGTGACGTACCCGATTTGGCGGACTGGCTCGAGTGAGGGCAGCCGTGTGCCCGGCCTGCGCTGATTTCCCGGGTCGGGGGAGCGGGTCGGGTGGGCCCGCCACATCGTGCGCCGCGCAGCGTTGGGGAACATCGGTCCGAACGGAGCTCGGTGCGGGTTGGACCGGCTGCCAAGTGCTGTTATGCGTGTTCAGCATTGTAATGTCGGTGCTTGCTCGGTGGTCCCGGAACCATGCCTCGACATGGTGCCGTGAATTCGGTCCGGTCCAGCTTGCGCGGCTGGGCAGTGGAGGGCCGCCGCGAATCGGGTGTGCTCGCACGTGACGAAAGGTTTGATTGATGACCATGGCTTTCGCTACAGCTGTTCTCCACGCGCCCGTCGATGTGGTGTGGGCGCGGGTGCGGGATTTCGGCGATCTGTCCTGGCATCCCGCGATCGCGAGCTGCGAACCGGAGGCAGGGCCGGTGGGCGAGGATGGGGTGGCGGAAGCCCGGCGCCGGATAGTCACTCACGGTGGAGAGGTGATAGTCGAGCGGCTGGAGGCGTTCGATGATGTGCGTCACCGATACAGTTACTCGTTCGTCCAGAACCCTTTTGGTGTCCAGGCCTATCACGCGACGCTGGAGTTCATCCCGGTGACCGCCGACGATACGACATTCGCGCACTGGCGGACGGAGTTCACGGCCGCCGCGGATCGAGTATCGGAGTTGTCGAAACTGTTCAGCCGCAGTATTTTTCAATCCGGACTGCACTCGCTCGATGCGCTTGTTTGCCAGATCGGCGTGGCATCCGAGCGCTGAGTCCGCGCACGGAATCGCGTCCTGGACCCGTGCGGTCCCGTGGGTCGGCGTTCCAGCGGCAACCACCGTCCCCATGCGACGCTGCCGCTCCGTTGGCCCGAATGACATTTCGGGCAGATCGGTCGGGATTTCGGTAGTCGTGAACATCCACGCGTTTCGTGAATACGGTTATTCCCATGCCGGTTTCGCGGAAGCGTGGGCGCAAGGGGGAGAAACTATCGGTGCGGGCGCAGCGGTCGCTACCGCGTCCGCCGTGGTTCGAGTCGGCGATAGGCGCCGTGCTGCACGACTTCCGATCGCGAGTGATCACGTCCCCGAGACTTCGGGATCTCGAGCAGACGGTCTCGGAACTGCTCGGTGAACAATTGGGCCGGGCAATCGATACCGGGACCGGCGATATGGAGACCGTCGCCGATCGGTGGTTCGTCGAACTGTTCATGGCGGCGGTGCACGCGGCCGCCCAGGATCAGGACGATGCCGCGGCGGCCTGGCTGGCGGGTGGACTGCTGATGGTCGCGGCCGGTGCCGAGATGGAACGCTTGATCGACGAAATGTGGTGCGAGCCCGGCGGATCGTCGACGGTGAGTCCGGTCCCGACCGGTGATGTGTGGCGGCTCAACGACTATTTCGGCACTCGGCTCGGTGTCGTGGCCGAGTTCATCTATCCGGGCGATGCCGAACCGCACGCCTACCTGCTCGATATCGATGCCTGCGGGTGGGCCGAGGTGGTCGGGGGCGGTGTTTACGACACCGTCCAGGAAGCCTCCGACGCCTGGCGAGCGGCCGTGGGTGCCGATGCCGCCCAAGCCCGCCCATACCGAGTCGTGGACGCGGCCGACCTCGTGTGCCTGCGATGCTGTGACTTTTCGGGATTGAACTCCGGTTCTGCAGCCGGTTCGCGAGAGTATTACCGGGCGCGTCGGCGAACCGCTGAGATCCGGCTGTGGTGGCATGATCAGCCGTTCGGGTCGATCCATGCGGATATGCGCGAGGTCATCGGTCTGCAAGAGGAATTTCAACGGTGGTTTGCCGACCGCTTCGGCCACGAGCCGGATTTTGCCGCACTGTCCCACATGGTGTGGGGCTGGGCCGAACAGGCGCTGCCGGACACGCTGACCTCCGTCTCGGTGCACCGGGTGACGATCCACCGCGACCTGCTCATGGTCGATTCGCACCCTGCGGTTCGCCGCGGCGTAGAACTGCTGCCCGAGTGGGTGCGGTTCCTCGGGGAACGCGCGGACTTACCCGAATCGGCGCTGACCCCGATTCTCGCCGCTGCCGAGCTGGGCTCGGAGCTGCCGGCACGGATCGCTCCGTCACCACCCCGAAGGGGGCTGCCGAGATGAAGGTTGAGAGGCATCGCGCATCGCGGTGTCGAACTTCGAATTGATCTGGGCCGATCCGGTTCAGAGCGACATCGTCAGCCGCGGTGTGGCTCGACGCGATGACGGGTCACGGCTTTACGATGTAGCCGAATCCGATTCCTGGCGATGACCTGGTAACGGCACCTGTACCGGCGGTCGTGGCTTCTCGGTAGCGGCGCACCGCGACAAGTACCTGGTCGGGGTGCAGTTCGCCACGACGTCCTCGGCTCCTCGCGTAGGCGCTACGGGGTCGATGAGTGTCGGGTCGGCATTGCCGTCATAGCCTCGAGATATCTTGCGTTGCATGGTGTTCAACGCGCGAGACCATATTGCGGTAGACACACTTGCCGGGCCCGACTCCCGCGACGGGATCGCGATCCGGTCCGATCTCCTACCACCCACCACCCACGGCTCGAACATTCGCGGCATCGTCGACAGGGAGGTCTGGGACGGATTGCGCAACCCCGTGTGCGCCGCAGCCGGGAACCGGTGCGAAATCTGCGGGGACCAATCGGTTCGCAACGGCCGTTCGAGCCGCCCGGATTGCCATGAGAAGTGGGTGTTCGAGTTCCGGGAGGACCGGGCGGTGCAACGGCTGGAGCGATTGATCGCGGTGTGTCCGGGGTGCCATCAGGTGCAGCATTCGGGGCTGGCGCGGGTGAAGGGTGTGGAACACGAGGTCGTCGCGCGGTTGTGCCGGATCAATCGATGGACCCCCGCTCGTGCCGAAGAAGACCTCGTCCGCGCCAGCGAACGGTGCGGGTACCTGAACCAATTTGACTGGGATCTAGACCTTTCGGCACTCCGCGGCCGTTTGGTCCTACGGGAGTACTCGGATCTGTACGTCCCCGCGGCCGACCGCGCGCACCTGGGCAACTCGTTCTTCGAGCTGCCGCCGCGAGGGAGCGCTCGGCTGCACTGAGCTCCGGACCTGCTGCGGCGTCGGCCGAGCCGGTGAAGGCACTTCGCCCGAGGCATCGCGCGGCTCCGTTTTCGCTCTGCCACAAAGAAATACTGCCTACCACGCACAGCCCACCGCGCGCCGCGATAGGTTCCCGCCTCCCGGAACCACCATCGCTGGCCCGGGATTGCGAATTTCGCCTGCCCTTCCTCCGACCTGTCGCTGTAGCTCTGCCACCCCGCTTGTGCGGGGAGCATGCTCACGTGCCCGGGCAGGTGATCAGCGGCCAGGGCTCATCCCCGTGCGCGCGGGAGCATCCACTCCCGACCATGGCGAGGCGCTCGCCCGCCGGTCGGTCAGCACCGGCCGCGGCGGTGCGGTGCTCGCCGCACGCGCGGGATGAGTATCGACATCGGTGAGATGGCCGGACCGGGTTCGTGGCGGGTGCAGGTCCGCCGCGGTAACCCGGCCCGGTCGGCCGTGATCCCGGTAATGTTCCCCACCGAAGCATAAGGTGAGGGTGAGGGTGGAATGAAGGCGTCGGAGACCACGCTGGCGGCATTGGTGCAGGGGGAGAAGCAGTTTCAGATCCCGCTGTATCAGCGGACGTATTCGTGGACCGACAAGCAGTTGGCGCAACTGTGGAGTGACATCTGTGAGCAGGCGGACCTGCTCGCGGCGGGGAAGAGGGGACCACGCATTTTTGCGGGTCGGTCGTGCTGGCTCCTTCGCCGTTGAACGATGCGGCTTTCTCCCGGTGGCTGGTCGTCGACGGCCAGCAGCGGCTGACGACATTGAGTTTGGCGCTCGCGGCGATCCGGGATCACTACACCGATCCGCGGCAGCGGGAGCGGATCAACGAGCAGTATCTGATCAACAAGTTCCAGGAGGACGACGGCTACTTCCGGATCCTTCCCACCCAGGCCGACCGGCCCGCCTACGGCGAGCACGTCCGAAATACGCACGTCGGCACCGGCGGTGACCGAATCGGGTCGGCGTACCGGTACTTCCGGCAGGCGTTGATCGCCCTGGACGATCCCGCCGAGCCGCGCGAGGTCTCGCACATCGAGAAGGCGATCACCACGCGGCTGACGCTGGTCCAGGTCGTAGCCGATAGGGACGACAACGTCCACCGAATCTTCGAGTCGCTCAACAACACCGGGCTCAAGCTCTCGCAGGCGGACCTGGTGCGCAACTACCTGTTCATGCGCCTGCCCAAGCGCGGCGAGCAGGTGTATCGGACCTATTGGCTGCCCATGCAGCGCAGCCTGAGCAACGAGCAGCTCGAACAGCTGATGTGGTTGCAGTTGGTGCTCGACGGCGGGGTACGGGTCCGCCGGCAGGACATGTACTCGGCGCAGCAGCGCAGATTCCTCCGGGACGGTGAAACCGAGGAGGATATCGAGGCATACGTGCGCGAATTGCACCGCAAGGCAATGCATTTCCGGCGAATCATCGATCCGGAGCACGAGGCGAACCTCGAGGTGCGGCGGTACCTGCGGCGGATCGACCAGTGGCAGGCCGCGACGACGCATCCGGTTCTGATGATGCTGCTCGACAAGCGGGACACCGGCGTCATCTCGTCGGACGAGCTGGTCCTGGCCCTGTCCTACATCGAATCGTTCCTGGTGCGCCGAATGATCTGCCAGCGCCCGACCCAGAGCCTGAGCGGCATCTTCCAGGAGCTGCCCGGTCAGCTGCCCGACGGGATGACGGTGGTCGAAGGCCTGCGCCACGTCTTGTCCGCCCCGCGACGCTACTGGGCCACCGATGACGAGCTGCGCGAGGCTATCGCGACGAAACCCTTCTACTGGTACGGGAAGTGGGAACAGCGCCGACTGGTGTTGCAACGGCTCGAGGAGAGCTACGAGCATCCCGAGCCGGTCGATTTCGTCAACGCCAAGCTGACCATCGAACACGTGCTGCCGCAGGAACCGGGTCCGGAGTGGCTGGCGGCTTTGGAAGTCGGTGCGGCGGAGGGCGAATCGCCCCGCGACCGGCACGGGCGGCTCGTGCATACGCTGGGCAATCTGACCCTCACCGCTGAGAACTCACGCCTGTCGAATCACCCGTTCGAGCGCAAGCAAGACCTGCTGGCGAACAGCCACCTGGAGATGAACCGCCGCATCGCCGCCACCGCGACCTGGGGCGCCGCCGAAATCGCCGCGCGGGCAGCCGAACTCGCCGACCGCGCGATCACCCTGTGGCCGAGCCCGATCGGCGGTGTGGAACGCGTGGAGAAGACCCGCGACTGGAGTCTGCTCCGCCGCGCGCTCTCGGTCCTGCCGCCGGGCACCTGGACCTCCTACGGTGACCTGGCCGCACTGGTCGGCTCGAGCCCCATCGCGATCGGCCAGCAGATGACCCGCGCGTACCCGAACGCCCACCGTGTACTCGACCATGCGGGCCGCGTCGCGGAGGGCTTCAACTGGGGTGACGGACCGGACCGCGGTGATGTGGTGGATGTGCTTCGCACAGAGGGCATTACGGTCAACGATCGCAATGTGGCCGCTCCCGGCCAGCGGTTGAACGTCCGCGACCTCGCGGACCTGCTCGGCATGACCGAGGCCGACGCGAGCGCTGCCGTGCGGCCCGGCACGGCGAGCGAGGTCGACCGCCGCGCCCGCTTCTTCGCCCAGCTCGCCGACAAGAATCCGGCCCCGGTTGCCGAGGCGGTGACCAAGGTACTGGCCTTCTGGGAATCCCAGGGCGGACACCTCGAATACGGCACGGGCGCGAAGTCCACCAGCTGCATCTTGATGCTCAATCGCGAATCGGCAGGCCCGATCTGGCCCGGCGCCTTCTATCCTGGAGACGGCGGTCCGGGAAAGCTGGAGATCGTCTTTCAGCACCTCGTCGTACGAGAACCCTTCACCGGCAACGAACTTCGGAACGAGTTCCGCCTGCGCCTCAACGAGATCGCCGGCGTGGACATCCCGGAGGGCAAACTCGCCCTGCGCCCGACCTTCTCGATCAAATCGCTCAAGGATCCCGCCGAGTACCGGCGGCTGTGTGACGCGCTGCTGTGGTTCCGGAACACGGCACTGGGTGGCGAGACCGCCGGGGGCGGAGGCTGGGATGCCGAGACTCAGCCCGTCTCGCCCGCGGTCCGCGCGCTGCTGGCCGCGCTGAGCGAACACGGCGCCCCCGAACCGGAGATGTGCGTCGAACTCGGCAGGCACAACTGGCCGGTCGAGGCCGTGTGGCCCGAATGGCGGCTGGCGCTGGTCGAGGGTGAGGACGACGACCGGGACAGCGGGTTGGCCGAGGGTGGATACCGGGTTGTGGGGGTCGAGAACACGAAGCCGGACGAGTTGGCGGCCTTGCTGATCGGACCCCGGAGCGCCTGATTCGGACGTCGAACTCCGCCGGCGACATTGTCGCGGTTCCGCGCCGCGAGGTCGGGCGTACGGGGTATCTGCCGGTAGCAAGGGACCGGCGCCGGCGATTGGTCCTCGGTCAGACCGGCCGGTCAGACCGTGAGCCGGTAGAACCGCCAGAAGCCGAAGTCCTCGATCGGTAGTACATCCACGGCGCTGAAACCGGCCTTCTCGGCGTACTCGCGCAGCTTCGCGGCCCGCATGACCGTGCCGGTGCCGGCCGAGTCCGGATGCGCCATGCCGTCGGGCAGGCAGACCAGCAGGCTGAACCCGTACATCAGGCGGTCGACCTCGCCGCCGGGTCCGGTGAACTCCGGCTCGACCGCCTCGTCCATCACGATCACCGCGCCGCCCGGGAGCAGAGCCTTGCGCATGCCGGTGAGGACGTCGACGGGGTGCGGCATGTCGTGGACGCATTCGAAGGCGAACAGCGCGTCGTAGGTGGCTTCGGGCAGGTCGACGGCCGCGTCCGCGTGCCGGAAGCGGACGCGGCCGGCCAGGTCCGCGGCGTTCTCGGCGGCCATCGCGACCGAGGGCTCGTCGATGTCGTAGCCGTCGACCGTCAGCTCCGGGTATGCCCGCGCGAGCGCGATCGACGACCAGCCGCCGCCGGACCCGATATCGGCGACCTTGGCGCCAGGCCGCGAGAGCAGGGCGTGCAGATCTTCGACGCCCGCGAGGTCGGCGGCGAGGCGCCGCTCGAACCAGGGCCGGTTCATGTCGGACTGCGATTCGCGCATGTCGACGCCGAATTCGGACCAGCCGACCCCGCCGCCTTCGCGATACGCGCGCACCAGCCCGGGCATCTGAACGCCGGCCCCGGCGATCATCCGGGCAAGAGGCGCAAGGTAATTGAGGCTGGTGCGATCGGTGAGCACCTCGGCCGCACCGCTCGGCAAGGCGAACCGCCCGTCCGAATCGACCGTCAGGACCCCGGTGCACGCCTGCTGCTCGAGCCACTCCCGCGCGTACCGGCGATCCCCGCCGGCCCGCGCGGTCAACTCCGCCGCGTCCGCGGGCCCGCCCTCGGCCAGCGCCCGGTACCAGCCGAGCCGATCGCCGAGGTGCGCCGCCAGGATGTCGATGGCCCCGAGCGCGGCCCCGAACATGCGCTCGGCGAACTGCTCGGCCGTCTGCTCCACGTGGCTCACTGCGCCCTCCGATGTGATCGTTTCCGCGGTCGTTCGCGACCCTCTCGGAGGGGGATACGGGACGTCGTGCGCGGGGGTTCTCGCTGCCAACGATTCGGTCTCTGTTTGCTCCGTTGCTGCTGGGTAGCCGGAGAATGATCTAGATCAGTTTCGGATGATCGGAATCAATCATGAAAGCAGTTTCATTCCTCGGCCCGGCCGCCTGCGCGGTCGCTGCCATCGCATTCATCTGGCCGGCCCAGGCCGGCGCTGCTCCGCTCGGCGCGGTGGAAACCTCGACGGTGTTCGCCCAGCCCAGTACCGACTGCCACCCTTCCTACGACCCGTGCGTGCCGAACACCGGCAACGTCACCTGCGCGGACCTCCGCGGCCCGGTGCGCGTGCACGGATCGGATGTGTACCGCCTGGACAGGAACGGGAACGGAATCGGGTGTGAGGAAACCTGACCCGATCCGAGAAATAGCTGGGAATTGATCGAGGGGATCTCGAAGATCGGAAGCAGCGATGAGCTCGGCTTCATTCCTCGGATCCGCGGCGTGCGCGGCGGTGGCCCTCGCCATCGTCTGGCCGATGCAGGCCGCCGCTGATCCGCTCACCGACTTTCTGTGCAACAGCGGGTCGACCCAGTTCTGCCCGCCGCCGCCTCCGCTGGCCGGCAACTGTCACCCGTCCTACGACCCGTGCGTGGAGAGGAACAGCGACGTCGACTGCCTCGGTGGCGACGGCAATGGACCCGGCTTCACGGGCCCGGTCCGAGTGATCGGACCGGACGAGTACGACCTGGACAGGAACAACGACGGACGGGGATGCGAAAACAGCTGATACGTAGCCTATTTCGGATCGCGTCCGAACCCGAACTGCCTCTCCAGTCCATAGTTGATCTCTTCGATGACGAACGGCGTAGGCTCCGAGTCCTCGGTCTGCGTCGTGATGTCTTCCGGCGTCAAGTAGTTGAAGGCCGCGAAGCCGTTTTCGTCGTGAGGATTGGCGCGGGCGGACCAGTACTCGTACCGCTGTATCCCGCCCGGCACATCGGCGGGACAGTCTCGCCGTCCGTCGGTGCAGGCGGCGCGGGGAGTCTTGGCGGTGCGGGGTTCGAAGCCGTTGAGGATCAGGTGGTGGGGCCAGGGGTCGGTGAAGTCGTACAAGTAGTACAGGGAATCGCCCGGGGCGCGCAGGATTTCGTCGAGGCGGACTTCCGATTCGGGGAGTGCGGTGTCACCCCGGGCGACCGCTGCGGCTGAGATGTAGCGCTCCGCGTCCGTTGCGTCGAAGTCTGTGCCGCAACGAAATTCGTGGTCGGCGCGCCCGACCCAGCCGAAGCACCACCCCAGGACCTCGTGCAGGTCGTTGAGGAATAGCTCTGACGAGACTTCCAGCACCCGCGTCAGCGCCGGCTCGGTGCCGATGACCGTCGCTCGCACGCGGAGGGTGGTGGCCCGCTTGCGGCGCGGTCCACGATAGGAAGGGGAGGGCGGCTGTATCTCGGCCACGGTTGGACATTAACCGACACGGAGGCGAGATCCGTGGCGGTTTCAGGGATTCGCACCGCAAAGTCACGCGGTATGTACGGTATGACCGGCTGCTGCGGGGTGTTGCAGGCGTTCGGGCGGGGCGACCCTGCCCCGAGCAATTCATCGGTTCCGGCGCACGGCACCAATATCCTTCGCTGCCGATCACGCTGGAATGCCGATCGCCGATAGCGCAATCGACCGGGTTCTCGTCACTGCAGGGTCGAGATGGACTAGATTCCCGCCGATGACCGTCCCATGGACCGAAAGCCCGCTCGCCGGAATAGATCTCGAGACGACGTCGCCCGATCCGATGACCGCGCGCATCGTCACCGCCGCCCTGGTGTTCCCGGATTCGGCGCTCGATCGAGGCTGGCTGCTCGACCCCGGGGTGTCGATTCCGGCCGAGGCGACCGCGGTGCACCACATCACGACGGAACGGGCCCGCACGGAGGGTGTGGACTACGCGCTCGGCTACGCGGAGCTTCGTGCGGAACTCGAAAGGGTGTGGGCGCTCGGCTATGTCGTGGTGGCGTTCAACGCCAGCTACGACTTCACCGTGCTGGACAGGCAGGGGCAGCGGCTCGGCTACCCGCCGTTGGTCCACGGGCCGATCGCGGATCCGTTCGTGATGGATCGGGAGTTGGACCGGTACCGCCCGGGGAAGCGGACGCTGTCCGCGCTGTGCGAACACTACGGAGCCGTGCTCGGTTCCGCTCACGACGCCGGCCATGACGCGAAAGCCGCTGTGGCACTGGTGGAGATCCTCGCCGCCCGCTACGTCGTTGATCTCGGCGCCCTGACGCCGACGGAGTTGACGGCCGCGCAGACCGGTTGGCACCACGACCGCCAGGAGGATTTCGCGGCGTGGTTGCGGCGGAAGGGGCGGGACGTGGGGGATATCGACGGGCAGTGGCCGATTCGGACGGCGTGAGGCCCGGGGCGTCCGATACCGCGGTGGGCGCGGTCGCCGTTCCGTCGACGCGCCTGCCACCGATCAGGTGCATCGGCACGACCCCAGGCTGTAGGGAGTGGCTGTCTTGTTGCCATGCAGCGAATCGATCGAGTGAAGGGCGTGTCTTTGTCCATTGCCGGAATTCGGGATTATCGATCGGCATCGAAATGCTGGTAGCTGACCGGTCGCGGCGGCCGCTCGCGCACACGCCCGTGCGGAGGTGTCGATATACCGGCCTTCGGGCTGGTGTTTGATCGAGAGTGCGCCTGTTCGCAAATATGTTCGATTTGTTGTTCCGGTTGGAAATTTGTCGGTGGGATGTGTCACAGTCGCCCCAGGATTCGAGGGGGAAGGGCCGGTGTCATGGGGCAGTCGTTCGTGGCTGACTTGGCGGGGGATGAAGAGTTCCGGCTGAGTCGTGAATTGGCCCGGGTGCGAATGGTTTTCGAACTCGATCTCGACGACGATGAGATCTGCCGGGTGCGGGAACTCTTCGGCGCGACGGCGGTTCGGTTCGGCTCGCGCTTGGGGGCGCGCCGTTTGATCCGGAAGTATCCGGCGCTGTGCCTGATCACTCTGGTCGGCCACGCGGGCTTGGCCTACGACCAGGGACGCTATTGGGAGAGCTTCTTCGCGGAGTTGGGGATGGACCGCGATCAAGACTTCGAGAACGCGCTACGCGCGGAGCTCGGCCCGCTTCTGAAGCGGTTCGGGCTGCGTGAATTCCCGGATCTCCGGGGGCACTACGTGCAACTGATGGCAATGCACGCCGGCATCCCGGTGCACTGCCTCGGAGATCTGATCCAGGTGATCGAGCACCACCTGGCAGTGGGTCGTGAGCGCAGTGGCGCGGCGGTCTTCGAGTGGCTCACCGAACCCGGAATGGCGTACCGGCTCAATCAGCTCGATGTCCCGGTGCGAAATTTCCTCCAGCTTGGTGGGGAGATGGCGGTCGACATCGTCGATCGGATACTGGACTTCCTGGAATACGTCGCGGCGCATCCCGACGTGGGTAGTGACCTCGAGGTGGATTCCGCGACCACCGGGCTGCCCACGATATTGCTCAACGGATTGATAGACCGCATCGGCGAACATTCGCTGGGGCGGAGGCAACTGATTCGCCGGAACGTGCCCGTCATCGGATATTCCACGCAGGACGACCAGGTCGTCGTGCGCCTGCCCTACCCGGAGACCGCGTCCGAACTGCCATGGCGGGTCGCGGTCAACGGGGAGGTTCGTGAGGTGTATGCCGAACGGGGCTGGGGGATCGCCGAGGACGGTGAGCATCCGCTGACCCCGTTTCCGGTCGTACGTCCGGCGCGGGATCTGGTACTGCGTCACGACGGTTCGGGCGTCGAGCATCGAATAATGCTGGTGGACAAGGAAGATCCGCTGCTGCTGTTCGATCTCGATGGCGTACTCCTGCCCCGCCGCAGCGCACTGCCGCGCGACAGCGTGCTCGCGATGCATCCGAACGACGTCGATCTCGTCGATATGGCGACCGGCGCCACGGTGCGATCGGATGAAGATCTCCGAACCCCGACCGGCTGGCGTGGGTGGCGGGCGCACACGGTGGATCTGTCCGTTCACAACGTGGTGCAGCTGCGTGGCCGGGCCGGGAACCGACTCGGAGTGCCGCGTGAGATTCGTGCGGTAGGCGCTCCCCGGCTCGAGCCGGCGGATGGACTGGAAGGGGTGACGAGCGGGAGCGGGTTGACGGTGTATGCGGCGCGGCCGCTCATCGAGTTGCCCCCGTGCACGGACCCGAATCCGCATGTGTGGCGGGTCCGCGTACGTCGTTCGGGCGCGGCGGATTTGCTGAGCGACCAAGAGTGGGAGTCGGGCCCGGAGCAGAGCATGCTCGACCCCTTCGACGGCCTCGATCCGGGTCTGCTCGGGCTCTACGACATCGTGGTCACCGGCCCGCTCGGCTCGGACCTGCGGTGCAGCGTCTTCATGGCGGAGGGCCTGTCCGTCGAGCACAGCCGCACCTTCCGGGTTCCGGTGCCCGGTGGTCTGTCCGTCTGCGAAACGCTGCTCGACTGCGCGAGGCCACTGTGGTCGGATCGCGACCTGCTGACGTTCGGGACCGAGAGTCGGGAGGCGCGCGTCGAGATCGGCAGCGGCGACACGGTTCACACCCTGGTGATCACTCCGCCCTACTTCGAATCCCGCATGGACGAGGTGGGCGCGCCCGCACAATGGCGAACCGCGCCCCAGGTGCTCACCCCATCGGATTTCGAAACCGCGGCCGTGGTCGCGGCCAAAGTGCCCGGGTTTGTCACCGCCGACTTCGCGATCATGAACGCCGCCGGTCAGATCGTCCAGGTCGAGACCCCGGATGTGCCGCTGGAAAACGTCTTTCAGATCTCCACCCGGGTGTTCGCCGATACGATGCGGCAACTCGGCTCGGCTGAGGTGGTCGCACGAATCGACGACCCCGCCGGTAACTCTCACACGGTCGTCATGGCCCGCGTGCAGCCCAGCCAGCTGTGCGGTGCGATTCGTGTGGACGAGCGCGATCTGGTGTTCCAGGACTGTGTCTCGGCGGAGCTGGGTGTGTTCGCCTGGGCGGGCACCGCACCATGGCTCTCGCCCTGGCAACTGACCATCACCAACGGTCGGGCTCCGCTGCCGGACGAATTGTGTTCCGCCGGTGACTTGCTCATCCAGGTGTTCGTGGATGACCCGTGGCTGACTGTGGCGCCGCCGCCACGCCCCGAGGACACCGCGGTGCGTGTCCCACAGCCGGGGTGGATGCGCGATGAGAACTCCGCGCGCGAGGGACTGTCCCGCTTTCTGGCGGGGGTTGGCCCTCCGCCCCGTAGCGGTGGTGCGATGGCCGAGGCGTGGGCCGCGCTCGCGGCATTGCCGTCGGTGCGATCGAGTACGGCAGTCGAGATAGTGCGCGGCGGGCTGATCGGTGTGCTCTCCTCCGATGCTCGCGAAGCACTGGACATGCTGGGCGGCAGCATGATTCCTGCGGCGGAGATGGTCGCGCTGCTGATACGTACCGGTCTCGCCGAGCGCCCGTACGCCTCGGCGGTGGTCACCGAGCATCTGCACGTGAACCCGTGGATCGGTTGTCTCATCGAAATCGCGGGCCTGCCCTACCGGGCATCCTGGCGCACCGACGCACCGGAGAAATGGGAGCAACTGGTCGGGTATCTGCGCAGCCAGGGCGGTGCGTGGCTGCTCGAACTCATCGATGGGCGGGTGGGTAACGCCCGGGCCGGTGTCTTCGACGCCACGGTCGAGCAGTTGCATCAGCTGCCCACCGCGCAGCTGGAAGAGTTGTATCTGGCTTCGCAACTGGTCCCGGGTGCGCTGTTGGACGAGGACACCCGGACCGACGCGACCATGGCCGCGTTCCGGGTCCGGCGCGACTGGGCTGTCGACCCGGCGAGTCAGATCCTGGCCGCCGGAACAGCCGCGGCGCTACGGCAGATCAGGCGGGTCGCACCGCTGGTGTACGACCTGATCGACGGGCGCAACGCGGCACTGGACGGCGTCGACGTCGCGGCACATCCGTGGATGCTGTTGTCGGTGCAGTCGCTGACCATGGCGGCCCTCGCCCGGCTCGATGCCCGGGGCCGATTCGGTAGCAGCCCGCCGATCGGCCGCGATATGCGGGAGGCGTGGGGGCGGATGGCCCAGCTGTGCCCGGACCTGGTCGTGACCGACCTCCTGATCGCCGAGGCCCTGGCGACCGCCCAGACTCATCCCGAATTGATCGGAGCAGCACGATGATCGAACGACTCGATCCGCTGGCGGCCGGCGCCGATATCGAAGCCGCCTACAAGCGCTACTTGAAAACCCTGCTCGCACCTCGTGACCCAGGTCTGGCCACCGCTTTCGATCACGCGGTGGACAGCACGTCGATGCTGACGAAGGGCCCGCTGCTGGAGCTGACACCGCCGTACGCGCCGGGCAGCTCGCTGCGGGAGTTGATGGCCGAAGGCATCCTGCATCCGGGTTTTGCGCGCATGTCGGCCACGATCGACCTGGACCGGCCGCTCTACCGGCATCAGGAAACCGCCGTGCGCAAGGCGGTGGCCGGGCGAAATCTGGTGGTCAGCACCGGAACCGGTTCGGGCAAGACCGAGAGCTTCCTGCTGCCGATCTTCAACGCGCTGCTCGCCGAACACGCGGCGGGCACGCTGGGGCCGGGTGTGCGGGCGCTGCTGCTCTACCCGATGAACGCGCTGGCGAACGATCAGCTGAAGCGATTGCGCGGTCTGCTCGCCGCGTGCCCGGAGATCACCTTCGGTCGCTACACCGGGGAGACGAAGCAGGACTCGCGGGAGGCCGAGCGGCTCTTCCAGACCCTGCATCCGGGGCAGCCCAGACTGCCGAACGAATTGCTCAGTCGCGCCGAGATGCAGGCGAACCCGCCGCACATCCTGCTGACCAACTACGCGATGCTCGAGTACCTGCTGCTGCGACCGGCGGATCTGGATCTGTTCGACGGCGAGTACGCCGGCACCTGGCGGTTCATCGCGCTGGATGAGGCGCACGTGTACGACGGCGCGCAGGGGTCCGAGGTGGCACTGCTGCTGCGGCGGCTGCGCGAACGAGTCGCGCGGGGCACGCGATTGCAGTGCATCGCGACATCGGCGTCGCTGACCGGCAAGACCGAACAGACACAGGGCCCGGAGGCGACCGATTTCGCCACCCGCCTGTTCGACGCACCGTTCGAATTCGTCGAGGGCGACCCCGCTCGGCAGGATTTGGTGATCGCCACCCGAGCGCCACGCCACGACATCCCGGCCTGGACGATTCCCGATGCCGAACTGTTGAGTCTGGCCGATCCGGCCGCGGATCTGAGCGTGCTGGGAAACTATTCCCGGACCGGCGATTACGCGGACGCGCTGCACTCCGAACAGCGAATTACCGATGTGAAGGCGGTGGTGTCCCGCGGCCCCGTCGATGTGCGTACTTTGGCCGCGAAGCTGTGGCCGGGCGACGAGACCGCCGTCGCCGCCAAGAAGGTCGAGGCGCTGGTCGCGC
Source organism: Nocardia sp. NPDC003693 (assembly GCF_053981095.1). NCBI lineage: Bacteria > Bacillati > Actinomycetota > Actinomycetes > Mycobacteriales > Nocardiaceae > Nocardia > Nocardia sp. NPDC003693. Next base: position 18,867 of record NZ_JBSFNO010000044.1, read on the forward strand.
TGGGCTCGAAAGTTCATGACGCCGAAGGTAATCCGGTGCTGTCGGCGCGCTATCACATGTTCGTCCGGGCGACCGAGGGCGCATTCGTCAGTTTCACCGACGGACCGCCGCGGGTTTTCCTGGGCCGCCACGAGATCGATCCCGAGACCGGGCGAGCGGTCTTCGAGTTCGGTACCTGTCAGCGTTGCGGCGCGGTGCATCTTGCCGGTCAGGTCGATGCCGTGCAGGGACGAGAGTTCTTCCGCCCGGCCAAGAGCGAGGATTCGGAATCGGTGCGGTGGCTGGTGCTGACCGAGGGCACCGTGGAGAGTCTGCTCGATGAGGACGAGCAGACTCTCTCCGATGATCCGGTGTCCGAGACAGGCAAGGTGCGCCAGCTGTGCACCGGATGCGGTGCGCTGGGAGCCGGCGTCGGCCGGTGTTCCGGGCCGGGGTGTCCGGGAGGTCCGGTGCTGCGGGTGCGCGAACACCCGGTGAAGACGCGGGTGATGAGCACGTGCACGGAATGTGGTGCGCGGTCGCGGCAGGTGATCCGCAGGCTGCGCACCGATGTCAACGCCGCGCCCGCCGTGATCACCACGGCTCTGTACCAGCACATCCCGGTCGCGGCCGACGAGACCGCCGACCAGGTGGGCGAGGGTCGCAAACTGCTGATGTTCTCCGATTCGCGGCAGGCGGCCGCGTTCGCCGCGCCCTATTTGGCGCGCACCTACGGTCGAATGCTCGAAAGGCATTATCTGACCCGGGCGCTGCTGGACCCACGCAACAGCGGTGAGCTGCTCTCGGTCGCGGATCTGGCGGCCGCGACGCGCGAGATTGCGATCGACGCAGGACATTTCGATGAACGAGTGACCCCTCGCACGGTGCTGCGGGTAGTGAATCCGTGGGTCATGGCCGAGTTGATGACCATGGAACAACGTCAGTCCCTCGAAGGGCTCGGCCTGATGCGGGTCTCGCTGTTCCGGCCGAAAAGCCTCGCCGTGCCCAAACCCCTGCTGCAAGTGGGGTTGTCCGAATCCGAATGCTGGAGTTTGTTCGAGGAACTCGTCCGGACCGTTCGGCACCAGGGCGCGTTGTCGCTGCTGGCGGATGTCGATATCAAGGACGCGATCTTCGAGCCGCGCAATTCCCTCATTCACCTGCGGTCCATGGATTCGGACTCCGCGCGCCGCATCATCAGCTGGCTGCCCGGTGGTGGTCCGTCGACGACCAACAGCCGAATTCTGCTCGTTCGCAAGCTTCTTCAGTCGATCGGGTCTCCGCTGGACGCCCGGCTCGTGCTGGAGGGCTGTTGGAAGTTCCTCAGCGCGAACAAGTATTTCGAGGAGAGCAGGCACAAGACCGCCGGCGTGCTCTATCGGGTCGACCAGGAGCAATTGCGCATCTCCCGCGGCATGGACTGCCGCTGGTATCAGTGCTCGTCGTGTCGTCGGCTGACGCCCAACGACATTCGCGGACTCTGCCCCTACGGATCGTGCGATGGTCTGCTCGTCGAGTTCTTACTGCCCGCTGCGGACAGCGACCCCAACCACTACCGGACCATGTACCGCACCCTGAGTCCGGCTCCGCTGACCGCGCAGGAGCACACCGCCCAGTGGGAGGCGACCGAGGCAGCGGATATTCAGCGTCGCTTCATTTCCGGTGAAGTGAACGTGCTGTCCTGCTCGACGACGTTCGAACTGGGTGTGGACGTTGGCGACTTGCAGTCGGTGGTGCTGCGGAACATGCCGCCCAAGACCGCGAACTACGTGCAGCGGGCCGGGCGCGCGGGACGCCGGGCCGCGTCCGCGGCGCTGGTGCTGACCTTCGCCAAGCGTGGCTCGCACGATTTGTCGAAATTCCAGAATCCCGAGTCGATGATCGCCGGTGAGATGCGGATTCCGTGGATTCCGGTCGATAACGAGCGCATCGCCCGGCGGCACGCGCATTCGGTGGCTCTGTCGGCGTACTTCCGGTTCCGCTTCGAGCGGGACAAGGTGAGTTGGCGGCACGCCGGTGAGTTCTTCATGCCCGGACCGGACGGTCAGGATTCGGCCGCCGCGCAGGTCCGGCTGTTCCTGACCCCGGTTCCGCCCACCGTGCGCGCCGCACTGAGTACGGTGCTGCCCGCATCGGTCGCGGCCGCGATCGGGGTCGCGAACGATTCCTGGGTGCACCGGCTGTGTGAGCTGCTGGAGCTGGCGGAGCGCGATATCCGCGACGATATGGACACCTTCCGCACGCTGATCGCCGAGGCGGCGCAGGCGGAGAAATTCGCACTCGCGGGCCGACTGCGCAATACGCTCCGCACCATCGAGGAACGCCAGCTCCTGGGCTACCTGGCGAACAAGAACATCCTGCCCAAGTACGGTTTTCCGGTCGATACGGTGGATCTGCGCACCTCACACTGCGATTCGGAGGTCGGCCGCAAACTCGAACTCAGTCGAGACCTGAGCCAGGCGATCTTCGATTACGCGCCGGGCAATCAGATCGTGGCGGGCGGCAAGGTCTTCACCTCCCGTGGTCTGCGCAAACTGCCCAAGCGTGAACTCGAGGAGTTGAACTACCGGGTGTGCCGCGAATGCGGCCGGTTCGAATGCGGACATGCGCTGGACTCGTCGGCCGGATGCCCCAGCTGCGGTGAGGACTTCGGTCAGATCCGCACCTGCGTGGTGCCCGAATTCGGTTTCGTCGCGGACAGTCAGGTCGATGATGTGAAAGCCGAACCGCCGCAACGGCTCTGGGGTGGGGCGAGCTATGTCGAGACGATCGGCGAGGTGACCCGGACCTATCAGTGCGCGACCGAAGGCACGCAGATCCAAGCGCGGGCGGGGATTCGCGCCCGGATGGCGGTGATCGCCGAGGGGCACGGTGGCGGATTCAGCCTGTGTGAGTGGTGTGGCTGGGCCGAGGCGGTGACCGACCGCAAGACCCGCCGCGCCACGCACAACCGACCCGATACCGGGAAATCGTGTGCCGGCAGGCTGCACCGTGTTTCGCTGGCGCACCGCTACGAGACCGACGTCGCCGAATTCACCTTCGAGGACATGTCCTACGACAAGGACTCCGAGTCCAACTGGCTTTCGGTGCTCTACGCGCTGCTGGAGGGCGCGTCCGAGGCGCTGGAGATCAGCCGGGACGATATCGACGGCACACTGTCGTGGAGTGTGGATGGGCGACGCAGCATCGTGCTGTTCGATACCGTGCCCGCCGGAGCCGGTGCGTCGAAGAAGATCGCCGAGCACCTGGAGTTGGTCATCTCGCACGCGGTACGCCGGGTCACCTCGTGCGACTGCGGGGTCGAGACCTCCTGCTACGGATGCCTGCGCTCGTTCCGCAACGACCGACTGCACGAAAGGCTCTCGCGCGCAGGAGCGTTGACCGTGTTCGAGAAACTGGGAGTGGCGGCTTGGGCGGCCGAACCCGACCGGCCCTGGGGCGAGTCGATGGTCGGAATCTCGGCTCCGGTTGTGGCACTGCTGGCCGAACTCGAAGCTCTCGGCGTGACCCGGCCCGATATCGGGATCGAGACCGGCAAGCATTACTGGCCGGTCGAAGCGGTATGGCCGCAGTGGCGCGTGGTGCTGGTCGAGCACTCCGATCCCGAGCGCGACGAGGGATTGTCGGCCGACGGGTATCGCGTGTTCAATGCCGCGGACGCGGATGCCGGCCGACTGGCCGCGTCATTGCGGTAGTGGCCGGCCCGCGAGCATCGAGCATGGCTGATGGGCTCAGCCCAGGAGTCCGGACCGCTTACCGCTCCAGGTGACCACGAGTTCGTCCCGGGCCCGGCTGGCCGCGACGTAGAGCAGTGAGCGCTCGCGCAGTTCGGCCTCGAGCTTGTCCTCCTCGGGGATCGCGTTCATCGCGGCCTTCGATGGCACGTGGGCGTCGTCGATGCCCGCCAGGATCACGCGGGAGAACTCCATACCCTTCGAGCGGTGCATGGTGAGTACCTGGACGTGTCCGGTGACAGCCAGATTGTCGTCCAGGGAGCGGGCCTCGATACCGCGCTCGCCCAGCGCGCGCACGAACTGGGAGCGGTCATGCTTGGCGCGGGTGAGCACCGCGATGGTGGACGGCTCGATGGGCTGCTCACGGGTCGGGTCGAGCCAATCGCGGATGGTGGCCGCGACCTTGTCGAGTTCCTGTGCGGCCGAATCGCATTGGAGCAGCTGCGGCACCGGGCCGCGCCGCGCCGAACGGTAACCGGCGGTGGATTCCGCTTCGTTCTCGAGATCGCTGAAGTCACCGGCGGACAGGATGCTCATCGCGAAGTGCAGGTTCTGCGCGGTGGTGCGGTAGTTCAGGGTGAGGCGGCGGGACCGGCCAACGATCTTGATGCCCAGTCGGCCGAGTACCACCGGTTGACCGTAGATGCGCTGGTGTGAGTCCTCGGCGATGAACAGATCGTCGTGGCCGACGGGGACCAGGGCGCGCAGCATCGACCAGTGCGTGGCATGCAGGTCCTGCGCCTCGTCCACCAGGACGTGATCGGCCAGGATGCCGGCCGGTCCGCGCTGGGTCAGGTATTCCGCGGCCAGGGCCAGCACCTCGGGAAAGCTGAGGCTCGAGTCCATGCGGCTGCGCCGGCGGAAACCCTCCACCAGTTTCCACACCGCGATGCGCTGCGGCCGGGTCAGCCGCACACCGCGTCCGGCCCGCGCGACCTTCGCGTACTCCGCCAGATTGGTCACCTTCTGCGCCAACACCACCGACACGTACTCGTTTTCGAGGAACGACGGTGTGGTGAGCCGCGGGTCGAGTTCGCTCTTCGCGGTCGCAACCACATCGCGCCACACCTTGTCGGAGTTGGTGCGGGTGAAGGTCGCGTCGATCGGTTCGCCGAACAGCGCCTCGGCGGCGGGACCGAGGTCATCGGCCCGGTGCAGGACATCGCTGGCGAGTTTGTCCACGCCCGCCACGTAGACGCCCGGATCACCGGGCTTCTTGGCGATGGTGATGCCGGGCTCGAGGACCTTCAGGTCGGCTTCCAGGCCCATGGCCAAGGTTTTGTTGAAGGTGGTCAGCACGATTCGCGCGTCCGGGTTGCGGCGCCACAGGTTGCGGGCGCGATGGATCGCCACCACGGTCTTGCCGGTGCCCGCGCCGCCGGAGAGCCGGAACGCGCCACCGAAGCTCTTCTCCGCGTAGATCTGCTGTTCGGGATGCAGGAAGGTCCGCCAGGCGGCGAAGTCGCCGCCTTCGATCACCCGGCGCAGCTCGTCGCTGCCGTCGACATAGGTGAACACCATCTTGGAGGCCGGCCGTTCCAGCGCCTCCATGATCAGGGTGTCCTCGTCCACGACCGGATCGACCGCCGGCACCTCGGTGAACTGGTACTTCTTCTTGATATCGGAAACCGCGGTGCCGCAGGCCAGGTCCAGCAGCGCGTCCGCCTGCCAGCCCGCCATCTTGGTTTCGGCCACCGCGGCGAGTTCGTGAATGGCGTCCTGGTCGGACGCGGCCAGCGCCTGTTCGGCCAGGACCGGATCGAGGCCGAGATCTTCGGTGAGTTCGGCCAGGGTGAATCCGCTGCCCGCCAGGTACCCGATGGTGTCCTGGTCCGTGACGTGTTTGCTGAGGTCGCCGGTGTAGTCCGGCACAACGGTGCGCTTCTTGCGATCGGCTTCGCCGTTGAGCTCGCCGATGATGCCTTCGAGGGTGCCGTTGATAGGGTTCACCCGCAGCGTGGATTTCACCGCCAGTTTGTTGGCGTCATCGTGCGTCCAGGTCCCCATGTAGATGTAGGTGGTGTCACCACCCTTGGGGTCGATTCGGAACATGATGGCGCGGTGATTGAGATCCACGCGCCCGGTGCGCACCCGCTTGTCCACCGCGCCCTTGAGCGGTTCGATGTGCAGCCCGGGTGCGGTGTGGTCGTTCTGAACTTTCTCCAGGAAGTCGAGTACCCGGCTCTTGACCGAGCCGTCGAGTTTGCCCATCGCCTTGGTATTGGTGGCCATCACGATGTTCGCCATTACATTCCCCCGTTCGCGGTCAAGCTTTCGACAATTTGTAGCGCATCGGGCGGGCACAGGGTCCAGCCGAGTTCGACCAGGGCCGGCGCGATATCGGGCTCATCGCCGAGGAGCACGCCGAGCCGAGCATCCGGCCACGCGAGGTCGATGACTTCGCCGTCCTCGGTTTCCGCGCCCAGCACCGGTACCGGCGCTCCCGCCGCGATCAGTCCCAGTACGAGTTCCTTCTCCTGGTCGGAGATCGTCGCCTCGTAGACCTCCCGCCACGCGGGGCTCATGTGGACGCCGCTGGAATCGGGCTTGGCCCCGAGCGTGGTTGCGCCCGGTGATCCGGTATCGGCGGAGAGCAGTGTACGAGTGGTGATCAGGTGGTTGTGGCACAGCCCGAACCAGTTCGACAGTCGCAGCCAGTCTTTCCAGGCTTTGCCGCTGTTGGCCTCGAGGCGCTCGTCTCGATCGTCGAGAGCCAGCACCGCGGTCATCTGCTTGGTGTCGGGGCGCAGTGCGGCGGTAATGGCCAGTGGTCCGTCTGAATAGAACCAGCACGCGTAGGTTCCGGCCGGAATGTCAGGTTGTTTGCCGTTGAGCAGGTCCAGCGCCCACGGCGCGATCGCGGTGAGGTCGCTCCTGTGTCCTCGCTCCTTGTTCATGAACATCATCGGTAGCCAGTGCCCGACCGCGGTCCATGCTTCCTGATCCGGGTCTGTGACGAATTCCAGCAACTGGGTGATGGGGTCGGCGGTCACCAAATTGAACAGGGCGGGCCGTAGATTGCCGTTCTTCCGGGTGGTTCCGGCGAGCTGGGGGGTGTACCAGTCCGGCGTAGCAGACTGCTTGTTCTTGAACCGCTCGAGATCCTCGTGCCCGAAGGACCACACGAGATAGCCGTCCGCGCGCAGGATCTCGCGCTTGCGGGCATCGTCGGCGACCCGATTGGCGCCGGCCATGGCGTGGAAGCGGCGGCCGTCGGCGAAGATCGCGATCACCGGGATGTCGGGGTCCATGGTGCTCAGCTGGAAGTCCGGCCGGCTGTTGCGCGTGGACACCTGGGGCTCCAGCTTCCAGGTGCGAATCTTGTTGCCGGGCATGACGATCGTCGCCGACGGCCCATGCGTCCCCGGCTTCTCCTTGACGGTCGCGCCCAGGACCCGAAGGCGTTTGGTGAATTCGGCATAGAACTCGTGCTCGAGCGGCGATTCTTCGCTCGTGACGGGTTTGCGTGGCTCTTCCGAGGTGATGTGCTCTTGCCACGACTCCCACGACGGCTCGATTTCGTCCTTGCCGACGAGCGCCGTGGTGAGGGCCTTGAGCGCCGATTTGCGTGAGACCTTGTCGAGTTCGTAGGGCGAGGCGAACGGGAGTAGACAGCGGTGGCAGGCAAGACGATCCTGCTCCGCGCACTCGCAGTGTGTCAGGACCTCGCGTGCCGCCATCAGCACCGCCCACACCTTGGCGGGATCGGCGAATTCGGCGAGGTATCCCGTCCCGCCCGGCACGGTGTCGTGGATGAGCAGCGCTCGCTGATGCGGAGCGTGCAGGGCGTCGGTGATAGTGACGACGTCGAGGTGTTCGGGCGAGCCGCCGATCACCTGCCGCAGTCCCAGCAGGATCGCCGCACTCAGGCTCGGGTGTGCGAAGGGGTCGTATTCGAGCACGCCGGGCAGATGCAGTAGCACGGCCTGGGTGCGCAGGGTCCGGGCGAGCGCGATCTCCCGGACGTGCTGCTCGTTGGTCGCCCGCCGGTATCGGCACCAGCTTCGGTGTTCGCGCGGTTGATTCTGCCCGGGCGTGCGTGCGAGTTGACCGCAGCTCGAACACACCCGGAACAGGCCGGTGGTGGTCTCCTGCCCGGCGATGGTGCGCTTGGCCCCCTGCGAGGTGCGCCGTCCCATATTGAGCCAGCGAATGTCTATGCGCCGCAGATACTCCGCGCCGAAATCCCGATCGGTGACGAACCAGCGCCGGACGACCTGGTCCGGGTCGATGTCCGCGGCGGTGGCGACGGTGTAGGTCTCGCGTTTGCGATCGTCACGCCCATCGGAGATGGCGGCCTCGTCGCGGCGGACCTCCGCGGAGACCTTGGCCATCTCCACCACCTGCAATTGCTGGCTCACATCGGAGATGGCACCGCTGTGGCAGCGCGGACACTGGAGAGGCGGCGCGGTTCCCTCTGCGGCGTGGGTGATTTCGGCCCAGCCGCACTGCGGGCACAGTCGCCAGGTGTGGATGCTCGCCCCGCCCGCGCCGAGGTCGATGGCGTCGATGTCCACCGCGAGGCCCTGGGCGTAGAACGTCGAGCCGGGCGCGAGTTCGGTGAGCGCGATGCGTGATCCGCGCTGGTAACTGGCCGAGTCGCCGGCGTAGTCGTTGGTATCGGGGTCGATCCAGGTGATGCCGACATCCAGGGTCACCGAATCGTCGAGCAGGGTGTAGTTGGGCAGGATGCCGTACCGCTCCAGCACTCCGACCCAGTGTTCGTCGGTGAGGTCGCTGATGTTCTTGCGCAGAATCTTCAGTGTGCCCTGTGCGGTACGCAGATCGCGACGGTCGTCATCGGTGGCCGCTGGTGAGCCGGCGCGTTTCTCGAACTCCGGCAGGGCCTCGTTGACCGCGATGCGGCGGTTGTTGAGTTCGTCGACGTCGTGATTCCAGCGGTGCACCGCTTCCCGCAAGTGCGTGACCAATCCGCTCGGGGTGCCGTCCTCCGGCGGAGTTGCCCAGCGGCGCAGCGAATCCCGTGCCCGATCGTCGAGGAGTTCGCCGAACTGGGTCAGGAAGTCGTGGAGCAGTTCCGATGCGCTGGAATCGGCGGTGTCGAGCAGGGCCGCCATCCAGCTACCCGGATCGAAGGAGCCGAGTACGGCGCGGGCAGACACGGGGTCCTCGATATCGGGCCTGCGCGCGATCCTGTCGACGATGTGGGCCACGTACTGGCGTTGCAGGATCTCCTCGGCGGTGAGGTAGGTGGCGGGCGGGCGTACCTCACCCTCGATCACCGATTTCGGATCGTAGAGCTTGGGCAGGTGCTCGCCGCGGCCGCGAACGAACGCCAGCACCAGGGAGTTTCCGGTGAGTCGTCCGGCACGGCCGACACGCTGGAGGTAGGACGCCACCGTGCGCGGCATGGAGCCGAGCATGACGGTGGACAGGTCGCCGATATCGATACCCATCTCCAGGGTGGGCGTCGCCACCAGCACATTGGGTGCGGTCGGATCGGCGCCGCCGGATTTGAATTTGGTCTCGTAGTCGAGGCGGGTCTCGGTGGGCAGCAGGGAGGTGTGCTCGCGGGCCACGACCCGCTTCATCTCCGATTCGTTGTAGAGCCTGCGATAGAAGTTGTTCTTGCGCGGGGCTCGGTGCAGGACGCCGGGGCAGCGGTCGAGCAGGCAGGGCGCGCCGTCGAGCTGGTCGACCACCGCCGCACTGCCCGGGTTCGGGGTCTGGCACACATCGCACACCACCAGGTGCAGAGCGCTTTCCAGATCTTCCTCGTCGGGTGCGCCGACCAGAATGGCATCGGGGCTCAGCCGGTAGACGGTGTGGCCCTGCTCGGTGGGTGCGGTGGCGACGATTCGTTGCTCGGCCAGCACCGCGAACAGCGATCGCGCCAGGAAGCCGCCGTCGAAAGCGGAGACGTCGAGGCATTTCGAGGCCCAGCGCGCATACCAGGACGCGGACGCGGTGACGGCGTCGAAGCCTTCGGGGATCCGGTGCGAGCCGATCGCCGGAAAAGCCGGTGCGGGACGGCCTTTGGGGAAGGCGGGCATGCCCTCCCCTTTGGGGCGCGCGCCCCAGATCCAGCGCCGATTGGCATCTTTGGTGATGTAGGTATCCAGCCAGGGATGCGTGATCGCGCCTTGCGTACGCATCCGCTCCACGGTGCCGCGGACCCAGCGCGTGACGGCGACGGAATCCGGTGCGGTGAAACTCAACTGGTGTTGCGCACCCTCCAGTGCCGCGGCCCCGAGTTCGGCGATCCGGTCGTCGGAGCCGAGATCGACCTCCGCGACCACGCTGCCGGTGAGCTCGAGAGTCCGGCCCAGTCGCGATTGCAGGCCGAACTCCAGGTCGATGTCGAACTGGAGACGTTTACGGACCAGCCGGGCCGCCCGGTCCCGTTCGGATTTGGCTCTGTCGGACTGCCAGAACGCGATGAACTCGTCGTGTTCGACGATGTCGGGTGCGAGCAGGTGGTAGCGGCGCAACGAGTCCGTGCCGGCCCGGGACATGACGGCCTCGCACAGCTCGGCCAGCGTCATCATGCCGGAATCGGAGTCGACGTCGTGCAGGGCGTTGCGCAGCGTGGAGCGCAGACTCAGGGTGTGCGACCGCGCCTGCACGAACCCGGCGCGATGCGCCGCGTCCTGCACGCTGTCGGTGAACATCAACGCCTTCTTCTCGTCGGCGTCGAGATCGGCGTCCCCGAACATGCTCGACAGCGCCACCGACAGCTGGGTGGCGACCGCGCTACCGAGGAATCGAATACCGTCGGCGGTGCGGCAGGCCGGGCACATGTCCTTCTGCGAATTGTCTTCCGCCTCCGGGCCGTACAGCGCCAGCACGGGCAGCACCCGGCCTTCGAGCACCTCTTCGCTCTCCGGATCCGGTGCCTCGGCGGTGAGTTCGCGCTCGTCGACGCGCAGCCAGCGCAGTCCCTCGACGTCCTTGCCCAATTGCGCTTCCACGGGCGCGGAGATCAGCGCCCGGAACCGCTGGCCACCGGAGGCGTGGTGCGCGCGAATGGATTCGTCGGTGGCGTCCAGGGTGTCACCGGTCGGTGCCATTCGCGCACCCCAGCCCGAGCGCCCGCAATGACGGCAGAACAGCGCCGGCAGATACATGGTGGTGGGGTCTTCGGCGGCGCCGTCGTCGGCCCAGTGGAATCCGGTCGCGACGGCGACCGTGCGGTCGATGCGGGAGAGCTCTCGAATCCACAGGTGCACATCGACATTGAGGGCGTCGCGGCCGATCTGCGCGCGCAGGTGCGAGAGCGCGGCGAACAGATATTCGACATAGCGCCGGCGCTGCGCGCGGCCGCGCGGGCCGCGCTCGGTGGCGGGGGCGGGCAGGATGGCCTCGGTCAGTTCGTCGAGGGAAACCGCGTCCAGCACGTGCCCGAGCAGTTCGACGAAGAGTGGGTGCCCCCTGAGCAGGTCCAATTGTTCGGCGTCGTCGAGCATTCGGATGTCGCCGACGACGCGTTTGAACGTGGAACTCGCGTCGCCCGGGCGCCGGAACAGGGTGGCCAGGACCGCGGCGGTCAGGGTGGCGTTGCTGGTGGAGCTGCCGGCGAGCCTGTCCAACTCGCCCACCGCGACGTCCACGACCGGGCTCATCGCCTCGTACAGTCGATCGAGTTCGCCGGAACGGCTGGACAGCCACTCCTGCTCGGTGAGCCGGGTCTCGCCGACAAGCGTTGTCTCGGCGAAGATTTCGCCGAAAACGGTGTGCGCGAACTCGAGCATCGCGTCCGGCCCGGCGTTCTTGGAACCGAGTGTCGCGGAGGTCGCCACAGGTGTGATCCGGCCCAGCGGTCGTGCTCGATCCTCCGGGGTGACCGGACTGTCCTCGGTCCAGTGCGATTTCACCGTGAGCCCGAGTCGCCGCAGCAACATGGCCACGTCGGTGCCCTGCGCGCCGTCGTAGGTGTGGAATTCGTCCAGCACCACGTATTGCAGGGAGTGCGCGGACTGCCGCCACATGGCGGCTCGGTCCGCGCGCAGCAGCATGTGGTCGAGCATCTTGTAGTTGGTGAGCAGGATGTCGGGCGGCGAGTCGTGCATGAGGCGGCGATCGGTGATCAGCCCGTCGGCGGACACCAGTGTGCGCCCGCCCGAAGACTGTTCACCGGTGTAGAGCCCCGCGGTCACCCCGGCCAGCGCCGAGTTCGAGGTGATCATCCGCGCCAGGCGCTGCTCCTGATCATTGGCCAGCGCGTTCATCGGATAGACGATCAGGGCCTTCATCCCGGCGACGCCGGCCTTCTTGGCGCGCAGCACGTGGTCGAGGATCGGGATGAGGAACGACTCGGTCTTACCGGAACCGGTACCCGTGGTCACCAGCGTCGGTTGCGGCCGGTCCTGAAACTTGGTCGACAGTCGCTCGAAGGCCTGCGCCTGATGGCCGTAGGGCACGAATCCCGTGGGCCACCAATCCAAATGCATCCCCCAGTTGCCGCGCGCGGCGGCGAACGGCAGCCGCAGCCGCACGAACGGTCCCTTGAACATGCCGTCCCGCGGGTGCCCGATGAAGTCGGCCAGCGCGCCCTGCGCGTCCGGGTCGGTCAGCGCGAAGGTGGTGGCGAGGTAGTCGGTCAACCCCTCCCGCAGGCGATCGGCCTGCAGGGTGGGCAGTAGGGCCCCCATGATCGACTCGGTTCCTGTCTGTTCGTTGGATGCGAGCGCGGTCTCGAACGCGGGCTCAGAAGAGCGCGCGCACGCTCGCATCCGTGTACATCACGACGCTCGAAAACTATCGCATTTGTGCTGCTCTGCGATCGTCTGAGGCGTGGTGTGGCAGAACTAGGCACGGAATGTCCGTGTTCGGCGGCATCATACGCCCGAGCGGCATCTTCTCGGGCCCGTTGTGACACTCCGCGACGGCCCGCCCCCGCCGAGCAGGATCAACTGAGATCGGTAAACGTTCCGATCGATCGGTTTCGATGCTCACACCGCGACCGGGGTGTCTGCGCATGACCCCGTACCTGTTCTATTCGCGCGTTGCGGGCGTACCGGGTTCGCATCCGTTGATTCCTGCAGTGAAATCCAGGGGTGTTAACATACTGACCAGTTCATCGAATGGTATACGGGGGTTTCATCGCAATGGTGATCAGCTACACCAACTTCGGGAACTTCGACGATGACTGGGACGAGCATCCAACGAACGTTGCCAGGCGGCAACCGCCACCGGTGAGGCACACACAGCCCAGTGCGCACGTAGAGATCCCCGCGCCGACGGACCCTTCGAGCGCGCGGTCTATGCAGAACGTCCTTGTGCGAGGCCCGGTGACGATGCACTTGGACCGCGGTCTACTGCCTGTGCGGCTCGAGTTCAGCACGGCATGGAATCAACAGGTCGGCCCGAACGAGGTCGGTCGTACCCTGCTCCAGGCATACCATACAGCGCGGTACGAGTTGATCAAGCGGACCGTTGAAGCTAACAACGGCTGGCCCAAAGAAGGATTGCTGTACAGCTGCGCAACTCCGTGGAGAAAACAACTGTGCCTCATGATCGAGACCGAAACCTGGGCCTGCTACCAGGACTTGCTGACCTCTATACGGCAAATCGGAAACTATCGTGTCAACGGACAAGTCTACGAATACGACGAACCGGTAATGACCATGGCGGCGGACAAATTCATGGTCAATTCGATTCAAGTCTGGCCCCAGTGGCAAGGTAGTTCGGATCCACTGGCAATCGAGGGCGAAGTTCTCGAATGTGCCCGGAAAATTAGAGAAATTCGACCGAAATATGTGGTACGAGGTGACTATTCGCAGTACAGCGAAGCTCAACTCGAAGAAATGCATCAACAGCACCGCCGACGACTGGTCGGCCAACTGAGGGGGATGTGATATGGCACCGAGGCCGTCAGGTGTAGCAATCAAGGACGCGAAGGAGTCGCTCTACGGAGCCGCTGACAGCTGGGACGACGTGAAAGACGTCCTCACCGAGGGCAAGAAGATGATCTTGTCCGTTCAGCTGCCCGAAGCGCAGATGCGATGGTTCTCCACTCTGCGCGACAACTATATCAACGTCCCTCCCCATGTGGAGGAGCTGCTCAAAGACGGGGTGGACAGTGCGGAAGGAATGTCGATTGCGCTGAGGAACGCATACAATAGCTATCAGCGCGAGGAAGAGTCGGGGCGGCACGCTTTCGAGGGATTGTACTAGGGGGAATCAATGACTAGCGATACCGGTAGTGAGCTTCAAAAGCAGGTAGACAAGATTTTCTCGAAGGAGCCCGAATTCGATTCGCTTGATAGCAAGGTGGACGATAAATTCAATGATCTCATCCTTGCCATCAAAATCGGTGAAGTTGACCCATTCGGCTGGAGAACGGCTGGACTTCTCGAAGATAATCGAGATGAGATCAAAAAATGGGTAAAGCACGCGCTGTATGGTGACGGTGAAAAGCCTGGCATCGTCGACTTCTTGGAAGGCATCGATCTGCCCAAAACACTCGTTGATGTAGCCAATTCGTGGAGATCGATCCAGGGAAAGATCGATAATGGAACTTTTCATCATAACGAGGCGAATCTAACGGCTCAGTGGCAGAGCCCCGGTCACGACTCTTACGAGGTAACAAGGCAGGCCCAGGGACGTGCACTGGCCGGGGCCAGCGCAGTCTGTCTAACGATTGCGCAGTCACTCGAAGACATGGCGAAGCAAATCCTCGTCTACTATGGGGAGCTGGCGTCAGCTGTTGTCGACCTTGTGGTTGCGATCGTGACTGACCTCGCGGGATTGGCCAGTATGAAACTGTTCGACGGCTGCGACAACATCAAAGATTCTGTGAAGAACGCCGCAAACACAATCGTGACCGCCATCAACTCCACCAGGGAAGTTACCCAAAATATTCAGATCAATGTAAATATCATCAATCAAAACTTCACTCAGCCTGGTCTGAATGCCACCAATGATTGGCCCGTGCCCGCGTGCGCAAAATTCGACGATGCATCCATAGTCACCGATGAGAACGGCCTCGCCGGCCTGCCTTGGTCGGTTAAGACAGACAGGGCTTCCCAACCATCATGAAGCTGAGACATATCCTCGTACTAACCCTTGCTGTTTCCGGCATAGCTGCGTGTGGAACGGTATCGAATAGCGCAGATACGGGCGCGGACTCTGAACCTTCGAGCTATCCGCGGCGAGAATTTTGCGAGCGCTTCAAGAATTTCGTCAGCAATGACTTAGGGGTGCTCGACGCAAAATTCGACGACCCTTCGGAGCCTGGTAGGCAAATCGAATGGAATACCACGTGTCAGGTGACCCGCACTCCGGACAGTAGAGGTATAGGAATACTTTCCATCCATAACCCGCGCATGGATGGAACGGTAGAGCCTACCCTGTCCAGCTACCAACCCCACGAAGGGTTCGGGGAAAAGGTTTGGATGACGAATGATGATCAGTTTCGAACTCAGGTAGGCCCATGGATCGCGGAGCTGTCTTTCCGGAAAAGTAATATTCGTACGTCGAACGGTGATTTGACGTTCGGAAACGAGGAGATTCGAAAAACAGTCGAATTCCTCATACAGGTAACGCGCGCAGTCCAAGAGTGAGCGAGTAGTCATTGTGCCTTCCCGGCTGAATTCAGCGCCGGGAAGGGCCCGGTCTCAACGGTGCGTACCGGGCATTGGCTGGCTTCGTGTGCCCATCGCTGGTACGCCGGCCACGAGGGTCGTCGCCCGTGCGGAGTTGTTCGGTCGGCAATTTGCTGTGCCGCACATTCGCCTGAACCCGAATGTGGGTCACCTGTTTCATCGTACGGGCCGGGGTGATGTGGTCTGGGCTCGATCCGGGAACTGCAGGATGTTGGCGTGTTTGGGTCCGAAGTCGTCGTGGAGGCGGGCTGCGGCTGCGCGGGAGCGGGGGCAAGGGGGATCGCAGTCGCGGTGGTGGACGCGGGCCTCGATCGCTTCGGTTTGGGTCATTTCGGGTTCGGAGTCGGGGACGGTGTGTTGTTCGAGGCGTGGGATCGGCGAATCGGTGGGGCTCGGGATGGCGGGACCGGTGGGGTTGGGGTTCAGGATTCGTTTTGCCCAGTGCCAGTTGTTGCGGTCGGCGATCTCGAGGAGTTGGCGTAGGCGGGCGCAGCTGGTGGCGTGGTGGCCGGGGCCGGGGCGGCAGTTGCGGTGGGGGTGGAGGAGGGCGCGGAGGCCTTCGGGGTAGCGCAGGTCCGTGCGGTAGGACGAGACCGGGTGGTGGTCGAGGCGGGAGGAGGTGGCGGTCATCGCCGGCGCCGGGGTGCGGGGGTGGTGGCGCGGTGGCGGCCGGGGGTGGGCCTGGTCAGCATGGGATAGCTGCTGCCGGTGGACAATTCGAAGCGGAGGGTGGCCGGGCGGGGTGGGTAGGCGCCGGTGGCGCGCAGGTCCGCGACGAGTGCGGTGATGACGGTGACGAGGCCGGCGAGGAAGAGGATGAGTAGAACCCAGGATTCCCAAAGCATTTGAGTGTCCTTTTTGTCGGGGGTGCTCTGGAGGGTGGGTGGCGGCGGCTTGGCCTTGGTCGTCGCCGGAACGTATGAGTCAAGTAGACAACGGAATTGACTTCCGTAATACGACCACGGCGAAAGTGTTGCGAACTACGATGGAAGTCCGCGACGATAGCTCCCCAGATTGTGAGGCTAACGAAATGGCCGGAGTGACAGTTTCCAGCAGGGCATTTGGCGGATTCTTGCGGCGGCTCCGCGACGACGCGCGAGTCACCAGGCTTACCGCGGGACTGGAAATCGAAGTCTCACCGCAGGTTCTGCTGCGGCTGGAACGCGGCCAGCCCACGAAGGTGACGACGCTTCAGCTCAAGCAGCTGCTGGACACCTACGGCACATCCGAGGATCAGCGAGCTGAAGCGTTGAGGCTCTGGCAGGGAGTTCGGGAGCAGGAGAAGAGTGCTCGGCTGCAAGGGAACTCGAAGGCATTCTGGCAGTCGTACGCAGACCAGGTAGCTCCGCACTTCCCCCACTACCTTCGCCTCGAAGGGACGGCGAATCGCCTTACCGCGCACCAACTCGTACTGGTCCCCGGGCTGCTGCAAACGGCTGACTACCGCCGGGCGCTCGCTCGCCTGGATGTTCCCGGACTATCGGCCGTCAATGTCGAGCGGCGGATCGAGCTGGCTGAACGACGGCAAGCCAGATTGAATGACAGCGGATTCCGAACCGACGCGCTCTTGTCGGAAGCGGTGCTGCGGCACCGCCCCGGTACGCCTGCGGCAATGGCGGACCAAATGCGCTGGCTGGCGGAGGTCGGCAAGCGTGACAATGTCAGCGTGCGGGTGGTGCCCTTCGGGGTCGGACCGCACCAGGGGCTGTCGATCCAGTCGTTCCACATGCTCGAATTCCCGCGCCTGGAGGGCGGTTTGGTGGAGCCGACTGTCGTCTACCTCGAAGGCGCGGTCGGCGCGCTCTACCACGAGCAAGCCGACGTCGTGGCCCGGTATCGGGAAGCGATCTCGGCGTTGCGAGCGGTAGCGTTGTCAGAAGATGACACCCGGGATCTGGTGTTGCAAGTTGCGAAGGAGTACGAGGCGTGAGTAGTCAACCGCCTGTTCGGCAGTGGTACAAGTCCAGCCGTTCTTCGAATGCCGCTGATTGTGTTGAGGTGTACCAGGACGGTGATCGGGTCGGGGTTCGCGACTCGAAGGATCCTGGTGGCCCGGAGGTGTGGTTCCCCGGCGGGGATTGGGATACGTTTCTGGACAGCCACATTTGGAAGTCTTGATGGTCGCAAGTGCCCCTGGCTCGAAGTAGTCAGGGGCACTTATCTATTCAGGGTCGGAGCGTGCGCCGGTGCTGCGGGATCACACGGCTGGTCCGCCAGCCGCGCATGGCCTCATGGCTTCTTTCTATGCCAACAAGGTGGTGAAGTGCTTGTGCGCGAGTTCCATATCGCGCTCGCGATCGACGCCGACGAACGGCTCCTGGTAGGTCACGTCGTCGACGGTGAGGTCTCCAGGTTGGAGGGAGCCCTTCTTGCGGTATTCGGAGGCGAGTTTGGTGGGGAGCTGGCGGCCGTTGGCATCGAACAGGGCTTCACGTTCGTAGCGTTGTAAAACGGGGAATTGAGTTCGGTAGATGACATTCAATTCATCTGCAGATATGGACAACATGACGGCTACTATCGCGTCGATCTCGATGAGGGCCTGACGACGATCGGAAGCACGGCGGAGCGGGGTTTCCAGTACCCACTTCGAAGATACGCTCCCAATCGGCGGCCGTCCGGTGTAACAAACACCGGATTCTGGCGTCCACATATCATGCAGCCATCGCTTATCGAACTGGTCTTCCCAAAGTGGAGCGTAGGGTTCTGTGATGCAGTTCAAGCGTAGAGTTCGCAATAACAGTTGTGGCTTTAATTCATGTTCGTACGGGAATGGTATCTGTGACCATGTAGAGGCCTTTATGTGCCCGCTGCCGATAACCTTCATCATGAAGTCGACAACGATGGAGTGGCTAACTCCGGAAATAAAAGCGAGTTGAGAAAGGCTCTTCACGGTGAAGCTGTGTACGGCATGTACGTGTGTCGGTCCTGGTGGTATCAGTGTTGAGTGCATCGTTCTGACGTTGCCGGTTTCGGCCATTTCGCGCCATGCTACCCGGAAATATTCCGAGCTGGGTCGACCATTCCAGGTGGGGTAGGCGGCAATATAGTCGCTGTAGGGCCTCGCGGCTTGATAGCTCGTTCTCGGTATGAATGATCGGTTAATTTGCTCAAGGTCGACTAACTTCGTATCAAGCCTGTTCTTCATCGTTTCATTGGGTTGCTTGAATACGGGTGTGGCAACAGTGAAGTGTGGGCCTTGAAGTATTACTTCTTCCATGCGTTTCGGTATGGATGACCTGGCATCGAAAATTCCCATCTTTCGATCTCGATCTTCTTCCCAGCCGCGTGTCCATTCAAAGTCATGGTTGCCGAATCGGGGTGCCGCTGCGATCTTGTCCAGTACATCCTCGCTTGCACGATTGACCGGATAGAGCATTCTTGTTTCAAGCTGGTCCGAGTCAGTGCTTTCGATTAGGGTCGACCAGGTTCTCAGTTGCTCACCGGCTACAACGATTATTCGTCCGAGATGCGGTCGTGTATCCCAATTTCCATCCTCGTCCTTAACGCCTGGCGGTTTCCCGAATCCGCTATGGGTGAATGAACGTGTAATGGTATCTGGATGATAAAGTGCTGCGCCTTGGAGGAATTGCACCGAACCCGGCCTGCCGTAGATGTGCACGCCAAAGATATTATGATGATCGATTTCGAAGAGGTTGAGTTCGTTTCTGAATTGCCAATGTCGCCGCAGTCGCTGATAGGTTTCTCGTCGCAGTAGATTTGCTCGAAGTTCTGTGAAGTGGCTCTCCGGGTGAATCAGCGCAATGATTCCCTGCTCGCTGACGAGGCGCCAGGTTCGTTCCATAAAGCATCGATAAAGGTCCGGCTGTAATCCGGTCAGTGCAGGGCGATCGATTCCCGACCCCAGATGGGTTTTTGTCCCAGCCTGTTTTGCGCGCTCACCCAAGTAATCAACTAGTGCTTGAGGAGACGAAAGTGCTTCCTCTTGCTTCTTTCGCTTCTCTACTTCGGCGGGCTTGTGTGCCAACTGCCACCACGGATCGAACTCGGCGAGCACCCCGGCCTCATCCCAATCGGGACGCACCCACGGCGGATTACCTATCTGAAGATCGAACCCGCCCCGCGCGAACTCCGGTGCGAAATCCAACTCCCAGTGGAAGAACCCCGCTCGATCTGATATCTGCCGTCCGGTTACCAGCCACGGGAACGACTGCTCGGCACGTTCGACCGGGCTTGCCTGGGACAGCACCCGGTCGGTCTCTTCCGCGTAATCGAGTTCCTGCCAACTGGTATCACGGCCGATGCTCAACTGCCCCCGGCGTTCGGCCGCGGTCTCCTTCGGCGCGATACCGAGTACAGCCTCCAACCCGCCGACCCATGTATCCCAGTCTGGTGGCTCCTTATCCGTAGTCAGAGGCCAGGACCACAGCGCACACCAAGCGTCCATGACCCGACGCAAGCGCTGGTACGCGCCGTCGGGGTTGGTAAGAACCGCTTCGATCTCTTCCCGTGTCACCGCCGGCGTGTGCTCGACAGGCTCGGACCCCCACAAGTGGATATCGCGGCGGATCTCCGACTCCGCGATAGTGAGCCGCCGCAACGTGAAATCCCACAGCGTCTCCACCCGCTGTGCCAACGCCGCAAGCCGCTTCACAATTGCCTTACTCGGCGACTTCCGAATCTCATTGCGCCACAGCCGGAGTTCCTCTCGCTTCTCCGGCGCATAGGTCTTGGCCTCGGCGGTATCCACCACCGCACCCCAGCCCTGAGCAGGCAATAGGAAGTGGTGGATACCGGTGCCGATCTCCGTGCCCAGCGGCACATCCTTCGGCACGACAGTCAGCCACGCCTTCTTGGCCAACTCGCCAGGCAGATACACCGCCCGCCGAGCCCCGATCAACGAATTCCCCCGCCGCAGATGCAACCCGAACCACGGTGCCTGCAACCCCGCCACCATCGTGTCCAGCCACAGCGAGATTTCCGCCAGCTCCACCGCGGTGGCGTTGAGGTCCACCCCGTACACCTGGTGCAGCGCGATATGCGCCTTCACCTTCTGCAACTCGACCGGGTACTTGTCCGCGTCGATGAGCTCGCCGAGATCCTCCTGCTTGCGCTTGAGGTACTCGGCGGCGAGCTGGCGCACCGCCTCCACGGCGAACGCGCCCGAGCCTAGGGCGGGCTCGCAGATGGTGAGTTGGAGGATGTCCTCGGGGCTGGTGCGGACGCCGTTCTGGTCGAGAAGTTCTTCCAGAGCCTGGGAGACAACGAATTTCGTCAGCACCTCGGGGGTGTAGTACGACGCCGACTGTTGGCGTTCGCGGCCGGCGAGGCGGAAGACGAACGTGCCCTTCCGATGGATGACCGGTTCGTTCTCGTGGGTGTCGGGGTTCTCGGAGCGGACGAAATCGGTCTTGGCGAGGTGGTCGGCGCGGGTCACCGGGACCACCCAGGAACCCTTGTCGGGGTTGCCGTCTTTGGCTACCTCGTACAGGTCCTCCTCGGCAAAGAACCCGGTGTACGACATCAGGCCCTCGTACACCGCGCCCAGCTGGTTGATGCCGAGTTCGGCGTAGCTGATGAAACCGCGGTCGGCGCCCCGGTGGCCCTTGCTCTCCTTGGTGAGCAGCAGGTGTTCCAGGACCCGCTGGACGGCCCGATTGCCCAGGCCGACATCGTCGATGAGTTTGGTCGCGGCGCTGGAGAACAGGTCCGCGCGCAGCGGGTTGAACTCCAGGCCGGGGGCCGGGTCGGCGGCGTTCTCGCGCGGGCGCGGGGTGTGGCCGGTGTCGACGAGGTCGAAGAGCTTCTTGAGCGACTCGTACAGGTGGGTGCCGTTCATGGCGCGCTCGGTCGCCAGTTCGGTGAGGGTCAGCTCGCGAAGGCGGTCCAGGCCGTAGCCCTCGGTGTATTCGGGTACGCCGGTGGGCAGCACCTGCATCTCGGGGGAGGCTTCGGCGAAGAGCAGGAACAGGATTCGGTACAGGAAGCGCAGGGAGTGCTTGGCGAGTTCGTTGCCGTCGATGCCCTCGATCGGCAGCTCGGCGGCGGTGCGGCGGCGCACCACCTCGTTGGCGATGATCTCGATCGACAGGCGGATGCCTTCGCGCAGATCCTTGGAGACGCCGACCGTGTGCTTGACCGAATCCTCCAGGACGCCGGTCCACCAGATATTGCCGTCGGCGTCCTGTTTCAGCGCCTGCATGCCGAATATCGCCGCAGCACGGTCGATTTCGCCGCCGCGCGCCTCGTGTTTGCGTTCGGCGACCACCAGCAGGTCCAGGGCCAGGTAGCGGCCCTCGGCCCAGCGTTCGGCCTCGGCCAGCAGCAGCCAGCGGCCGGCCTGCACCACGATGAAGGCGGGTGCGCTGTCGCTGTCGGTGCGGAACGCCTCCGATACCGCCTTGCGGAGCGAGGGGATCGGTTTGCCGTCCTCGGTGGCGGGGGTGATGAGCCTGCCGATATCGGGGTTCAGCAGATCCTCGAGGGTGCCGGTGGGTTCGGCTTGCAGGAACAGGACTTTCGCGAACTTCGGCAGCTCGGCGTCGGGGATCTCGAGGGTCGCGCCGGCACGCTCGCCGGTGAAGGCGCTCAGCTCGCCCTCGAAGCCGAGGGCCGCGCGCACCACTGCGTGTGCCTTGGGGGCCGTCTCGGGGATCTCGGCCAGGCCCGCCAGCAGGGACTGGAGGTCACGGCAGGCCGCGAGCAGCGAGGCGCGCACCGTGCCGCGGCCTTCCTTCGCCTCGGCGTCCCAGGTCTTGCGTAGTTCCATGACCTTGCCGTGGAAGGACTCCTTCACCGAATCGGTGGTGAAGTAGTGCTCGCTGATCCAATCCTCGCCGACGACGATGGAATCGAAAGAGGCCATGGTCACTGATCCTTCTCGGGAACGATCACGAGCAACGGGCGCACCAGCTGCTGGGTGGGGGCGAGGGATTCGGCGAGGCGCTGCTCCTCGGCGATGCGCCGGGAGAGCTTGTCCACCTTGGACTTCTGGCTGCCGAACAGCTCCAGCTGTTCCGCGCCCGAATGCCAGCGGTCCGCGCGCGCTCGCCAGCGGTCCAGGCGTTCGTTCGCCGAGACCTTCTGCTGATCCAGCACCAGGTTCATCGCCTCGCTGGCCTGGTGGACCGCGGTGGGGATCAGCGCCTGGAACCGTTCCGGGTCCGCCACCGCGCCGGGATTGGCCGTGCCGGGCTTCAAACCTGTTTCGGTGGTGAGGAATTCGAGATCCTCGTGCGTCTCCACCAGGCAGAAAGCCGGGTTGGCCGGGTTCGGGAAGGTCGCGGTCGAGAACACTCGCGAGACCAGTTGCCCGCGGCGGTTCATCAGGGTGCCCATGAGCAGCACCGTCGGTGCGTCGACCGCGCCGCGAATGAGGAAGATCTGATTGCGGCCCAGCGCGCTCAACGCCCGGTCGCTCGCCCAGTCCAGGACGGGATGCTGTGGGCCGAGGAAGTGGGCCTCGGGCCAGGTCGTCTCGTTGACGCCCTTGCCCTGGCGGGCCGCCTCGAGCTGCGCGCCGCCGACCGCCTTGGTGGTGGCCAGCATGAGCCGCTTGTCCACGCCCTGTTGCACATAGGACTGCGGCAGCTGGGCGAGTCGCTGGCGCAGATCCCGGGGCGGAATCAGTTCGGCGATACCGTGATTGGGGTGGATCTGCCAGCCGATGCCGCCCTTCCCGTGCTGGTCCGGGGGCGCGTGCGGGGCGTCGTGGAAGGCCGCGCGCAGGGCTTCGTCGAGAAAGCTGATGTCGTCCGGATAGAGGCTGTGGCGCGGTTCCTCCGGCAGCTCGGCCACCGGCTCCTGGTCGTCGGTGTCGAACTGGGCGAAGAAGGCGTCCAGGTCGTCGCCGCCCAGGACGTCGTCGATGTCGCGCACCTCCTCCTCGAGCTGCGACTTACCGCTGAGGACCTTCAGGATCGCCGATTCCTCCTCGGTCACACTGTGTTTGCCCATGAGCGAGGCGACGTCGCCGAGCGTGCCGTGCGCCTGGTTCTCGCGCTCGAGCAGTCGGGACAGCACCCGCAGATCGCCGGAGAACCGCGCATCGGACGGTTGCAGGATCAGCGAGGAGATGACGGGCGGGAACTTCTGCCCGTAGCGGTCGACGCGGCCGTTGCGCTGTTCGATGCGGATGAGCGACCAGGGGATGTCGTAGTGAATCAGGTTGTGGCACTGCGAGTGCAGGTTCACGCCCTCGGAGGCGACATCACCGGTGACCAGGACGCGAATCGGCGAGGTCGCCAGCTTGAAACTGTCGACGATCGTTTGCTGATCCTGGTCGGAGAGTCCGCCGTGCAGCATGACGACGTTCTCGGGCTTCAGTCCGAGCGCGCCCGGCAGCAGGTCAGTGAGCCATTTGAGGGTGGCGATGCGCTCGCCGAACACCACCGCGCGGGTCGCCGACTTCGGGCCGACACCGATCTCCCGCAATCGGTTGACGAGCGCGGCCTGCTTGCCGGCCGATTCGCTGAATGCCTTGTCGTTCAACTCCTCCAGGGCCTCGAGCGCGGACAGTTCGGTGTGCTGCTCGGGGGTGTGCGGGCCGCCGTTCTTCCGCAGCGTGCCCCGGCGCTGGGAGATCGACTCCGCGAGGGCGGCGGGGGAGGACAGGAACGCTTTGGCCAGGATCCACGGGAACAGCGCCTTGGTCTCGCCCGAATAGGGTGAGCGCCCGGACTCCGGATGCAGCCAGACCTGCGAGAGTTCGCGCGCCACGGCGTCTTCGGCCGGCGACGGGGTCACGAGGGTGTGGACCGGCTCAGCTCGCTCGGCCCAGTCGCTGCCCACCTCCGCGGCCACCTCGGAGTGGTGGCGATGCCGCCTGATCAGCAGCGTGGACACGTCTTCCTTGGTGAACGAGCCGTCGGCGGCCACGGCCGTGGGGTCCAGCAGCCGCAGCAACTCGGCGAAGGACTCCTCCCTACCGTTGTGCGGGGTCGCGGACGCCAGGATCAGCGCCTCGGTGTTCGGGGCGAGCACGCGCGCCAATTCGTTGTTCTGCGTGCCGACATTGGTGAGGTTGTGGGATTCGTCGATCACCACCGCGTCCCAGGTATGGCGCTCGAGGTGCGCCTTGTAGCGCGGGCTCTTCAGGGTGTCGATCGAGATGATCGCGCGCTTGTAATAGGTGAACGGGTTGCGCGTGGCGGGCAGCTTCTGGCGCACCTTCTGGATGCCCGCCGAGTCCAGGCGGACGAACGGCAGCGCGAATCGGCACCAGAGCTCGTGCTGCATCTGTTCGAGCACGTGCTTGGGGGTGACGATGAGGATGCGCTCGCCGCGCCCGCGCCGCACGAGCTCGGACAGGATCATCCCGATTTCCAGGGTCTTACCGAGCCCGACGGCGTCCGCGAGCAGGATGCGCGGCCGAATGTGCTGGGGATCAAGCGCTTTCGCCACGGCGGCGCGCTGATAGCCGAGCGGGTCGGCCAGGATGCGGGTCGAGACCGTCAGTGTCTGGTCGCCGTACGGGAACGGTGTCTTACGCAGCAGGGACTCCAGCCACAGCCGTGACAGCCGGTAGCCCGAGGAGCCGTCGGCGACTACCTCGGCCCGAGCCGGATCCAGAACCACGATGTCGTCGAGGCTCGAATAGAACTTCGCGGTGGTGTCCGCGACCAACTCCGATAGTCCGCGCACGTGGAGCAACCAGCCGTCCGAGCCGTACTCGGCCGAAGTGACCAGCCACTCCTCGTCGCGAACCACGACTATCGAGCCGGGTGCGACATTGAGGTCGCGCTCATCGACAACGGTCATGTGCTGGTGCTCCCTGTACGTGGACGTTTTCCGGAACAAACTTAGTACCGGCGTCGCTCGGGTTCGTGTTTCCGCTGGTGTTGGCACGATCTGTCACCGGGCCGTGGGTGGCGAACCTGTCACCTTCGGTTGCTCAGCCGCAGGACGTAGCCGTAGTTGGAGCAAGCTGAGTCACGGCGGGCGTCCCCGCCTGCTCGGACGATCAGTGTTCGAGCAGCGCCACGATAGCCAGCAGTGCGAGGGGTAGCAGGACCCAGATCATGAAGTACAGGCGTCCAGCAGATCGTGGAGCCGGTGGTGGCAACGCCGAAACAGGCTGCTGTCGAATCGTGGAAGACGGTTGAGGAGTGGAAGGCGGCCTGGACGCGGGCGGCGGTGGCGGAGGGGGCGGCCGAGGGGGTGCGCGATTCGATCTGGGCTCCGGTGGCGGTGTTTCGGGTACCGAATGCTGCCCGTGCGGCGGGGGAATCGAATCGGAATTCGGTGCGCTCGAAGGATAGCCCCGGTACAACTCGTTCAGACGACTGTGGCGCTGCAGTTGTCGTGCACTCTGCGCCGCCGCGTCGCTGCGATGAGTGATCGGTGTGGTCATAATGGGCGTTTCAGCGTGAGCGTTCGACGAAGTGGTCGCGGCACGGAGTTGCTCGACGACAGCGGTATCAACCTCCGCCTGTTCCTCGCAGCGTTGGGCGGCCTTTTCTCTCATCGCATCGAACTGGGCCGGGGTGAGATTCTTCAGACGACCGGCCCGTGCCAGTTCTATCTGTGGGACCAGGAAGAGTTTGCCTCTGTGCCGGTACTCGTACAGCACCAACGTGCCGGTGACGGCGACGCGCCAGCCGTGCAGCTTCCGTAGCACGCGCTTCTGGTTTCGAGTAGTGACTCCGTGTATGCCGAACAGAGCGGTGGCGACATCGGGTTCACCGATGATCGTGAAGTCCCCCTCCTCGTAGTTTCCGAGGTTGATGAGTGCGACGTCACGCCCTCCGCTACCGACAGTGACGGTCGCGAACCGAACGGTACCGAAGACCGTGATCGTTTCGCCTTGACGGCGGAGCAGCTCCTCCTTCTCCTCCGCCGCGAAGACATCAGTGATCGCGAGGGAGAAGGTTCCGGCGGCCGTTCGAGCGACAGTGTGGCCGGCCAGAGCTGCTGCCGCATCGGTGAAATTCACCTGGCAGGCGCGCTGAAGCAGCTCGGCCCGGCGCGCGAGAGCTGGCACGCCCGAGAGGAATTCGAAGATGTCGGATTGTGACGGATTTACGAAATCGTCGGCTTGGAAGAGCAGATTCTCGCCGGTGCCGCCGAAGGTCTCCCACAGTTCCGGGTGATCGCGAAGCGCACTCAGCGAAAGGTCGATCACCTCGGCGGAGAAGACATCGAGCGTGGCATCGAAGTGTTCGGCGCGGCCGGGGTGTTGGTAGTTACGGTGACCTTCCTCGAAGCTCCGTAGTTCGGGCTGGGTTCGGAACCTCTCCAGGTACATCCCGTCGTAGTCGATCAGTCGGATGGACAGATCGGGTAACACCAGGATATTGCCGTGTTGTAGATCGCCATGTGCCGCGCCGTGCAGTCCCAATCGCTCGACCGCATCCGCGATGCCGCGGCGAACCTGATCCAGGTCATCGGGGTCACGGTCAGGATCCTCGGCCCAGTCCTCGATCCAGAATCCGAGGGGTTCGCCTGCGGCCCAGGGCATTCGGACGGTGGGATAGCAGCTGCCGTCAACCATGATTCCGTCCGAACGGTATGACACGTCGAGTAGGAAATCGAGGTGGCGATGCGAAGTGACGAACGTGTCGATGTGGCGGTAGCGTTCGAGCAGATTGTGTTCCAGATAGGTGTGCTTGTGGAAGCAGCGCACCGCGTAGTGCACCTTCGACGGTGCGGCGATCCGGAAGGTCGCCGCGAAACCACCGGAGGCCACCGACGGCATACCCTGGGCATTGCGTACGGCTTCGCCGCCGTTCAATACCGGATCTCCGGCGAACGAACGGGACGGATTTTGCACGGCCCGTTGATAGTCGAGCAGAGTTGGGATCTTCATACCCGAACCACGCAGATCGTAGTGTCGTCGTTGTCGAGGTCTTCGTGCAGGCGCGCGTCGGCGACCCAGGAGCCGAAATCGTCGCCGAGGGCCTCGGAGGTATCGATGCGTCGGCCGTGCTGCTGGTGCCGGCGCAGTAGACACTTCGCCAGCGCATCCGAGGCGAGCACGAAGATATCGCCCGACCGGTAGTAGCCGAAATCGCGCCAGACGGGCAGATGCGAGTCATCGGCGCTTTTAGTGGTCAGCAAGAGCGGAAACCGGCCGAACCGCTCCCACTGCCGTATCGGACTGGCTTCGAGCAACTCGGGTCCACGCAGATGCAGGAGACAGGAATCCCCGACGGCGGACACGGAATACCGTTGCGTTCGAGGATCCAGCTCGAGACCGACGAACGCGGCTGCGCTACCTTCACGAATTTTCGACGCCGCGTACCAGGGTAGATCGGGTCGGTGTACTTCGGTCAGTCACCGCTGTCGCAGCTCACTGAGTACCTGAGGTTCGAATGGATCCTTGGCGTCATTCACGAATGTGTGCACCAGAATTTCCGCCCAGACTTCGGGCCGCGCGGACGTGGACGCGCCATCCGCGATCGCGACTCGGCGCAGTCCCGCGGCGACGCGATCCTCGTTTTCGTCGTGCTCGCGACCATCTTTGGCGACGCTGCTGATCGTGGCCAGCGAGCCATCGAGCACGAAGGAGATGTCGCAGCGTGCGTAGCTGCTCATCGCGACGTCGGGAGGTCGGGAGATCCGGCCGCGGCCGCGGTGAGTTCCTTCAATCCAGTTGGGGTGACGGCGCGAGTCCCGATATTGAGAAAGTCGATTACAACGGTCGCATCGGCGTTGTAAAGGAACCCCCGCGAATCCGTCTGCACCGCATAGTGCAGGGCTGCCGCGGCCTCGAGCATCGAGGGTGGCATTGGACTCGACATTTCGAACAGCATGTGTGCGTTCGGATCCAGTAGGGCCGCGTCGGTGGACGGGAAGGTGACCTGTTCGGCAGCCAGACTCGACAGGTGCACGTTGAAGAGCAGCGCGTTGCCATCATCCGTGCCCAGGTCACGGATGCGTTTGCCGATGTCGCTGGGGTCGCCGTCGGTACTCGCGCCGTCGGTGACATTGATGATCAGGGGCGGGAAGCTGTTTCGGTGCGCGTAGCACCATTCGCGTGTCAAGACTTCTGCCTCGGCGAATGCGGCCCGCATCGAGGTTGCCCCGTCCGTGACCGGGTCGACCCAGATGGGGGTGTATTGCGACTCGGGCTGCTCCTCTCCGAGGAGATCAGGAACGTACCGGATGACGCTGTCCACCCGCCGTGGATTACGGGCGACCTCGTCGATGGGCAGGATCGGCCGGGTATCGCTGGTGCCGTGCAGAGCCGGTGCCACACCGGTCCCATAGCCGATTATCCCGATCTCGAAGTAGCTGTAAATGCGATCGTTTCCTTTGCTGCACAACAGGACCGCGTTGCCGAGCAGGTCGTTCACGCCGGCCGCCAAGGCGTCCGCTTTGGAACCCTCCTCCTGAGCCCACGGTTCCGACATCGAGTACGACTGGTCGATGAGCAGAAGCAATAGTGCCGGTTGGCGACGATTGATTTCAGCTGAATACATCTGGCCCCCAAAGGTTGGTTACATCATTGTTGCGACGCACTGGTCGGGTCCTGGTCGCTCGGTGTGCAGTACAGCCACCAGGCGGGAAAACGGTTGGCGTAGAAGCCGCGAGCCGGGTCGTGCCGCACGGTGCTCTGCGCGAGCATGAGCTGTAGATGCCGCGCGGGGTTCGAATCTCCCGTCACGCCACGATCGAGGACCACGGCGGTATGCTGCCCGGTGTTCCGTCGCACCAGGGCGTCGGTGCGATGGCCGTAGACGATCGGCTCCGCTTCGATGTGGGCGTCTGGATACCGGGTGGTCAGGTACTGGTGAAGTCGATCCCGCAGATGGTCGAATGCCAGACTCCCAGGGGCTGAGCCAACCCCGGCTTCCGCGGCATCGATCAGTGCCGAACCGATGCCGCGCTCGGACCACAGATCACGGTTGCCGAAGACCAGAAGATGGCAGCGTGCGCGCGTGATGGCAACATTCCAGAGGTTCAATTGTCTGTCGACCCAGTCGATCGAACCGCGCGGCATATTGGGACCCGCGACCAGGGAGAAGATGATGACATCGCACTCGCCACCCTGAAACGTGTGCACTGTGCCGATGGCGACATGATCGAAGTGTGGTCCGAGGCGTTGGCGGATAGCCGATGCCTGTGCCTTGAACGGGGTGATCACGCCGACAGTCGCATCATCCGGCAGCGTCCCCTGCTGGTACAGGTACTCCACCGAGGCCGCGACCCGGTCGACTTCGGTCGGGTTGAGCCATGATTCACCTGAAGCAGGACGTACGACGGAGCCGCGCACATCGGCCCAGATAACCGCATCGCGTTTCTCCAAGGAGAAGCGCGACCGAATATCGGTCATCACATGCAGGCGATCTTCGTAGAAGCGATGGTTCACCAATTCCGCGATCCGTGGATGGCAGCGGAAGTGCTCGTCGAGCAGTAGCGGTTCGCCTCCGGCTCGCTCCGCGGCTCGATAGCTCGAGTGCCGGCGGTAGGACATGCGGTGATGTTCCAGCCACGCGAGACTCACACCGGCATTTCGAGCTGCCTCGGCCTCCTGTGCCGGGGTGAGTGTCGCAATGTGTGGCAGCTGCATCGGGTCGCCGATGATCAACGCCCTGCGTGCGCGGAAGAGCAGCGGTAGTACATGCGGAATCGAACACTGACTTGCCTCGTCGATGATGACGAGGTCGAACAGCGCGGGGTTGGGCGGAAAGCGTCGAGCCGACAGCGTGCTCACCGCCCATGCCGGTACGGCACGCAGGGACGCAGTCATCGAAGACCAGCTACATTCGCTCTCCAGCAGATCGGCAATGACCTGCGGCCGGCCGCAGGCGAGTGTGCGAACCGAGGTGTCGAGCAGCGTCGCGGAAGCTTCGCGAACCGAGGCCGCGGTCGCCTCGAGCTTGTCGGCGAGCTGGAGGTCGTTGGGCAAGCCCGCGCGCCGCCCTGCGGCTCGATGCCAGTCGAGCTGCGCGAGAGCGAATTCGGATAGTGTTCGGCACTTGCTTGCCGAGTCGATGTCGGGTTCCGGCACGCCCCACCGCTGGAGCAGGCGCTGTTGCCGTAGTCGCGGAAAGAACCGGGCCTGTCCGACGCGTCGTGCCTTGCGTGCGAGCCTGCTCATTTCGCTGGTCCGCGCGTCAGTTCGGCTGGAGAGTTGACAGAGGAGAGCCGCTACCTCGATTCCCAGCGCCCCAGCGCGTTCCTCCCTGCGCTGTCCGGCGGTGAGGAGTTCGCTTTCGAGCGTCGCAACCTGCTCGATCGTGCCGTGCTGGGCATTCTGTTCTGCCGCTGCGGCACGCAGCTGGATGGTGGCGGTCGAGGGATTGAACTGCGGCGCATCCAGATTGAGCAGCGCTCGCAGCGATTCGTCGCGCCGGGCGTGGTACTCCTTGTTTCCCGTGCGGATCAGGCTGCCGGGGGAGAGTTCTTCGCAGCGTTTCCAAACCTCGTCCACGGCTTTGTTGTTGGTCGACGCGATGAGCACGGTTTGGCCGTTGGAAACGGCCGTGGCAACAAGGTTGGTAACCACCTGACTTTTCCCGGTGCCGGGTGGACCCGTCGCGATGGTCAAACGTCGCGACATCGCCGAGCGCACCACATCGGCTTGTGCTTCATTGCACGACAGCGGAGCGACCACGTCGAAAGGTCGCGCATAGTCGGCGTTTCTGCCTCGTTCCGCGTGATCGGGGGCGAGCGCAGCCAGCGCGGTGCCCTGGATCTGCGCTGCCTTCTTCTCGATGATGTCCAGGTCTGCGAGTAGGCCGCTCTCGGGATCCGTGCGCCGGCTCGGAACCCGAAACAGTATCGCCGCATTGCGGGCGCCCTCGGTGGCGGTGTCGAAGTCGATACGAGGTTCCAGTCGGTCCGGGTGGAGATCCTGCATGCATGACAGCTCGAGTTCATTGCGCAGAATCGCGCCGATCTCCCGGGCCATGAGCGCGTGTTCGCCTGCATGCCAGCCGGGCAGGTAGGAGTTGTTGAACTCCGCCGCAGCTCCCTCGCCGAGGCGTGCATCGAGAAGGTTGGGGTGTGCCAGCACTCGACCCGTCGGCTCGAGGCGGACGCCGGTGGAGGTCGGAATTATCTCGACTCTGCGTACCAGCAGCGGCGCGAACGAATGACGTTGTCGTCCAGCACGATTGCCGTGTTCGGTGAGTACTATCGCTGGATAACCTGCCCAGAGCTCGTCACCGTTCGCGGTGGCGTCCGCCGCGAGGGCGGCCGCTTCTCTCGGTACCGCAATGCAGTGGTCGGAGTCCACCTCGCCGGAAAGCAATCGCTCACGGCCGGTGAGGCATACGAACGTGACGTCCTCGTCGGATCCGGAAAGCAGCGGTAGTGGTCCCTGCTTGGTCCGCATGCAGTTTCGATAGTAGTCGAACAGCTGGGTCCAGGTCGGCGGTAGCGACTTGGTGACATCCGTGACGGCAGGATCCGGAGTAGCAGGTGGTTCCCGGATGACCGACGTCAAGGCAGGGATCCCGTTCGGTCGTGACGCGATGACTATCCGGTCATCCATTTGATTCGCGGACGCAACCGATACTTGACCGGCTCGATGCCGCAGTCGACCGTTCACATATTTCGCCAAGTCCTCGATAGTGACATCGCCGGTGTTGAGGTCGGCCGCATTGCCGGTGCGGAGCGCTTCCACCAACTCGTTGGTGAAGACCGATGGCAGAATCTCCTCCCCGATGGGTATTTCCGGCAGGGAGTCTTCGTTCGCTCGCGACGACGACAGCACGTAGGTGCCGCGACTCGTGAGCAACGCGGGTGCGCCGACGCCCTTGGTTACCGGCGTGGCGGGGTCGGCCGTCCGGAATCCGAGGCTGAATCCACCACTCTCGCAGCTGTCGATCACCACTACCTTCTGCGCGGCCGCGCAGTCTGCCAGCTGGTCGGCCACGAATCCGGCGCGAACGGCGGTGCCCGCCAGATCTGTCGACTGGGTATCGGTAGCGATGAAGTGGAACTCGGAGTTCACCTGCACGAGCCGCTTACCATGACCGGAGAAGTACAGGAGTACGAGCTCGTCCGCGTGACAGGTGCCGAGGAAATCGGCGATAGCGCTGACCATCTGTGCGGCTGTGGCGTTGGTCAGCGTCTGAACCTCGGCGAATCCGCCGATATCGTGTCTCGTCAGTACTTCGCTCAGCAGCTGGATGTCCGCCTGAACACAGGCGAGTGGCGGGAATGATTGATAGGTCTCGTTCCCGATCAGCAATGCTCGCCGCCGGTGGAAGCGTGTCATGAGCCGCTACCCGTCCCGGTTTCCTGAGCGCCGTCGGGTGGCGTGTCGTTCTGTGGCGGATTGATTAGCTTCGCGACGATACGGTCGACGTCGGCTGTCTGCCCCGAGAGAGTCACCTGGTTCCCGTTCAGGGTCAGTTCGACTGCGCTGTTCCGGTGCCGCCCGGACCAGCTCATCACCTTCTGAACCAGTGCCTGTGCGGCGGCATCCAGCGCGGCACCGGCCAGCGCACCGCCGCCGGCCACCGCGATTGTCAATAGAAGCTCGCCGTCGGCGAGTCCTTTGCTGCCTGCGGTGACCGGAGGTGCATCGTCGACCGATTGGAAGTCTGCGGCGAACTCGTCGGAACGATTAAGTTCGTTCCGCAAATCGCGTGTCAATCGTTCGGTTACGGCGATATCCCCCACCGGGACCACCCACAGCTGCCATCGGTCAGAAACATGGTTCACTTCTCCCCCTAGATCTGTCCTACCTAGTCGAACGTACCTCAAAGGTGTTGTGCGGTCGCGTCTTTCGATTCGGGATGCGCTAGACAGCAACCGTCGCAAGCGTTGTCGGCTCGGTGCGCTGTCAGCTGTGTGAACTCTCTGAGGTTGTCTCGCCCCGACGAGGTGAACCGGTGAGTTTCTACGGTACGACAGGTGGGGTGCGAGGAGGCCAGAAATCTTGAGGTTGTCCGGTTCGCTGGCTTCGGCTCGCGTGGTTCGATAGCTGTTGCTGAGCCTCGGGCCGGACAGATGTTGCGGTGGACCGGTCGTATCGGCCGGAACCGAATGGTTCCGGCCATGGTCGTGCTACTTGATCGCCACCCGTACCCCACCCGAGAACGCCGAGTCGTGGAACTCGATCGCTGCCGGCACCGTCCCCTTCGGGACGTCGAAGGCCAACACCGCGGAGATCTTGTTGCCCGGGTTGATCTCGGTCACCAGGTCCTTGATCACGTTGTAGGCGGCCGCCGTGTCGTGGGAGTAGAGGCGGCCCTGGTCGTCCACCAGCTTCTGGTTGTCACCGAAGTAGGTCTGGGGCTGGTCGGCGGTGTTGGTGATGTCCACGTAGACCAGGACGTACTCGCCCTGGGCGTCCTTCTTCAAGTACTCGTTGGTACCCACCGTCGCGACGGGAGGATCGACCTTCGTCACCTGGAACGCGAACTTGCCGTCGCGGACCTCCGTGCCGAGGGGCTCGGCTACCGTGCGCTTCTCCTCCTGCTTCGCGACTTCGTTTGCGGCGCTGCCGATCAGGAGGGTGCAGCCGCCGAACAGGACCAGGATGCAGAGGAAGAAGCCGCCGAGGACCCAAGGCCAGACGCGGCGCTTCTTCGGGGGCTGGGGGTAGTGGGGAGCGGGGGGCTGGGTGGGCCACGGCTGTTGGGGGTGCTGAGGGTTGGTCATTGCTGCTCCTGAAGGCATGTGGAATCGAGGCTTCGGTGGCGTGCCGAAGACCGAATGCGTTGGGGTGATGACAGATTGGCGTGCCGGCGCAGAGGGGGCAGGCCGGAGAAATCGGGACTTACCGTGCGCGGCTCCCCGCCGGCCGCGCCGAGGTTTCGATCGGGGGAACGGCATGGGAGGCGTTCCCGAGCCGCGGTGCCGGGCAGAGCCGGCACCGCGAATGGTTACCGCTACGACAGGCCGCTGAAGCTGCCCGTCACCGCGAGACGCGCGATGTGCAACGGGATCTCGGAATTCGGGACGATCGTCAGCTTGTAGAGGTTGTCGCCGACCTCGTCGCAGAGCACGACCTCCTGGCCGGCCTGGTACGGGGTGTTCATCTTGTCGATGTTGCAGGCGCGTTCGGCGCCGTAGCCGGAGTAGGTGCGGACGTGGGTCTCGGCGGCGGCGGTGCCCGCGTTGGCGGTGGCCAGGGCGCCGAGGGCGGCGCAGGCTGCGAGGGTGAAGGTGGCGGTGCGGTTGGGCATGATTCCTCTTGACTGGTGGTGGGTCGGTTACTCGTGGGTCCAGGTGCAGCCGTTGACCTCGATGACGTCGCCGTCGTTCAGGCGGACATACGAAGCCCCCGTGTAGGACTCGATGTCGATCAGTTCGGAGGTCTTGGCGCCCTTGTAGGGGAGCCAGGTGATGAAGCAGACGCCGTAGTCGTCGTCGGTGGGGCCCGCGGTGGAGTACGTGCCGGGCTGCACGTCCTGGCCGACGATCTGCATGCCCTCGTGGAGGGTGGAGGTGGGTGCGGCGCCGGCGACGCCGGCCGCGGTGAGGGTGGCCAGGGTGGCGGCGGTCAGGGCGGTGATCAGCTTGCGGTGCATGGGATTTCGTTTCCTTCGAAGGGGCGGGATCAGATCTGGTACTGCGGGCAGTAGGCGTCGATGGCGGCGTTCAGGAAGGTGTAGGGGTACTGCACCGCGCCGCGCGAGCTCTCGGCCAGGGTGATGTGGTTGCGGGCGGAGTTGCCGTTCGTGTCGAGCCAGCGGCACTGCGACCGAGCCAGGCGGATGACGCTGTCCTGGACGGTGCAGCTCTTCTTGGTCTGGTTGGCGTCGCGCAGGAACTGGCGGTCGGCCGAGGTGCGGGCGGTGCAGCCGGAACCGGACGAGCCGCTGCCGCTGCCGGATCCGGTGTCGGGGGCGGCGAACGCGGTGGGTGCGGCGGCGGTGAGAGCGGCGGCGGTCGCGCCGATGGCGATGAGGGTGGGCAGGGTGCGCATGGTTTTCCTTGGCTTCGGGCGTAAGGGATCGCCGCGGGTGGCAAAGGCCGACCGCGGTGTGTGACAACGGACTTCAGGTCCCGGCGAGGCGCCGGTGCACGCGGCGAGACCTGTGCGAGTCGCTCCCGAGTTGTGGGCGATCCGGCCTCTGCGGCGTTGATGTAAAACGTAGAGCATGGTGAAAACATTCGCAACACGAATCTGGAGATTGATTTTTGGTTAGGCATCGCGCAGGGTGGGGGAACGTACACGAGAGGAGTGGTATGTCGAAGCCCGTGTCGAAGGTCAATGCCGCGGAGATCTCGCGGCTCACCGGGGTCACGCGCGCCACGGTCAGTAACTGGCGGCGCCGGCACGCCGACTTTCCGAAACCCACGGCCGGGAGTACCGAGACCCGGCCCACCTTCGACCTGGATGAAGTGCGGGAATGGCTGGTCGCGCACGGGGTGGAGGCGACGGACTCGCCCGCCACCGAGTTGCGCACGCTCGTGCGGGCGCGGACCTCGCCGGAGCTGGCCGCGCGACTGATCGCGTCGCTGCGGCGGTCGGACGCGGGCTGGGACTCGCGTGAGATGGGGGCCGAGGACGCCGAGCTGAGCGCTCTCGCGGCGGATGTTTTCGGGCGGTCCGTCGCGGCCGGGGAAACGCGGGCCGCGCTGGACGCACTGGCCGATCGGGCGCTGGAAGGTACACAGGCGACGGGTGTGTACATCACGCCGGAAGCCGTGGCGGGGCTGATGGTCGAGCTGCTGCGGTCGGCGGATGTACACAGCGTGCTCGACCCCGCGTGCGGCAGCGGTTCACTGCTGATCGCCGCCGCGCGGGCGGGCGCGACCCGGCTGTACGGGCAGGACGTGTTGGCGGTGCAGGCCGAGCGCACGCGGCTGCTGTTGGAGGCCGATACCGGACTCGAGCCCGTTGCCCACGGTGGCGACAGCCTCACCGCCGACGCCTTTCCTGAACTGCGCGTCGACGCCGTGCTGTCCAATCCACCCTACGGGCAACGAGATTGGGGATCGGACGCACTCGCCTTCGATCCCCGCTGGGACTACGGTCCGCCGCCACGCAACGAATCGGAGCTGGCCTGGGTGCAGCACGCGATCGCGCACCTGAACCCGGGTGGCACCGCGATTCTGTTGTTGCCGCCCGCCGTCGCCACTCGGCCGTCGGGTCGCAAGATTCGCGCGAACCTGGTGCGGTCCGGGGCATTACGCGCGGTCATCGGGCTGGCGCCGGGGGCGGCGCAGCCGTGGCACGTGGGGCTGCAGCTGTGGATACTGCGGCCGCAGCAGGCGGCCGACTCCATGCTGTTCGTCGACACCACCGGCCTGACCGTGCGGATCGACGGGGAGGAGCGCATCGACTGGGAGGGTGTTACCGAGGCCGCGGTCGGCGCCTGGCGCGAATTCGACGGTGCGACACCGGATGACGCGGTCGTCTCCGGGCGCACGGCGGTCGTGCGGCTCGTGGACGTGCTCGACGAAGAGGTTGATCTCACCCCGGCTCGGTACGTGCGGTCGGCGCTGGATTCGGGGACGGTCGCCGACGAGGTCGACGACGCGATCCGGCAGCTCACCCGGGCCACGACGGAACTGACCTCCATCACCCAGCTGCTGGCGGGCTGGACCGAATCCGAGAGCAAGACGTGGCGGTTCGTGACCATCAACGATCTGTCCAAAAGTGGTCAGGTGGAATGGATCAGGAGTGATCCGCCGAGTTCGGAGCGCGTGGAGGCCGACGCGGATCGGCGCGTTCTGACCGCGCCGGATGTGGCGACCGGCAGTCCGGCGTCGGGCACGCTGAGCACCGCGGCACCGGCGGTACTGCATCCGGTCGAAGCCGGTGACGTGTTGATTCCCGCTGTGCGCAGCGATCGTTCGGGTGGGCGCAGTGCCCGGGTCGCCGAGGCCGACGACGCGGGGGCCGTGCGGGGGCCGCACGTGCACACGCTGCGGGTCGATCCGGCGCGGTTCGATCCCTGGTTCCTCGCCGGGTTTCTGACCGGGGCCGAGAATGTCTCCGCGACAAGGACATCCACCATCCGATTCGATCCCACGCGGTTGAAGATCCCGGTGCTGTCGCTGGCCGAGCAGCAGCGGTACGGTGCGCTCTTCCGGCGGCTGTTCCTGTTGCGCACCGCCGCCCGGCGGGCCGGATACGCCGCCGAACACGTCGCGGAGCTGGTGACAACCGGACTCACCGCGGGCGCGTTGATTCCCGAGGACGAGCCCGTGGACGGTCGGTGATGGCGGACTGTTGTTCGGGTCCGTTGTTTTCGGCGGCGCTGCTACCGTTTACGCGGACCACGGGGCGGGTGTACGCGGTGATCAGAGGGGGAGACGGTCGGCTGTGACGGGGGATATCGCCGTGTATCCGGACTACCGCGCGCTCGCGGAACGCGAATTCGACGCTCTCGTCTACGATCCCGGCCACTTCGGGCGGGCGGGGGAGCGGCGGTGGGCGACCGGTGACGGGGCGCGGGCGTGGGCGCGGGATTGCCTCGGGCATGCCGCGCCGGGCAGCCTCGTGGCCGTGGCCATGCCCAACCGGCTCGCCTTCGCCGCGGAGGCGCGCACGCTGCGGGGTGTGCTGTTGCGCGGCGGCGTGCTGCGGGCGATCCTGGCCGGCATCCCGGATTCTCCGGATCTGTGGCTGCTGCGGCAGTCCGAGACACAACCCGCCCACGTGCTGCTGGTGAACGCGGCCGGTGAACCCGCCTACGCCCTGCGGGCGTGGCGGGCCTTCGAGGAGGATCCCATGCACCCCGACGCGCTGCCCCACACCGAGCGTGTGGTGGAACTGCTCGACGGCGAGATCGATCTGACCCCGCGCAGGCTGGGCGATCCACAGGACCGGTATCCGCTGCTGCGGGACGAGCTGGTCCAGCAGCGCGCCGGGGAGCCGCCCGTGCTGGAGCTCGAATCGGGTGCCGGCGGAACGATTTCGCTCGAGGAGCTGTCCGAGGCCGGGACCGTCACGGTGTTCCAGGCACCGCCGACCGTGGGCTCGGACGGCGGGGATACCCCGATGCTGTCGGTGAAGGACGTTCGGCTCGGACGCGCGCCGTCGCGGTGGGGGAATCCGGAAACCCCGGGGGCGGTGGTGATTCGGGCGGGTGATGTGGCCGTCGCGGTCGGTAGTGCGGCGGCCGTGCGGGTTTGCGCGGACGACGGGGCGCTGCTCGGGGCCGGGATTCACCTCGTGCGGACCAATGCCGCCGTGGTCGACCCGCGGTTTCTCGCCGGGGTGCTGCGCGCGGCGGTCGAGGCGTCTGACGGACCCATCGACCTGTATCAGGTGCCGGTGCCGCGGATCTCGCCCGCCGAGCAGCGGCGGTTCGGTGCGGCGTTCGAGGAGCTGAGTGCCTTCGAGGCGGCGTGGCAGCGGCGGCGGGTGACCGTCGAAGCGCTGGTGCGGGCCGGATTCCAGGGGCTGGCGCAGGGGCGGCTGCGGCCGGCGGTCGCGGCCGAGTAGTTTGACATCTCTCGTGAACTCATGGAGGTAGGGGCGGTGCAACCGCAGCTCATCGGCGGCCGGTACGAGCTGATCAAACAGATCGGCGCGGGCGGCATGGGGCAGGTCTTCGACGGCTTCGACCACAACCTGAAGCGCCGCATCGCCGTGAAGTTCACCCACCCGAACCTCGACCAGGACCCGGATTGGGCCAAGCGGTTCTTCCGCGAGGCGGAATTGATGGCGGCGCTGCGGCATCCGGGATTGCCCGCGATCCACGACGTTGGTACCGCGCCGGGGCCGCCCGAACGGCCGTATCTGGTCATGGAATACGTCGAAGGGGTCACGTTCGAGGAGCTGCTGGACCGGCACGGGGCGCTGCCGATCGGTGTGGTCGCGGCGCTGGGGGCGCAGGCGGCGGCCGTGCTGGCCGCCACCCATCGCAACCGGATCTATCACCGGGATCTCAAACCGTCGAATCTCATGCTGTGCGACGACGGTACGGTCAAGGTGCTGGATTTCGGGCTGGCGGTCGCGCCGGATTCCAACCGGACGCGGTACACCCGCACGGGGCATACGCTCGGCACGCCCGCGTTCATGGCGCCCGAGCAGGTCGAGGGCAAAGCAGTCGTGCCGCAGACGGATCTGTACTCGCTGGGGCTGGTGCTGCACGAGCTGCTCACGGGATCTCGGGTCATGACGGGCAGCAACGAATACCTGGTGTGGCAGAACCAGGTTCATCTGGTGCCGCCGGACATCCGGCAGGATCTGCCCGGGACGCCCGGGGATCTGGCCCGGTTGCTCACCAGCATGCTCGCCAAGGTGCCCGAGCAGCGGCCCGATGATGCCGCGAGTGTGCACGCGGGTCTGCTACGCCACGCGTCCGGGGTGAGCCACCTACCCGAGGTGCACGACACGCACAGTCCGGCACAGATGTACGCGCTCGCGGTGGGGGCCGCGACCTCGACGCGTACCGCGCAGACGGTGGTCGCGCCGACCCGGGTGCTGCCGAAACCCGCTGTTGCCGAGCCGCTGTCGAACGGAGCGGACTTCAGCCGGGGCGATCTGCGGCGGGCGATGCGGCGTGCTCGCGATTTCGCCGACGACTCTCGCTATGATCCCGCGATCCACGAGCTCAAGACCGTCGTGGAAAAGGCTGTGCCGCTGTTGGGGTCGCGGGATGCTGACGTGGTGGAGGCTCGACTTCGGTTGGCGGATATCCGATTCGAGAGCTCGGACTACTCCGGGGCGGCGGATCTCTACCGGACGTTGATCGATGATCTGACCGCCGAGCGGGGGCCCTACGACGACCACGTCATGTACTGCCAGCGCCAGTTGGCCACCTGTCACGTGTATCTGGGAGATGTGCGTGCCGCTCTGACCAGGCTCAAGCGGCTGCATAGCCAGATGTCCGTCCGTTACGGGGAGCAGGACAAGCGGGTTATCGAGTTGGCGGGCCAGATCAGTCTGATCAAGACCGCGTGATCTGAGCGGAGCCGAGCTCGGTGATCGGTGATCGAGCCGCGACTCTAGTTCGTGACACTTCGGACAAAACGGTTGCACTGGAACTCGTTCGGCGTCAGAGGTAAGGGCCTGGCGATCGCCGCCCTGATCCTCGAACGATTCCTGGTGGCTGAGCACCTGCTGTCAGGCACCGCGCCAGACCCGAATAGCTGACCCCGCTGCGTCGGCGACTGTTCGGCGCATCCTGTGCGGCCAGGTCCGCGCGGTCGAGTCGCTCGTTGCCATCGCGTTCGAGCTGCGGGCGGACGCGAAAGTCGTTGGTATGTCGGACCCATGCTCTACGGTGGCCGGTGCAGACTATCCGCGGCGAATTCGGAGCGTCATGAGCAGTGTGGGCCAGAGTGTGTTGTCACTCGTGGTGGTGCTCTCCCAGATGGGAGACCGGTCGGTTGTTTGGCATGTGAACGTCGGTCGGGGGATGGGGCTTTCGAGGCTGGCGGGGGCGTGGGTCATCGACGCGGGGGACGGGGAAAACCTGGAGCGGTTGACCGGTGGGTATCGGCAGCTGTGGTGTGGTGCGGGGGAGGCGGGGCCGGGAGAGATTGTCGATCTCGAGGCCACGGTCGCTGCAGCGGAGGCGGAGGTCGAGGCGGTGGACGGGATGTTCACTCGACATCAGGAAGCATTGGCGGGGAAGCTGATTCGGCCGGTGTGGCCGGAGATGGCGCACCCGGCGGCGATTAGGGGGCCGGGGTTCGACGTCGATCCGGACGTGCGGCCGGTGCTGGCTATGGCGTGGGGACTGGCGGGGCTCGCGGACGCCTGGGCGGAGTTCGAGTCGTTGCGGATCGCGCGGCCGTTTCTGGTCGAGCAGGGTGGGCGGACGCCTCGGGCGCTGCCGGTGCGGGTGCGGTGAGGATGGGGGGACTGTCGTTCGCGGCCATCGACGTGGAGACGGCCAACTCGGCGCGGGGGAGCATCTGTGCCGTCGGTGTTTCCGTGGTGCGGGACGGGCGGCGGGTCGATACCCGGTCGTGGTTGTGCCGGCCGCCGCGAGCCGTCGACTTCTTCAACCATCACAACATTCGGGTGCACGGGATATCGGCCGAGATGGTCGCGGACCAGCCGGGATTCGCGCAGCGGTGGCCCGAGGTCGCCGCGATGGTGGATGGGTTGCCGCTGGTCGCGCACAACGCGAGTTTCGACAGCGGGGCGTTGAGCGAGGCGTGCAGTCGCAGCGGGATCGACATGCCCGCATGGGAATTCAGTTGCAGTCTGGCGATGGCACGGCGGCACCTGGATCTGGAGAGCTACCGGCTGCCGGATGTGGCCGCGGCGCTCGATATTCCGGTGTTCACCCACCATGAGGCCGGCGCCGACGCGATGGCCGCGGCGGATATCGTGCTGGCGCTGGCGGCCCGGATCGGAACCGACACGCTGAACGTGCTCGAGACCACGGGCGTCGAGCGACCCTATCGGAGCAGGCGTGCGGCTCGGCCGGTCGATCTGGACGCGCCGGCCGGCGGGCGTTCGGAGCCGTACCACCGGCGCTCCTTCTACGATCGCCCGCAGCTCGTGATGCCCGAGGTGACCGGTACCGACCCCGCACACCCGCTGCACGGGCGCGTGGTGGTCTTCACCGGCGAGCTGGCGTCGATGACCCGCCAACAGGCTTGGGACGCAATAGCTCTGCACGGCGCGACGCCCGCCAAGAACGTCACCCGCCGCACTACGGCGCTGGTCATCGGCGACAGGTTCACCGGCGACGACCCGTCCGCCTTCTCCACGACCAAGGCGGCAAGGGTCGCTGAGCTTCGCTCGCGCGGTCAGCACATCGAGGTAATCGACGAGAGCCGGCTCCGGGCTTACCTGCACGAGAGCGCGCCCGAGAGGCGGTCGGAACAGATGCGGGTGTCCTCGGCGCCGTAGTGGCGGGGACCCGCCGCGCCGTGGCCGAAGCCTGGGCAGCGATCGCCGCCGGTTCGAGGCCCGGGCTTTTCGCTTTCCAGGTCGGCGATGCCTTCGCGGGGGACGGTCTTGATCTCGCGGGAGGTGTCGGCCACGCCTGTTGCACGCGGTGCGGCAGATCAACGTCCACATGCATCGGGCGGTTCCTTCTCCGGGCGTACTCGCGGATGCCGCTGTGCAGTGGGTGCCGCCCGCTAACTTCTGGCAGGCTCTACCCCCGGGAGCTGCGGCGATAGGCTGCCGTCATGTGTATCGATGCTGGTGGGGTGGGTTCGGTTCCGGGTGCGGTGGGTGCCGTCGGGACCGTGGCGAATTGCCCGCATCGGCGGGGCTCGGGGTGGGGGATAAGCTTCCTCGGGTGACCGACGAGAAGCTTTTGCAGGGGCCGATCCATGCCGTCCATGTCGAGCTGGGCGCCACCTTCGCGCCGTTCGGGGGGTGGGAGATGCCGGTGTCGTACGCGGGGACGGTGGGGGAGCACACCGCCGTGCGGACCGCCGTGGGGGTGTTCGACGTCAGCCATCTGGGGAAGGCCACGGTCAAGGGGGCGGGGGCGGCGGCGTTCGTCAACTCGGCGCTGACCAACGACCTCGGGCGGATTCGGCCGGGCAAGGCGCAGTACACGCTGTGCTGCACCGCCGAGGGCGGGGTCATCGACGACCTCATCGCCTACTACGTCGGTGACGACGAGATCTTCCTCGTGCCCAACGCCGCCAACACCGCGGCCGTGGTCGCGGAGCTGGTGAAGGTCGCGCCGGAGGGGATCAGCGTCACCGACGAGCATCGGTCGTACGCGGTGTTCGCCGTGCAGGGGCCCAAGTCGGCGGAAGTGCTGACCAAGCTCGGGCTGCCCACCGACATGGAGTACATGGCGTACGAGGACGCCGAATGGGACGGGCGGCCGGTGCGGGTGTGCCGGACCGGATACACCGGCGAGCACGGGTACGAGCTGCTGCCGAAGTGGGACGACGCGGACGCGGTGTTCCGGGCGATCGTGGCCGAGGTCGAGGCCGCCGGTGGGCAGGCCGCCGGGCTGGGCGCGCGCGACACGCTGCGCACCGAGATGGGGTACCCGCTGCACGGACATGAACTGTCCCTGGAGATTTCGCCGCTGCAGGCGCGGACCGGGTGGGCCGTCGGCTGGAAGAAGGACGACTTCTGGGGGAAAGAGGCGCTGGTTCGGGAGAAGGCCGACGGGCCGCGGCGACTGCTGCTCGGGCTGAAGGCGATCGACCGGGGCGTGCTGCGCCAGGGGCAGGGCGTGTTCCAGGGGGATACGCGGGTCGGTGAAACCACCTCGGGGACTTTCTCTCCCACGCTGAAGGTGGGAATCGCGTTGGCGCTCATCGATACCGCGTCGGGGATCGAGCCGGGCGCCCAGGTCGAGGTGGACGTGCGGGGGCGGCGGATCAAGTGCGAGGTCGTCAAGCCGCCGTTCGTGGAGCCGCATACCGCGTGAGGTGAGGGCCGAAAAATCGTGCACTATAGGGGGTCAGGGGGCGGTTTCCTGCCCCCGGGAGCGCGAAAGTGCACGGAAATTCGCGGTCGTGCCGTAAGCCGCCCGGCGGATGGGGTGTTGATCACGGCCATACC
Organism: Nocardia sp. NPDC003693; assembly: GCF_053981095.1. Classification (NCBI taxonomy): domain Bacteria; kingdom Bacillati; phylum Actinomycetota; class Actinomycetes; order Mycobacteriales; family Nocardiaceae; genus Nocardia; species Nocardia sp. NPDC003693. Next base: position 62,414 of record NZ_JBSFNO010000044.1, read on the forward strand.
GCCGGTGCCCGAGTAGTTTGGTCCACCGGCGGAACACCGGTCCCGTGACTCAACACCAGTTTCCGACTACCTCGAAGTCCTTCTTGCACTCGTCCCGACCCAAACCCGCCGGCCGCACGCTCGTGTACATCTGCCGCATCGCCTCCGCGGTCGGCGCGCCGGCGAAGTTCTGGTCCGAGAAAACGATCATCAGGATGGTCTGACCGTTCCCGTCGGGAATCGCGACCACGTGCAGCACCGCCGCCGGCGGACGCGCGCAGTCGATCGTGCCCTGATTGACGATCGACGCTGTGACGTGAAAACCGTTGCGGCCCTGCACGGTAATCGGCTCTTCGGTGTAGGTCGTCGGCGTGCTCCAGCCGCCCATGCCGGACTCCTCGAGGGCGACCTTCGTCCACTTCGGAGCCGCCTCGCGGGCCGCGGCCGCGGGGTCGCTCAGCGCCGATCCCGCGATCCCGGCGCTGGCCTGGGTGTCGTAGCCGCCGCACGCCCCCTCCCCGTATGTGGCGAGGCCGCGCATGTAGAGGGTGTACTCCTTGCCCTCGAAGCCGCCGACCCAGCCGGGGCCCGGGGACGCCCAGTCCGGCGGGACGTCGTAGAGCGCGTTGCGGGTGACGGCGAAGGCGGTCTTCCAGCCCGGCGTCAGCGCCGGGAAGCGTTGCGGGGCTTCCTCTCGCTTCTTGGGGGCGGGTTCGGTCATTGTCGTCGTGCTCGTGGGCTGGAAGCCGAGATGGTCTGCGGGGATGGGCTTTCCGGTAATGCGGTCCGGTCCCTGGAACGCGATGATCAGCACCGCCGCGAGCGCCGCGACGGGGAGCGCGAGAAACCACAGGCCGGATTGGCGCGCGGGCACGGACGCCCGCGCGGGCATGGGAGGTCGTGGCGGCATTCGCCCAGCCTATCGGCGAGGGCGGATCGCCCTTGACGGCCGTGCGCGAGGGATCCTGTCCCAAGCCCAAGCCCAAGCCCAAGCCCAAGCCCAAGCCCAAGCCCAAGCCCAAGCCCAAGCCCAAGCCCAAGCCCAAGCCCAAGCCCAAGCCCAAGCCCAAGC
>NZ_JBSFNO010000044.1:63560-66168 GCF_053981095.1 Nocardia sp. NPDC003693
AAGCCCGCAAGTCCAGCCCCGAGCCGCAGCCCCAGTCCCCAGCTCCAGCCCGGCCCCAGCTCTAGTCCCCACCTCCAGCCCTGGCCCTGGCTCCAGCCCCGGACGGCTGTGTGCGAGGGATTCCGTCCCAGTCCCAGCCGCAGTCCCACCTCCAGCGCTGGCCGCAGCCGTGGCTTCAGCCCGGGTCGCTCAGCTCTCTGCACTCGAGCTTGGGTTCCGGAATGATCTGCGGGCATAGGCCACTCGGGGCCGGAGTTGGGCGACGGCGTCGGAAGCTGTAGGTGCTCAGAGGTTCTCGTGTCCTCGGAGCGACCCCAGGGAGCGGGCGAGAAGTGACCGCAGCTCCCGCAAGCCCTCCTCGCCGAGGTCGGCGCTCAGGCGCCGCTCGATCGCGGTGATCCGCTGGCCCGCGAGAGCCAGTGCGGCGCGGCCGGACTCGGTGGCGACCACCACCCGCGCGCGGCGGTCGGCGGGGTCGACGGTGCGTTCGACGTAGCCGCAGCGTTCCAGGTGGGTGACCAGCTCGCCCATGGACTGCTGGGTCATGCCCGCGGACTCGGCGAGGGCGGTCACGCGTGAGCCTTCGGGGGACAGGTGACGAAAGACGGCGTAGTGGGCGGGGCGCAGGGTCTCGTCCAGCTCCGCGCGGAGATCGCGGTTCAGGTCCTGTTCGAAAGCCTGGGTCAGTTGGGTCAGGAGCTTGAGCAGGGTGGGTGTTGACACGATACGAAGGTTACCTTTATATCTTGAACATGGACAACCAGACCCTCACCTTCCGCAACGGGCACGCCGTGACCTTCGTCGAGGAGGGAGCGGACGACCGGGGCCCGTTCCTGCGACTCGAACACCGGCTGCCCACGCCGGGGCGGCAGGCGGGACCGCACTGGCACCCGGTGCTGGCCGAGCGCTGGACCGTGCGATCGGGCCGGTTGCGGTTCCGGATCGACGGGGTGGAACAGCATGTGGGCGAGGGTGATTCGCTCGCGGCCGGCGCCGGGACGGTGCACGAGTTCTGGAGCGAGACACCCGGCGTGGTCATCGATCACGAGATCCGGCCGCCGCTGCGGCACTGGGAGATGTTCCGGCTGTGGCAGGCGCTCGACGCGGCAGGGCGCACCACGCGCTCGGGCGTGCCGCGCAATCCGCTGGCCCTGGCCCTGCTGTGGGAGTACCAGGACGGGTATCTGGCCGGGATCCCGGCGAGCGTGCAGCGGGTGGTGCTGGGCGGGCTCGCGCGGGCGGCGCGCCGCCTCGGCTACGAGCGCAGGTGGCTGCCGAGCCGATGATCGTCCGTGTGGGCGGCATTCCGCCCGGTCGGGATCACCTGCCGCGTCCGCGAGATCCGGCAAACGAGACACGGCGCGGGTGGACCGGCTCCCCGTTCCGGACGGCGGCGATTTAGACTCCACGTCATGACAGTTGCCGCGCCGTTCACCCGCATCTCGCATCCCGCCCCGACACCGGCGGAGCGACGGCAGGAGATTCTCGCGGCCCCCGGATTCGGGCGGTTCTTCACCGACCACATGGTCTCCCTCGACTACCGCGACGGTGAGTGGACCAACGGCAAGGTCGAGCCCTACGGGCCGCTGTCGATGGACCCGGCGACCATGGTGTTCCACTACGGTCAGGCCATCTTCGAAGGGCTCAAGGCGTACCGGCAGGCCGACGGCAGCATCGCGACCTTCCGGGTCGACGCCAACGCCGCGCGCTTCCAGCGGTCCGCGGCGCGCATGGCGATGGCCGAGCTGCCGACGGAGCTGTTCATCGAGTCGGTCCGCCAGCTGCTCGAGGTCGACGCCGACTGGGTGCCGCCGGCCGGTGGCGAGGAATCGCTGTACCTGCGGCCGTTCATGTTCGCGACCGAGGCCGGGCTGGGCGTCAAGCCCGCGTCCGCGTACAAGTACCTGCTCCTCGGCTCGCCCGCCGGCGCCTACTTCCCGCGCGGCGTGAAGCCGGTGCGGGTGTGGCTCTCGACCGAGTTCGTGCGCGCGGCTCCCGGCGGCACCGGTGAGGCGAAGGTCGCGGGCAACTACGCGTCCTCGCTGCTGGCACAGAAGCAGGCCACCGAACAGGGCTGCGACCAGGTCGTGTGGCTCGACGCGGTCGAGCGCAAGAACGTCGAGGAGATGGGCACCAACAACCTGTTCTTCGTCTATGGCACCGGCTCCGAGGCCCGCCTGGTCACCCCGTCGCTGTCCGGTTCGCTGCTGCCCGGCATCACCCGCGACTCGCTGCTGACCCTGGCCGCCGACGCCGGCTACCCGGTCGAGGAGCGCACGATCTCCATCGACGAATGGCGCAAGGGCGCGGAGTCCGGCGAGATCTCCGAGGTCTTCGCCTGCGGCACCGCCGCGGTCATCACCCCGGTCGGCTGGGTCAAGGACGCCGACGGCGAGTTCACCATCGGCGGCGGCGAGCCGGGCGAGGTGACGATGGCCCTGCGCGACACCCTCACCGGGATTCAGCGCGGCACGTTCGCCGATGCCCACGGCTGGATGCGCACCCTGGCCTGACATTCGCGGCGTCCGCGGGCGGATTGTCACCCCAGATCCAGTCGATGAGCGTCGCCTTCGGGACCGCGTGACCCGCCTCGAGCGCGAGGGCGATC
>NZ_JBSFNO010000045.1:0-64076 GCF_053981095.1 Nocardia sp. NPDC003693
CTCGTAGGTGCCGTAGAGGTATCCGGAGGCGGGCAGGCCCAGCCGTCCGCAGGGCCCGGTCGCCAGGATGACGGCCTTGGCCCCCACCGCCACGAGCTCGACGTAGGTGGCGTCGGCGAACTCCGGGTCGGTCATGATCGTGGCCGGGTTGGAGTTGACCAGCGAAACCCGCAGGCCCTCCGAGCGCAGCACGCGGCACGCCTGGGTGCCGGAATAGTCGAACTCACAGGCCTGGCCGATGACGATCGGGCCCGAGCCGATCACCAGGATGTGCTCGAGGTCGGTACGGCGTGGCATCAGGCACCTTCCATCAGGGCGGAGAAACGATCGAACAGGTAGGCGGCGTCGTGCGGTCCGGCGGCGGCCTCGGGGTGGTACTGCACCGAGAAGGCGCGGCCGCTGACCAGCTGAACACCTTCCACGACACCGTCATTGGCGCACACGTGGGAGACCTCGGCCTTGCCGAACGGGGTGTCGAACACCTCGCCGCGCTCGCCCTCGAGGGCGAAGCCGTGGTTCTGGGCGGTGATCGAGATGCGCCCGGTGTGGTGCTCGATGACCGGGATGTTGATGCCGCGGTGACCGAACTTCATCTTGTAGGTCTTGCGCCCCAGGGCGCGGCCCAGGATCTGGTTGCCGAAGCAGATGCCGAACAGCGGGATGTCGGCCTGCAGCACCTGCTGGGTCAGCGCGACCGCGCCGTCGGCGGTGGCCGGGTCACCGGGACCGTTCGACAGGAACACCCCGTTGGGGTTCAGTTCCTTGATCTGGTCGAAGGTGACGTTCGAGGGCACCACGTGCACCCGCATGCCGCGCTCGGCGAACATGCGCGGGGTGTTGGACTTGATGCCGAGATCGACCGCGACGACGGTGAAGCGGTGTTCGCCGACCGGCTCGATGGTGTACATCTCGTCGGTGGAGACCTCACCGGCCAGGTCCGCGCCCAGCATGGAGGGCTGGTTGTTGACCCGGGCGAGCAGTTCCTCGTAGTCGGCCAGGGCGCTGCCGGAGAAGACGCCGGCCTTCATGGAACCGCGGGTGCGCAGGTGCCGCACCAGGGCCCGGGTGTCGATGCCCGCGATGCCGACGATGTTCTGGTTCTCCAGCTCTTCCTGGAGGGTGCGCTTGGAGCGCCAGTTGGAGGCGCGGCGCGCGGGGTCGCGCACGGCGTACCCGGCGACCCAGATCCTGCTGGACTCGTCGTCCTCGTCGTTCCAGCCGGTGTTGCCGATCTGCGGGGCGGTGGCCACCACGATCTGCTTGGCGTAGCTGGGGTCGGTGAGGGTCTCCTGGTAGCCGGTCATCGCGGTGCAGAACACCGCCTCGCCCAGGGTCTGTCCGGCCGCGCCGAAGGTCGTCCCGCGGAACACGCGACCATCCTCGAGCACCATCACCGCGGTATCGCCGCTGCTCATGCCTCGTCTCCCGTCTTCGTAGATGTCTTCGCCCCGGTCCAGGCCGGGTACACGGTCTTGTCATCGCCCCGGAAACCGGTATCCACCTCGGTTCCGGTCGGCAGCTTCCAGCGAATCACCAGCACGCCGCCTTCGGTCATCACCTTGCCCGCGTGCCCGCGCTCGGTGCGCACCGCGGTGATGGACTCCTCGGGAATCCAGATGGTCCCCGCGCCCGATCGCTCGAGCAGGATGCCGCGTTCGAACCTGGTCATCTCCGCGGTTGCCCGGAAACCCAGGTCGCCCACCGTGATTCGCTGAATCCAGCTGGGCGAGAGGGTGCTGCCCAGGTAGAGGCCGGTGGTCGGCTCCAGCAGTTGCGCGCCGCAGTCCGCGGGCACGGGCGGCAGTTCGCCGATCGAGGCCGCCTGCTTCTTGGCCCTACCGGTCCAGGCCCAGTACATGAGCCCGATTCCGGCGACGAAGGCCACCAGCAGCAACACGACCTGCACGGTTCGATCCATTACGGTTCTCCTCGGTTCCCCACCCGCCGGTCTCCACCGGCGAAGACCACATCGGCGCCGCGCGCGGCGCTCGCGACCCCGTCGCGCGAGGTGATCCGGCCGCGCAGGAAGGTGGCTGTCACCTTCGCGGGCAGGGTCATCTCGTCGAAGGGGGTGTTGTGGGCGATGCTGGCGAGTTCCTTCGCGCGCACCGTCCACTCGGTGTTCGGGTCGATCAGCGTCAGGTTCGCCGGTTCGCCGACCGCGATCGGGCGGCCCTGATCGTCCAGGCCCACGATGCGGGCCGGGTTCTCGCTCATGACGCGGGCGACGCCGCGCCAGTCCAGCAGGCCGGTCTCGACCATGGTGCGCACGATGATCGACAGCGCGGTCTCGAGGCCGAGCATGCCGGGGCGGGCGGCCGCGAACTCGCAGCACTTGTCCTGTTCGGCGTGCGGGGCGTGGTCGGTGGCGACGCAGTCGATGACGCCCTCGGCCAGGGCCTGGCGCAGGGCGGCCACGTCGGAGGTCTCGCGCAGCGGCGGGTTGACCCGGTTCACCGCGTCGTAGGTCTCCAGGCGCGAGTCGTCCAGCAGCAGGTGATGCGGGGTGACCTCGGCGGTGATCGAAATGCCCTGGGACTTGGCCCATTTCAGCAGTTCGACGGTACCGGCGGTGGAGGCGTGGCAGATGTGCACGCGGGCGCCGGCGTCGCGGGCCAGCAGCGCGTCGCGGGCGACGATGGACTCCTCGGCGGCGCGCGGCCAGCCGGCCAGGCCCAGGCGGGCGGCGTTCGGGCCCTCGTGCGCGACCGCGCCCTTGGTCAGGCGGGGCTCCTCGGCGTGCTGGGCGATGAGCACGCCCAGGGAGTTGGAGTACTCCAGCGCGCGGCGCATGATCAGCGGGTCGTAGACGCAGTGGCCGTCGTCGGAGAACATGCGCACGTTGCCGATTCCCGCGGCCATGGTGCCCATCTCGGCGAGCTGCTTGCCTTCGAGGCCGACGGTGACCGCGCCGACCGGGTGCACGTCGACCAGGCCGACCTCCTGCCCGCGCCGCCACACGTGGTCGGTGATGACCGAGGAGTCGGCGACCGGGCTGGTGTTGGCCATGGCGAACACCGCGGTGTAGCCGCCGATCGCCGCTGCGGCGGAACCGGTTTCGATGGTCTCGGTGTCCTCGCGGCCCGGCTCGCGCAGGTGCGTGTGCAGGTCGATGAAGCCCGGGAGCAGGAATTGCCCGGCGCCGTCGATGATCTCGGCGTCGCCGGCGCTCAGGCCCGTGCCGATCTCGCGGATCTCACCGTCGGCGAGCAGCACGTCGACCGCGTCGCCTTCGCCGTAGAGAAGGACGTTCTTGATCAGGACGCTGTTGCTCATGCCACCACCTCGTCGGTTCCGACCAGCAGGCGGAACAGCACCGCCATGCGCATATGGACTCCGTTGTTGACCTGTTGCAGCACAGCCGCTTTGGAAGAATCGGCGACGGCCGACGCGATTTCCATGCCGCGCAGCATGGGGCCCGGGTGCAGCACCACGGCGTGCTCGTCGAGCAGGCCGAGGCGGCGCTCGCTGAGGCCGTAGTTGATCGAGTACTCGCGCGCCGACGGGAAGAAGCCGCCGTTCATGCGCTCGGCCTGCACGCGCAGCATCATGACCGCGTCCGCGCCGGGCAGTTCCGCGTCCAGCGAGTGCGAGACGCGCACCGGCCAGGCCTCCACGCCGACCGGCAGCAGGGTGCGCGGGGCGACCAGCACCACCTCGGCGCCGAGGGTGGCCAGCAGGAAGGCGTTCGAGCGGGCGACCCGGCTGTGCAGGATGTCCCCGACCAGCACGACCCGCTTGCCGTCCAGGTCGCCGAGGCGCTGGCGCAGGGTCAGCGCGTCGAGCAGGGCCTGGGTGGGGTGCTCGTGGGTGCCGTCGCCGGCGTTGATGATGGCGGGGCCGGGGCCGGCGAAACCGCCGCTGCCGTCCTGCATCTGGGCGAACCAGCGCGCGATCTGATGGGCCGCGCCCGAGGCCGGATGGCGCACGATGAGCGCGTCCGCGCCCGCCGCGTGCAGGGTCAGCGCGGTGTCGCGCAGGGACTCGCCCTTGGAGTTCGAGGACGAGCTGGAGCTGACGTTGATGACGTCCGCGCTCATCCACTTGCCGGCGACCTCGAAGGAAACCCTGGTGCGCGTGGAGTTCTCGAAGAACACGGTCATGACCGTGCGCCCGCGCAGGGTCGGCAGCTTCTTGACCTCGCGGCCCAGCAGCGCCTGTTCGAAGCGCTCGGCGTCATCGAGCAGCGCGGTGGCGTTCGCGCGGTCCAGATCGGTGACCGAGAGCAGATGCTTCACTTGTCCCCCTCCTGATGACGCAGGTACACGCCGTCGCGGCCGTCGTGCTCGCGCAGCAGCACCGAGATGTCCTCCGAGCGGGAGGTCGGCACGTTCTTGCCGACGTAGTCGGCGCGGATGGGCAGTTCGCGGTGGCCGCGGTCGATGAGGACCGCCAGCTGCACGGCGCGGGGGCGGCCCAGATCGCGCAGCCCGTCCAGCGCCGAGCGCACGGTGCGGCCGGAGAAGAGCACGTCGTCGACGAGTACGACCAGCGCGTCCTCGACCCCGCCCTCGGGCACCGAGGTGCGCTCGAGCGGGCGGTGCGGTCGCGAGCGCAGGTCGTCGCGGTAGAGGGTGATGTCCAGGGAGCCGACCGCGGGGCGCACACCGGAGAACTCCTCGATGCGATTGGCCAGCCGGGTGGCGAGAGTGGTTCCGCGCGTGGGGATTCCGACCAGGACGACGCGGGCGTGCCGGGCGTCTCCGGAATCCAGGGCGGTCTTCTCGATGATCTGGTGCGCCATCCGCGCGATGGTGCGGCCGACATCGGAATCGGAAAGCAGTTCGCGACCGGCGTCGACCTGTTCGGGGTCGTGCCGCTGCGAGTGTTGCTGCTCAGCGCTCGACTTGGGCGCCCGGTCTTCGGGCACAGCCATGCCGACCTCCTTCTCCGCCTCACCGGACGGTCCGTTAAAGGATGTCTTTTCGGGTTTGGAGCCTAGCAGCGGCGGCGAACGCGGCGGGCACCGCACCCCTGTGGCAACCGGGCGTTCGCGGCGGTGGCGCGGGGTGCCCGGAACGCCGGTTCCGCAGAGTGCCCGGTTCGACGGGAATGGGCAGTACAGGGGCCGGCACCTGCGGATTCTTCACCACCGATCCTCGCAACCCGGGGGCGCGAACAGCAATCTTGCAGCAATGAATGAGACCGATGAGTTTGCATAGATCGCCGCCCACTCACCGCGGGCTGGGAGGAACATCACAGCGAACAGGGCGCTGATCTGCGGGTCTCGCCGAGGCGGTCGAGATCACACGCGGTTTGCTCACGCCATCGCCGCGTCTCGCGCGCCGCGCCGCGCACACCCCCGGCGACACGGACATTCCCGGCTACTGACCGGTCTTCATACACCGTAAACCAGACGTGTGCGATGCTCGGGGTGTGAGCAACGAAGCTGATTTCACCGAGCCGGCCCGCGTCACCTTCCGCGGCCACGGCGGCATCGACCTCGCGGGCGACTCCTGGGGACCCCAGGACGGACCGCTCGTGGTGTTCCTGCACGGGGGCGGGCAGACCCGGCATTCCTGGAAGGACTCCGGGCTGGCGCTGGCGAAGGCCGGCATGCACGCGGTGCTGCTGGACGCGCGCGGGCACGGTGACAGCGACTGGTCGCCCGATGGTGACTACCGCCGCGACGCGATGGTCCAGGATCTGATGTCGGTGCTCGAGCAGCTGGGCAAGCCCGCGTTCGTGGTGGGCGCGAGCATGGGCGGGCTGACCGGCCTGCTCGCCACGGTTCACCCGCGCCACGAACTCATCACCGGTCTGGTGCTGGTGGATGTGGTGCCGCGCCCCGAGCGCAAGGGCGTGGAGCGGGTACTGAACTTCCTCAGCGGCAACCCCGAGGGTTTCGCCACCCTCGACGAGGCCGCCGACGCCGTCGCCGCCTACCTCCCCCACCGCCGCCGCCCCCGCAGCCCCGAGGGCCTGCTGCGCAACCTGCGTCAGCGCGCGGACGGCCGCTGGTACTGGCACTGGGATCCGGCGATGATGTCCGGCAGCGGCGAGGACATCGACCTGCACTCCGAGGTCCTCGAGGACGCGGCCCGCCGCCTGACGATCCCGGTCCTCCTGGTCCGCGGCGCCCTCTCCGACGTGGTGAGCGAGACCGGCGTGGCCGCGTTCCGCGCCCTGGTCCCCGCCGCCGACTACGTGGAGATAGGCGCCGCCGCCCACACCGCCGCCAGCGATGCGAACGACGAGTTCACCGACGCGGTAGTCGATTTCGTCCGGGCCAAGTCCCTGCTGAACTAGGTCCCGCGCCCCGCGGCGACTACTCTACGGGCCGTGACCGTGCGCGCGAAGATCTGCGGAATCCGATCCGAGTCGGACCTCACCATCGCGGTCGCCGCGGGTGCCGACGCCGTGGGCTTCATCTGCGGCGTCACCCACCTCAGCGAGGACGCGCTCACCGCCGAGCAGGCGCGCGCACTGGTCCGCCGGACTCCCCCGTTCGTGACGCGGACCCTGGTCACCCATCTCGAGGATCCGGCCGAGATCCTCTCGCTCGCGGACGATCTGGGTGTCGACGCCGTTCAGGTGCACGGTCTGGTCTCCGACGACACGGTCCGCCGGGTCCGCGACGGTGCGCGGGGACGCAAGGTTCTCCGAGCCGTTCATGTCACCGGCACCGAAGCCGTCGAGACGGCGACCCGGATCGCCGCGGATTGCGATGGCGTCCTGCTCGATTCGCGCACCGGCGACCGGCTCGGCGGCACCGGCCTGGTTCACGACTGGTCCATCAGCGCGGCCATCGTCCGGGCACTCGAGGGCTCCGGTTGCCGGGTGATCCTGGCGGGAGGTCTCGATCCCGGCAATCTGACGGCGGCGATCCGGGCGGTACGCCCGTTCGCCGTCGATGTGAACACCGGTGTCGAATCACCCGGCGGCGACAAGTCTTTCGACGCGTGCGCGCGATTCGTCTCGCTGGCTCACGAGGGCGGACAGGACATGGCACTGTGAACTTCCCCTTGATGTCGCACGTCCGGACTTGATCACCGGTCAAACGTCGCGGTGATCCGTGTGGCGAGGGCGGCGACGTCCACGGGAACGGTCGTGTCGACCTCGATCACCGGGGTCAGGGACAGGGGTTCGGGGGCTCGAGACCAGAGGGGCCAGTCGGTGCGTAGGCGGTCGGCATCCCTGTGGATCGCGGCGCGAATTCTGTTGGTGTAGCGGGCTTTTGCTACATCGGGCGGGACCGCGCACCAGATTTCGGCGGTGTGGGTGGCGGCTACGCGGGCGATGCCGGCCTTCGCGTGCGCGCGGTCGCGGGGAGCGAACCACCACGAGTCGAGTACGACAGTATGGGGGGCGGACGCGGCCAGGGCCCACGCCGCGTCCATCGCGATGCCGCCGAGGCCGGGGAACGCCAACTCGTCTTCCACGCAGGTGGCCAGGGACTCCTTGATCGCGTCCTTGGACAGCAGTTCCGCGCGCAGCAGCGGTGCGAGCGTACGCGCCAGCGTCGACTTGCCGGAGCCGGGCAGGCCGTTGACCAGTATCAGGAGTTTGCTCACGGGGGAATCCTCGCCGAAGCGCGAATCCGGCGGGGGCGGATCAGACCCGGGGCAGGGTCGTGTCCAGGGACTCCAGGTACAGGTGGGTGTCGGTCGCTTGGATCTTCAGTTCGTAGATCTGCTGGTTGTTCAGGTGGGTGCGGAGGTAGTCGGACAGCTCGGAATTCTCGGGGGTCCAGGGGGCGGCGGGGCGGAAATCCAGGGCGCTTTCGAGGCCTCGGGGGGTCGCGTCCAGGCCGGGGGTGCGTGGGAGGAGGCGGAGCTCGTCGGTCGTGTACAGGCGCAGGGGGTAGGTGCGGTTCGTGGGGGAGGTCAGGGTCGCGGGGTGTTCGGTTTGGGCCCAATCGAAGTGGTCGAGGGTCAGGGTCCAGCCGGCGGGCAGGGGGCCGCGGAAGGACAGGGGGCTCTCGGGGGCCAGGGTCAGGGCGGACTGATCGGTGTGCGGGTCGGCGGGCAGGAGGGCCTGTTGCAGGGGGTGATCGGTGGGGGTGAAGGACCAGGAATCGGCGTACAGGGGTTTGGACCAGAAGCCGGTGCGGCCGCCGGACCTGCCCTCCACCACCAGGATTCGATCCTCGACGGCGGGACCGCTGTCGTGGATGGACAGCCGCGAGGTGATCTCGCCGGGAACCTTGGGCTGATGCCGCCAGTCCGCGGCGGGCAGCGCGATGGCGGCATACCGCGGATCGAGGCGTTCGACCAGCTGATTCGGCGCGGAAGGCTTGTCGCCCTGCGGTTGCCAGGTGTACCGGCCCGGAATATGGTTCGCCCCGGCGAGATCCAGGTCGTATTCGCGGGTGTAGATGTCCCCGTGGCGATTCATGACCACCGTGACCGACCCGGACACCGACAGGGATTCACCGATGAACCGCCCGCCCACGGGCCCGCCGATCTCGTAGCTGAGATCGGCCGGGAGCCAGGGATCCTGGTAGGTGATGCGCGATCCGTCCCCGGTGAGGCTGACGATCTGCACCAGCCCCGCGGTCAGCGGATGGGTGTACCCCTGGGCGTCACGGAAGCTCGTGGACATGCGATGACTCAGCGCCCACCGGTTCGAGGAGATCGAATCCGATTCCGCGCCCGGAATTTTCATCCCCGGCCACAGCCAGATCGGCCCGCCGTAGGAGTGCGTCCAGTTCCACAGCAGCGGCCCGGACAGCAGATTGTCCAGGGAATAGATCCAGCCCCGCGCGTCGATGGCGACGAGCATGTTCGCGTTCAGCGAGATCGCCTCGATGCGGCCGGCGAGGCAGCCGGGGGTCGGCACCGTGCGCCACGGATCGTCCGAGCCGCGCGGTCGCACGTACAGCGCGCCCGAGCGCAACACCATCTCGACGTAGTCGTTGAATCCCTGCGTGTAGTCCCGGAATTCGACCGCGGGCGGGAAGCTCACGTCCCCCGGAGCGAGCGCGAGCGTATCGAATTGCGCGAGCCCGCCGGGCGTGGGCAGCGGCAGGAACAACCCCGGCAGCGGCGGCAGGATCTGCAGCGTCCCGATCGCGGGCACACAGTCGAGCGGCGCGTCCGCGGCGGCCGGCGGCACCCCGGCGACCCCGGTCGCGGCGCAGGCGGCGACGATCAGCAGCGACGTGCGTACCGAGTGACCCATCATGCGGTTCCCGACTCCGATCGACTGTTCACCCCCGGGCGCACAGCGCGCCCGCCGGAGCCTATCCCCGCCGCCTACGCGATTCCGCTCAGCGACACAGCCGCGAACCACCCTCGAACAGTTGTTCGATGTCTGCTACGTTGATGCCATGTCGATGCCGCTGCAGGGTTCCCTGCTCGATGGATTCGGGGAGGTGGGCGTGGGCGCCCTGACGGGCGTGCGCCGCACCGAACTGACCGCCGGGGCCTGGGTGGACGTCCTGCCCGGCTGGCTCACCGGCGCCGATCAGCTGTTCGAGCACCTGGCCGCCGCGGTGCCGTGGCGCACCGACCGGCGCACCATGTACGACCGCGTGGTCGATGTCCCCCGGCTGCTGTTCTCCTACCGCGAGGGCGAGCCGCTCCCGGATCCGGTGCTGGTCGAGGCCAGGCAGGCGCTGAGCGCGCACTACCGGGACGAGCTCGGCGAGCCGTTCGTCTCGGCCGGCCTGTGCTACTACCGCGACGGCAACGACAGCGTGGCCTGGCACGGCGACACCATCGGGCGCGGCGCCACCGACGACACCATGGTGGCGATCGTGTCGGTGGGCGCGGCCCGCGCCCTGGCCCTGCGCCCGCGTGGCGGCGGCGAGAGCCTGCGCTTCGCCCTGGGCCACGGCGATCTGGTGGTCATGGGCGGCAGCTGTCAGCGCACGTGGGAGCACGCGATCCCGAAGACGCGCCGGGCCGTCGGCCCCCGGATCAGCATCCAGTTCCGCGCCCGCGGCGTGTGGTGAGTCCCCCGCGCGTCCCCGCCGATCCGCCGTTCGCCGAGGGGCGAAGACGGGAATGAACCCCGCCGCCACGCGGTTGCCCCGCATCGCGACAGTCGATACGCGAGGCGAGGAGTGATGTGCGATGGCAACTTTCGAGCTCGGTGGCGATCTACCGGTGGGCCGGATCGGCTACGGCGCCATGCGATTGGCGGCCGCTCCCGAACCCGGATTCGACGCGGGCATGGGCCATATCTGGCGCGCCCCGCGCGATCGTGACGCGGCGATCGCGGTCCTGCGCCGCGCCGCCGAACTGGGGATCACCCTGTTCGACACCGCGGATTCCTATGCCCTCGGCGAGAACGAGGAGCTTGTCGCCGAGGCCCTGCACCCCTATCGCGACGAGGTGGTGATCGCGACCAAGGTCGGGGTGGCCCGCCCGTCGCCGACCGAATGGGTACCGGTCGGGCATCCGGCGTATCTGCGCCAGCAGGCCGAACTGAGCCTGCGGCGGCTGCGGGTGGACCGCATCGATCTGCTGCAGCTGCATCGCGTGGATCCCACGGTGCCGCTGGCGGATCAGATCGGCGCGCTGCGGCAACTGGTCGACGACGGCAAGGTCCGGCACATCGGCCTGTCCGAGGTCTCGGTCGAGCAGCTGCGCGAGGCGACGGCCATCACCCCGATCGCCTCCGTGCAGAACCTGTACAACCTGGGTGCGCGTCAGCACGAGGACGTCGTCAATTACGCAGCGGCACAGGGCATCGCGTTCATTCCGTTCTTCCCGGTGGCCGGTGGATCGCACGCCGGCGCGGACAGCCCGCTGGCGGCGGTGGCCGCCGAGGTCGGCGCGACGCCGGCGCAGACAGCGCTGGCCTGGCTGCTGCGCCGCTCCCCCACGATCCTGCCGATTCCGGGCACCACCTCGATCGCGCACCTGGAGGAGAACACCGCGGCGGCCGAGGTTCGGCTCTCCGCGGACCAGTTCGAGCGCCTGTCCGAGGTAGGCGCGGCGGTGCCCGCGTAACCATCCCGCTGCGAACGGATTTCGCGCGCACCCACGCTCAGGGCCGGCGCGCGAACTCCGGCGCGTGCTTGGGCAGCACGCCGCGTGCCACCAGGAACGGCGGCACGCTCCGCAGCACGGGAATGCGCCGGAACACCCGCAGGGCCGGATTCGCGCGCTCGGCGTTCGAGACGTTGAGCTCCCCGCGCACGGCCGGGCCGATGATCCGGGCGTGCGCGGTGCGCTGCATGGCCTGGGTCAGGACGGTCGGCAGCATCCGGCGCCGTTGCACCCGGGCCAGATCCGCGGGCCGCACCCGGCGGGCGAGCAGCTGGGGCGCGAGGATGCGCGCCGCCGCCACCGCGTCCTGGACCGCCAGGTTGATCCCGACCCCGCCGACCGGCGACATGGCGTGGGCCGCGTCGCCGATGCAGAGCAGGCCGTCGGTGTACCAGCGGTCCAGCCGATCCAGTTGCACGTCCAGCAGTTTCACCTCGTTCCAGTCGCGCACGGCGTCGACCCGGTCGAGCAGCCACGGCACGACCGCCGCCATGTCGCGCAGGATCTCCCCCACCGGCCGTTCCCGCAGTCTCGCGTCGGCGCCCTTGGCCAGCAGCACCGCGCACTGCCAGTAGTCGCCGCGATCGAGCATGATGGCGACGCGGTCGGCGGTCAGCACCGGTACCGCGCCCGCCGGGTCGACGCCGGTGCGCGGTATCGAGAACCACCAGACGTCGAACGGTGTGGCCCAGCGCCGCGAACCGAGTCCGGCCGCCGCGCGCAGCACCGAGGTGCGGCCGTCGCAGGCCACCACCAGGTCGGCTCGAATCTCGCCGGCCGCACCGTCTTTCGTGCGGTAGCGGACACCGGCGATCCGGCCGTTCTCCCGCAGTGGCGCGGTGACCTCGGTGTCCATCTGGAGCCGGAAAGTGGGTTCGCGATCCCCCGCGCGGGCGATCAGATCCAGCAGATCCCACTGCGGCACCATGGCGATGTAGTTGTATCGCCCCGGGATGCGGTCGAAGGTCGCCACGGTCTGCATCGACCCGCCGATGGGCAGCTGCACCGAATTCATGCGCCGCTGCGGCAGTTTGGCGAATTCGTCCATGAGCCCGAGCTCGTCGAGCAGCTCGAGCGTCGTGGGATGCACGGTGTCGCCGCGAAAGTCCCGCAGGAAGTCGCCGTGTTTCTCGAGCACGGTGACCTCGACCCCGGCCCGGGCGAGCAGCAGCCCGAGGATCATGCCCGCCGGACCGCCGCCGGCGACGAGACAGGTCGTTTCTTCCATCGGGCAACCTCCCGGGCGACAACCAGGTTTCGGTCAGTGTCGATGGTAGGCCGAATCCCCCGGGCGACACGGCGGTTCGACGACCTCGCGCGACGATGACCGTGATTCACCGGCCGACCGCCGGGGGAACGAGGGCGGGAACAGCTCGTCGGCGGTGCGGCGCAGGTAGTCCCGTTCGGCATAGGCCGCGCGCATGCGGTCGAACAGCCCTTGCGCGCGCCGCGTCATCGCGGGCAGATCGACCCCGGGAATCGTGCCGTCACGCAGGACCGTGCGCCCCGCCACCATCGCGAACCGAGCGGACCGAGCGGTGCCGTTCATGCACAGCGTGCGCACGGGATCGTCGTGGACGCCGTCGCGCGGGTCGTCCAGGCCGAAGGCCACCAGGTCCGCGGTGGCGCCGGGCTCGATCCGGCCCAGGTCGCCGCGGCCGAGCGCGTCCGCACCGCCGAGCGTGGCCGCGGTGAGGTAGTCGCCGTAGGTGGCCGCGTCGGTGCGGTGAGCCAGGATCTTGGCGATGGTGACCCCGATGTCGATGCCGCGCACCAGATCCGGTGGGAACGAATCGGTGCCCAGCGCCAGGGCGACACCGGCCGCCCGATAGCGCCCGAAGCTGTGCAGCGCCGCGCCGTGCCGGGCGAGGGTGAGCGGACAGTGGACGATCGTCGCGCCGGACGCGGCGAGCGTCGCGACATCCGAGTCCGCTTCGGAGTCGACGTACGGGCTGGCGTCGATATAGATCCCGTGCGGGATGAGCAGTTTCGGCCCGAGGAGCCCGGTGCGCCGCAGCACCTCCAGGGGCGGTGCGCCGAACCTGTCGAGGATCAGCTCCCGCTCGTGGAGTCCCTGAAGCGCGTGCAACCGCACGAGCGCGCCGGTCTCGGCGGCCAGCGCGGCGGTCGCGGCCAGCAGATCCTCGCTCAGGGTCTCGATGCGGCACGGCAGCAGCACCCCGTGCACGAGATCGGATCCGCGTTCGGCCGCCCAGTCGAGAAACCGTGCGGCGCCGTCGAATCCGTCGGTTCCCAGTGCCTCGTTCCAGTAGACGGTCCGCTCGCCGGTGTCGTCCACGACGTTGACCCCGGACCGGTAGCTCGGCCCCAGGTACACGCGCAGCCCGAGCCGCTCGGCGGTCTCGGCCATGGCCGTCGCGTCCTCGAACGTCTCGGCCCAGTCGCTGTGCACCTCCGAGGCGATGGGCATGGCCGTGGTGACCCCGTGCAGCAGCAGCTGCACGAACCCGTATTCCCGGATGAAGGCGCGTTCCTCGGCGTCGAACACCGCGCGCCGCCGGTGTGCGGCGTAGTCGCGCGACCACTGCAGCCCGAGCCCGAGTTCGGGCGACTGCCACGAGTCGAGCAGGGTGTGGTCGATGTCGGTGAGCGCGTCGAGATCGATGAGCCCGGGCAGCAGCACCGCCGTGCCGAGGTCGACGACCTCGTCCACCTCGGCGGCGCCGCGCGGGCCCACCGAGACGATGCGCGTGCCCCGCACCACCACCTCGGCGTCCTCGTACAGCACCTGCTCCCCGTCCCGGTGGCCCAGCACGTGCCGGGCCCGAATGGCCTGTCGCACCGTCATGTCCGACCCCAGCGCCCGGGAATCTCGAAGCCGTCGTGATCGGTGTCCACGGCCACGACCGCGCCCCGGTGCACCACGGTGCGCTCGCGCGGCCGGTCCATGACCGCCGCGGTGGGACCGATCGCATCGAGCAGCACGAATTCGGCGGGATCGCCCGGCGCGAATCCGCCCCACGCCCCAGGTTCGCCGATCGGGCGCAGCGTGCGGTCCAGGATTCCCGCGCCACCCCAGGTCGCGACGGCGAGGGCGTGCTCGACCTCCGCGTCGGCGCCGAACCCGTTGGTGAAGGCCAATTGCCATGCGCGGTCGAGCATGTCGCCGTTGCCGTAGGGCGACCAGTAGTCCCGCTGGCCGTCCATGCCCACCCCCACTCGCACGCCCGCCGCGGCCAGGTCCAGCAGCGGCAGTTCCCAGCCCTTCGGGCTCGCGGCGTGGGTGATCGCGACCTGGTTCGCGGCGAGCCGCTCGATCGCCGCCGGGACCGCGGGCAGTCCGCTCGCCAGGCAGCGCGCGTGCGAAATGGTCACCCGCCCTTGCATTCCCAGCGCCTCGACCCGCTCGAGAATGAGCGAGAGGGTGAACAGGCCCAGCTCCCCCGCCTCGTGCAGGTGGATGTCGACCTCCACCAGATGCCGCTCGGCGAGGGCGAACACCGCGTCCAGGTGCCGCACCGGATCCCGGTCGATCTCGCACGGGTCGATCCCGCCGATCAGGTCGGCGCCCGAGCGCAGGGACGCGTCGAGCAGATCCACCACACCCGGTTCCAGCAGAATGCCGACCTGCGGGAACGCCACGATCTGCACATCGGCGGCGTCGGCGTAGCGCTCGCGCGCCGCGAGCACCCCTTCGAACTTCTCCAGCCCGGAGTCCACGTCGATCTGCGCGTGCGAGCGAATGCGCGTGGCCCCGTTGGCGATCGCCACCGCCAGGGTGAAGGTGGCCCGCTCAGCGACCGACCGTTCGGCCGATCGCCAGTTCGCCCGGTCGTTCATGATCCGGCCCCAGCGGCCCGGCGCGCCGGTGGACTCGCGAACCGGCAGACCGAGACAGCTGGAGTCCAGATGCAGATGCGTGTCGGAGAACGCCGGCAACGCGAGCCGGCCGCCGCCCTCGAGCCGGGAGCCCGCGGGCCCGTCGCCGGGGGCGGCGGCGCGCACCGCCGCCACCACCCCTTTCTCGACGGTGATGTCGACGGCGGCCCCGCCCCAGGGGCGCACGTTGGCTATCACGAGGTCGTGCACGATCAGTCCTTTCCGAAGGTCGCCGTGTTCACGGTGATCATGCCGTCGGCCCGCGGGGTCCAGCTCAGCGCGGGATCCACCGCGTAGCTGGTGTCCGGGGTGTACAGGCCGATCAGCAGCGCCTGCGCGTCGTTCAGCGCGAAAAGCTCGCTGTAGGCGTCGATTCGGGCCTGCCCGCCCACGGTGCGGGTCTTGGCGACCAGGGCCTTGGTGGCGGGCAGCATGGCGTAGTCGTTCTGCTGGCCGCCGAACATGGAGGACACGGGCGCGTCGCCGTCCATGGTGGAGGGCGCGTAGGTGTTCAGGTACAGCCCGGTCGCGGATTTGGTGCCGTAGATGATCTGGGAGAAGCTGCCCTGGTCGGTGCCGTGCAGGGTGACGTTGAGCCCGGCCTTGGCCAGGTCGCCCTGAATCGCCTGTGCGATCTCGGAACTGAGCGGGATGCGCCCGTTGTTCGCGTACTGGAACGGGATCGGCTCGCCCTTGTACCCGGATTCGGCGACCAGGCGCGCGGCCGCCGCTGGGTCGTACACGGCCGCCGGGTACTCGGGGTTGTAGCCGCCGACGTTCTCGGCGACGAGCTGATTGTCGACCTTGGCCTTGCCCGCGAGCACGTTCTTCACGATGCCCTCCCGGTCGATCGCCAGCGCGATGGCCGCGCGCACCTTCTGGTTCGCCAGCGGCCCACCGCTCGAGTTCATACCCAGGAAGGTGACGCCGTTCGACACACCCGACTGCACAGACACATTCGACGCGTCCGAGACCGCCGCCACCTGGTTCGGCGCGATGAGCGCGACGTCCAGGCTGCCCGACTGGACGCCGTTGAGCCGGGCGTCGGCGTCGGCCACGGTCTTGAAGGTCACCTTGTCCACGGTCGCCGGGGTGCCCCAGTAGTTCGGATTGCGGGTGACCACGTATTCGACCCCGCGCGTGTAGTGGTCGAAGACGAACGGTCCGGAGCCGACCGGCGCCGCGGCGAAGCCCGCGGAACCCAGTGCGGTGTAAACGCTTTCGGGCACGATGGACACGCCCGTGACGATGGTGGGCCACGCGGAATAGGCCGCGTTCAGGGTGAAGATCACCGTGTTGCCCGGCCCGGTGACGGCGTTGTCGAACATCTCCATGTACGAGGCCGGATCGCCGGTCGGCGTCGCCTTGATCGTGTTGTAGGTGAAGGCGACATCGGAGGCCTTGACCGGTTCGCCGTTCTGGAACGTCGCGTCCTCGCGAATGGTGAAGGTCCACCGCGTGAAGTCGGCGTTGGCCTCCCAGCGCGTGGCCAGCAGCGGGGTGATCACGCCCTGCTCGTCGAAGCGGGCGAGCTGGTCGAAGGTGGCGAAGTAGTAGTTGTATCCGGCGAGCGAGCCGTCGACGATCGGGTCGGGCACCTTCTCGGGCTCGGCGACCGCGCCGACGACGATGGCGTTGGCCGGGCCGCTGTCGATTCCGGCCGGTGAGCAGCCGCTGACGGCGAGCGCCGCCGCGGTGAGCGCGCCGACGCCGGCGAGGGCGGTGAATCTGGTGAATCTCACGGTGTTCCTTCGGATGTAGTTGCCGGGGTCAGAGGGGGAAGAGACAGGCCGCCGTGTGCTCGGCGGCCCCGATCGGGGTGAGCGCGGGCGTATTCCGCGCGCAGGCGGGCTGGGCGCGGGGGCAGCGGGTCCGGAACGTGCAGCCGCTCGGCGGATTCGCCGCGTCGGGCATTTCGCCGCGGACGAGGGCGGCGGTCCGCGCGCGGCGGGCGTGCGGATCCGGCACGGGGACCGAGTCGATGAGCGCCCGCGTGTACGGGTGCCGGGGCGCGGTGAAGATGTCCTCGGTCGCGCCGATCTCCACGAGCTTGCCCAGGTGCATGACCGCGACCCGGTCGGCCAGGTGCCGCACGACCGACAGGTCGTGCGCGATGAACAGATACGACAGTCCGAGCCGATCCTGCAGGTCCCGCAGCAGATTGATGACCTGCGCCTGGACCGAGGCGTCGAGCGCGGAGACGGGCTCGTCCAGTACCAGTATTTCCGGTTCGAGCGCGAGCGCGCGGGCGATCCCGAGCCGCTGGCGTTGCCCGCCGGAGAATTCGGCCGGTTTTCGCGACAGCGCGTCGGTGGTGAGACCGACCTGGTCGAGCAGTTCCGCGACCCGGGCCGGGGTGTGCCGACCGGCGATGCGCAGGGGTTCGGCGACGATGTCGTGCGCGGTCATGCGCGGATCGAGCGCGGAGTACGGGTCCTGGAACACCAGTTGCACGCGGTTGCGCAGGGCACGGCGTTCTCGCCCCCGGACCTCCCGGGGGTCGTGGCCCAGAACGCGGATTCGACCGGCATCGGGGGTGTTGATGCCGAAGAGCGTGCGCACCAGCGTGGATTTGCCGCCGCCGGATTCGCCGACGAGACCGAAGGTTTCGCCGCGCCGCACCTCGAAGCTGATGTCGTCGAGTGCGCGCAGGGTGCGGCGGGCGCGCAGGCCGCGGCGGCTGGTGAAGGTCACCGTCAGGTTCCGCACCTGGATGACCTCGTCGTACACGGTGGTGGGTTTCATGCCGGGATGTCCTGTCCGGTCGACCGGGCCGCGAGGGCGGGCGGGCAGGCCAGCGCCCGGCCGGACCCGAACGGAATCAGCGGGGGCGGAGTCGATTCGCAGGCGTGTCCCTTGCCCGCGAAGTCGCAGCGGGGCGCGAACCCGCAGCCGGCCGGCCGGTCCGCGGCCGGCGGCGGGGATCCGGGGATCGCGTAGGCTCGCGCCTTGGCGCCCGCCGGGTCCCGGCCGAGCAAACTGCGCTGGAGCCCGCGTGTGTAGGGGTGTGCGGCGTCGTCGAAGATCTGCCACATCGTGCCGGTCTCCACGACCCGCCCGGCGTACATGATCGCGACCCGATCCGCCTGCTGGGCAACCAGACCCAGGTCGTGGGTGATCAGGACCAGGGCCGCGCCGCTGCGTTCGCGGGCGTCGGCGAGCACCTCCATCAGCTGGGCCTGGATGGTGACGTCGAGCGCGGTGGTCGGTTCGTCGGCGATCAGCAGCGCGGGGTCGTTGGCCATGGCCATGGCGATCACGGCGCGCTGGCGCATGCCGCCGGACCATTCGTGCGGATACGACCGGGACCGCTCCTCCGGCTGCGGAATACCCACCGCGGCAAGCAATTCCACCACCTTGTCCCGGCGCGTGCGCAGGTCGAGCCGCTGATGGACCGCGAGCGCCCGCTCGATCTGCACGCCGACCCGGCGAACCGGGTTGAGCGAGGTCATGGGGTCCTGGAAGACCATCGCCAGTTCCGGTCCGCGCAGGCGGCGCAGCGTCTCGTCGTCGGCGCCGACCAGCTCGCGCCCGCGATAGCGCACGCTGCCGGACAGCACCGTCAGCGGCGGCGCGAGCAATCCGAGCACCGCGAGCATGGTGAGGGATTTGCCCGAGCCGGATTCGCCCACCAGGCACAGGACTTCGCCCTCGTCCACGTGCAGACTGACCGAATCGACCAGCGCCACCGGGTGTCCGTCGGGGGTGCGGTAGCCCACGGTGAGATCGGTGATCTCGAGCAGCCGGGCCGGCGCCCCGGGGGTCGTCGAGGTGCTCATGCCGCCACCGACCGCATCCGCCGGGCCGACCGCCGCTCACGGGGTGCGCGCGTGTGCCGGCGCAGCCCCTGCCGTTCGGCGGTGAATCGGCGGCTGATCAGCAGTGTTCCGGCGATGACCAGCAGCAGCGCCACCGCGGGGACGATCGTCAGGTACGGCGCCTGGCGCACGTACTTCTGTCCGTCGGTGATCATCAATCCCCAACTGGGAGTGGGTGGTTGCACGCCGAGCCCGAGATAGTCGAAGGACGAGATCATGATCATGACGTTGCCCAGGTCGGCCGTGGCCAGAATGCCCGCCGGGACCAGCGCGTGCGGCAGGATGTGCTTGCGCAGCACCCACGCCGGTCGCGCCCCGAGCAGTCGCGGCGCGATGACGAAGTCGCGGGCCGACAGGCTCAGCGCCACCGACCGGCTCACCCGGGCGTAGCCCACCCAGAAGGTCACCGCCAGGATCGTGGCCATCAGCGTGACGCTGGGGCCGCGCACGGCCGAGAGCGCCATGATGATCAGGCTGATCGGCACCGCGAGCTGCACGTCGGCCAATCCCATGAGCAGGTTGTCCAGCGGGCCGCGGAAGTACCCGGACAGCGTGCCGATGAGCACGCCGATCGCGGCGTTGACCAGGACGATGGCCAGCACGAGCCCGAGGGTGATGCGGCCCGCCAGCGCCAGCCGCGCGGCCAGGTCCCGGCCGAGCGAATCGGTTCCCAGCGGATAGCGCGAGTCGGTGAACGGACGGGTGAACGCGTCCGAAAGCTGTTGTGCGTACGGGTCGTAGCCCGGGGTCAGCGGGTACAGCAGCGCGAACAGCACGACCGACAGCACCATCGCGAGGCCGATGCCCGTGGCGATGTCGCGTTTCGGCCGGGTGCGCCCGGTGTTCGAGGTTTCAGCGGTCATCGGACTCTCGCTCTCGGATCGACGAAGCCGTACAGCAGGTCGACGCACAGGTTGACGACGACGAAGATCGTCGCGATCACGATCAGTCCGGACTGGACCACCGGGAAGTCGCGACTGAAGACCGCACCGAGCATCAACTGCCCCAGACCCGGCCAGGCGAACACGGTTTCGACGATCACCAGACCGCCGAGCAGCGTGCCGAAGTTGATGCCGGACACCGTGAGCACGGGCAGCAGCGCGTTGGGCAGCATCTCGCGCAGCAGGACCGTCGAGCGGCGCTCACCCCGCGCGAACGCGGTGCGCACGTAGTCCTGCGAACTCTCCGTGGTCAGCGAATTGTCCAGCAGCCGTGCGTACACGACGAACTGCGCGGTCGCGATGGTCACCGCCGGCATCACGATCGACAGCGGATTCGGGCCCGCAAGCGACGGCAGCCAGCCCAGCGACACCGAGAACACCAGCACCAGCAGCAGCCCGAACAGGAAGTCCGGCACCGCGAGCCGGGCCGCGCCCAGTCCGAGCAGCACGCCGCGCAGGGACCAGTACCCGCTCAGGTGGACCGCGAGCACCGCGAACAGGGCCAGGGCGACGCCGAGCACGAATCCCGCGACACCCAGTTGCAGGGAGGCGGGCAACCGCTGCAGCACCAGGTCCATCGACGAGGTGCCCTCCTGGCGGTAGGAATCGCCGAAGCCGCCGGTCACGACCGCGCCCAGGTAGTCCAGGTACTGGGTCAGCGGCGGCTTGTCGAAGCCGAGTTTCGCGTCCAGCGCGGCGATGTCGGCCTGGCTCGCGGTATCGGGCAGGAGCGACGCGGCCGGACTCCCGGTGAGCCGCCCGAGCACGAAGGCCAGGGTGACGACGACGTAGATGGTGATCACCGCCTGAACCAGGCGGCGCGTTAGGTAGACGGCCAAGCTCGACTCTCCTCAGATCTGCCAATCGGTATACAGAATTGGTTCGAGCCGTATCCGGGCCATGATCCGGGTGTTTCCGGACGGTGAACGATCACGAGGGCCTCGGACACTCGAAAACCCGTGCTCAAAACGACTTTGGAGAGAAATCGCGCCCACGTGCGCGCGTTAGCGAGCCGATGGGCATCCGTCAATACCGCGGAAAGGCGCGGAAGAATATATCTTCCGGGATACCGAATGCCTGGAAAGGTAGGCTGAACCGGTGCCCCGTGATCTGAACCCTGTACCGCCGGTCGCGGACGACACCACCCAGACCCGGCGGATCTACGACGATCTGCGCCGCGGCATCATCACCGGCGCGTACGGCGAGGGGCAGAAGTTGCCCGAGGCGCGCCTGGCCGAAACCCTCGGTGTCTCACGGCTTCCGGTGCGTGAGGCGCTGGCGCTACTGGAATTCGACGGGATGGTCGGCACGCGGCCGCGGCGCAGCGCCGTGGTGCACTCGTGGGACAGCACCGGGGTCGAGGAGCTCTTCGACGTCCGCATCGGCCTGGAACCGCTGGCGGCCCGGCTCGCCGCCGCCCGTATCCGGCACGGCCACGATCGGGCCCCGCTGCTGGCGGCGCTGCGCGAATCCGAGTCGGCGGGCGCGGCCGGAGACCGGCTGCGCGTCGCGGAAACCAATGTCGACCTGCACCGGGCGATCGTGGAACTAGCGGGCAACACCCTGCTCACCCGGCTGATGCGCACCATTCTCGCGCGCATGACGTGGCTGTTCTACATCACCGCCCAGCGCACGGACGACGGCAGCCAGTTCGATGAGCACCGGCATCTCATCGACGCGATCTGTTCCGGCGAGGAGCGCATGGCCGAGTACGCGATGCTCAGCCATACCGAGGCGGGACGGGCGCCGTCACTGGCGATCGTCACCGCGCTGCGGCATCCCGGGGCGGAATCGCCCGGGGCGTAAGGCTTTCGGCGACCGCGTCAGTCGCGGTAGAGCACGAAGAAGTACGGGTCGCGCATCCCGCGCATGTCCATCACGCCGAGCAGGGTGTCGGCGTCGATCTTGCGGAAGACGTCGATGATCGGGAGGTGGTCGTAGATCATTGCGGCGCCGGACTTTCCGCGGAACTCGAGATCGCGCAGGCGGGCGCGCGGGGTCCGGGTGGACAGCAGCGGGCGCAGGACGTTCAGCGATTTGCGCACGGGGCGCAGCGCGGCCAGCGGGACCTTGCCGGCCAGGAACAGCGGCGCCTTGCGCGGATCGACCGGGAAGATCCTGCCGTCAGGGCCCGCGAACAGCAGCGGCTGCACGCTGTCGGCGTCATCGAACTGCTTTCCGTACCAGCCGGATTCGACCAGCACGCCCGCCCACGGATGCCCGGTGTCGAGTTCGTCGCCGCGCCAGCGCCCGGTGGTCACCTCCGCCACCCGGGCCACGGGCAGGCTGTCGAACAACTGCCACGCCTGCTCGGGCGTGCACCCACCGCGCAACTCCCGCAACCGCGCGGCGCCCCTCGACGCCACTTCACCGGCGACCATAATCAGCCTCCCAGCCGAGTCGATGACACATTTTCGCACACAATATCTCAGTGCCGGGGAACGGCATACCCCCTAGGCTGGCGCGATGCTCACCGGACTTTCCGCCCACGTCCAGGGTTCCAATCGCCTCACCGCCCGCTGGTGCGCGGCCGCGGGCACAGACGATTTCGCGGTCGCCGGCTGCGGAGTCTGGCCGCTGCTGGCCATTCTCGCCGCGACCGCCGCGGAACCGGCGCGATCCGAATTGGCCGGGGCCATCGGCATTCCCGCGACGGACGCGCACGCGGCGGGCCTCGACCTGCTGCGCACGCTGGCCGAGTCGAAGACCGTCACGACCGCGCTCGGCGTGTGGATCCACCGCGACCTGCCGCTACACGAGGACTGGCTGGCCGCCCTGCCCGCCGGGACGGCGGACCTGATCACCGATCAGGCGGCGCTGGACGCGTGGGCGCGGCGGCACACGGCCGGGCTGATCGAGAAGTTCCCCCTCGACCTCACCCCCGGCACCCTCATGCTGCTGGCCACGGCGCTCCTCGCGGAAACCGAATGGCGGCAACGATTCTCCGAGGAGGGCATGCTCGTCACGGACGGGCCGTGGCGCGGGCACGAAGGGCCCGCCCTGGTGCGCAGGGCATCCGGAGCCGAATACATCAGCGTGCTGGCCGGGCTCGACGCGGTGACGCGCGTCGTCGTCGAGGGCAACTCCGACCTCGATGTGCATCTGCTGCTGAGCGAGGGCTCGCCCGCCGACACCCTCGCTACCGGAATCGCAGCGCTGGACGGTTCGGTCGCCGTGCACACCGAGTTGCCCGAGGACAACCCCGGTCCCGGACTCTTCGTATCCCGCGTGCGGAATTGGTCGGAGGAAGACGTGTCCGAGGTCTGGGTGCCGCCGTTCGAGACGCACTCCTCGCACGACCTGCTCAAGCATGCCGAGGTCTTCGGCCTGGACTCCGCGCTGGACAGCACCCGAGGGCATTTCCCCGGCATATCGCCCATGCCGCTCTGCGTATCCAGGGCCGCCCAGGACATCCGGGCGCGATTCAGCGCCACCGGATTCCAGGCCGCGGCCGTGACCGTGTTCGGGGTGGCGCCCGGATGCGCGGAGCCACAACGACCCCCGTACCTGGTCCGCAAGACGACCGCCGTCTTCGATCGCCCCTTCGGCTATCTGGCGGTGCACCGGCCCACCGGCCTCGTGGTGGTGGCGGGCTGGGTCGCGCGGGCGCCGACGACGCGGGAGTACCTGCTCGGCCGGCTTTGCCGAGGGTTGCACAGGCTCTACTCGACCCGGGACGGGTTCGATCAGCCCTGACCGCTCCAGTGGAGACTCCGCGAAACCGCACCGCGCCGTAGGCCCGCGGTCGCACGGCCACGGGACCGGATGGCGGAGCCCCCGACTGCAGGCACGGGCCGCCCGGCCAACCTGCCGGGGGCACGCGGCGCGATCGTCGGTTCGCGCAAGCTCACCCGACTGCCCGCGCGAAGGTTTCATGCGAGGACAGGCCGATGCGCCCGATTCTGCACAGGGAGAGCACCACTTCCCGCGCGAGAGTCCGAGCCGCGCGGCGGCCCAGCGTTTTAGTCTCCTGAACAATTAATTCCCCGAATCAGTAGCGCTCCATGTTTTAGTCATCTAGCCTAAAACACATGACGACGGTTGGGGACACAGCGGAGGAGATCCGGGCGGCACGACGGCCCGAGGATCTCTTCGGCAGTGCCGCAACCGATTCCGCCGCGCGTGTGGCCGCCAAGCGCCGCTACCACCGCATGGCGGCGGTCGTACATCCCGACCGGGTGGACCGGGCCGACGCCGAGCTCGCGGCCACCGCTTTCGCCCGGCTGGCCCGGCTGTACCGGCAGTGGCTGGCGACCGGTCCGGCGACGATCGAACTCACCGGGAAATACGCGACGCATCCGGTCGGCGAGCTGTACGCGCGCGGATCGGTGGCCGACGTGTATCACTGCGGTTCGGACCGGGTCGTGAAGATCCCCCGCCGCGCGGTCGCCAACCGCCTGCTCGCGGGCGAGCGAAACGCGCTGCGGGACATAGCGTCCACCGCCGCGGGGCACGAATGGCTGCGGCCGTACTTTCCCGAACTGGTCGACACCGTCGACCATCACGACGCCGCGACCGGTGAGCACCGGGCCGTCAACGTGCTCACCGCGCACATCGACGGCTTCGTGACCCTCGAACAGGTCCGCGCCGCCTACCCCGGCGGCTTGGACCCCCGCGATTACGCGTGGATGCATCGGCGGCTGCTGCGCTGCCTCGCCGGTGCGGCGCTCGCGGGCTGGGTGCACACCGCGCTCACCCCCGCCAACGTGCTCATCCACCCCCGGCAGCACGGCGTGGTGCTGGCCGGCTGGTCCTTCGCGACCCGGCCGGGCGCACCGGCCGCCGCCACCCTCGGCGCGCTCGACTATCCACCGGAGATCCGCGACGCGGTCTCCCCCGCCACCGACGTGTACCTGGCGCACGGGCTCATGCTCACCATGCTCGGTGACCGCGCACCCGCGCCGATGCGCACCTTCGCCGCCGGGTGCCGCCAGTCCGATCCGCGACTGCGCCCCGACGCCGCCGACCTGCTCGGCGAATTCGACGACCTGCTCGACCGGCTGTACGGACAGCGCCGCTTCCGGCCCTTCGAGCTACCGAAAGGACAGTGATCACCATGGGTTACGGCAAATGGGACGACAGCGCGTACGACGCCGCCCGCACCTTCCGCGCCGCGCGGGGCCTGGACGACTTCGGCTACACCGCCGACATGGCCTCGGTGCCGTGGGACAAATGGAAGGCGCACCCGGACCTGGATCCGCACGGGGTGACCGTGCGCGAGTGCCGGGACTCGGACGATCACGGGAACTCGCTGCCCATCGCGGTGCTGTTCGACGTCACCGGCTCCATGGGACTGGTGCCGCGCGTCATGCAGGAGAAGCTCGGCAAGCTGCACGGGCTGTTGCAGCGCAAAGGATATGCCGATGATCCCCAGATCCTGTTCGGGGCCATCGGCGACGCCGATACCGATCGGGTTCCGTTGCAGGTCGGGCAGTTCGAATCCGACAACCGGATGGACGAGCAGCTGCGGCTGATCCTGCTCGAGGGTGGTGGCGGCGGGCAGAAGTCCGAAAGCTACGAGCTGGCCGCGTATTTCATCGCCCGGCACACCGCCACCGACGCCTGGGACAAGCGCGGGCAGAAGGGCTACCTGTTCATCGTCGGCGACGAGCTCAACAAACCGCGACTGGCGGGCAAGCACATTCGGACCGTCATCGGCGACAGCGTGAACCAGGACATCGCCGTCGAGTCCGTCTACCGCGAACTCACCGACCGCTGGCACGTGCACTACATCCTGCCCAATCAGTCCAGCTACTACAACGATCCCGAGATCGGCGAACACTGGCAGGGACTGCTCGGCGAGCGCTTCCTGCGGCTGGACGATCCGGCGGCGGTGTGCGAACTCATCGCGCTGACCATCGGCATCGGTGAGGATCGCGTCGATCTCGGTGCGGGACTGGCCGATCTGCGCGACATCGGCTCCGGGACCGCGGCGGACGCGGTCGGCAAGGCCCTGGCCCCGGTCGGCGCGGCCCACCGCCCGCGCAGCACCGGCGCGCTGCCCGCCGCCGAGTCCGACGTGGACGACGATGTCGATTTCGGGAAATAGTTCCCGGTCAGCGAGGGAGACGGGCATGTTCGGGGACCGGCATCTGATCGTCGTCGATCTCGGCTTCGGCGACGCGGGCAAGGGCGCGACGGTCGACTGGCTGTGCTCGCCCGCCGCGGGCCTGGACGTGTCGGCCGTGGTGCGCTTCAACGGCGGGGCGCAGGCCGCCCACAACGTGATCGCGCACGGGCGGCATCACACCTTCCAGCAGTTCGGGTCCGGCACCTTCTCCGGGGTGCCGACCCTGCTGTCCCGGCACATGCTGGTCGAGCCCATCGCACTGGCGGCCGAGGCGCGGGCGCTGGCCGAACTCGGTGTGCCCGAACCGCTGTCGCTGCTGTACGTGGACGAGCGCGCGCTGCTCACCACCCCTATTCACGGGGCCGCCAACCGGTGCCGCGAGGACGCGCGGGGCGACGCGCGGCACGGTTCGTGCGGCGTCGGCGTCGGGGAGACCGCGAGCTACGCGCTGACCGCCGACGCGCCCCGGGTCGGCGACTGCCTGCGGCCGGAGGTGTTGCGGCGCAAGCTGACAGCGCTCGCGGAACACTATCGGCCGCTGCTCGATGCCGGTTCGCACCGCCACGCTCCGGTCGACGACCTGGTCGAGGTCTACACCGAATTCGCTCGGGCCGTACGCATTCTGCCCGGGGACCAACTGGCCGGATTCGCCGCGCACGGGCGGCTGGTCTTCGAAGGCGCGCAGGGTGTCCTGCTGGACGAATGGCGGGGGCTGCATCCGTACACCACCTGGTCGACGGTCGAACCGCGCAACGCCCGCGCCATGCTCGCCGGTATCGGAGCGCCCGGCTACGTCCTGGGCGTCACCCGCGCCTACCTCACCCGGCACGGCGCGGGCCCCTTCCCCACCGAGGACACCTCGCTGTCGATTCCGGAGCGACACAACGGAACCGGGCGATACCAGGGTGAGTTTCGCGTCGGGCACCTCGACCCGCTGCTGCTGCGCTACGCGGTGGACGCGTGCGGGGGCGTCGACGGCCTGGCTGTCAATCACCTCGACGTGGTCGGTGAGATCCGCACCGCCACCGGCTATCTCACGCGCACCGGCTTCCTCGATCGGCTCGACTGCGGCCCGTGGCGCGATCTCGGCTATCAGGAGCGGCTCACCGGCCTGCTCGGCGCGGCCGTGCCCGCTCTCGCGGACCTGCCCGCCGATGTGCCCGCCTACCTCGAGACCGCCCTCGGAGCGCCCGTGGTTCTCACCGCGCACGGCCCGAAACGAACCGATCGCACGATACGGGTGCCCGCTGAGGCATGATTGTCCACTTGTGGAGCAACAGTCCGCGGTATCCATCGATGTCATCGCCCTGCGCTACGGGCCCGACGACCCCACCCTGACCCTCGGGGTCGCGCCCCGGGCATGGGAGCCGTTCGCCGGTGAGCTGGCGCTGCCCGGCGTGCTGCTCGATCGCGGGGAGCGGCTCGACGCCGCCGCCCGCCGGGCGGTGCACACCAAACTCGGGGTGCCCGCGGACGCCATCCTGGCCGTCGGCCAGGTCGCGACCTTCGACGAACCGAATCGCGATCCGCGCGGACCGACCCTGTCCATCGCCATGTGGGCGGTCATCGGCGAGCACGACGGCGACACCGCCTCCTGGCCGTCGTTCGACGACGTGCCGCCCCTGGCCTTCGACCACAACCGCATCCTGGGCACCGCCCGGACCATCTTCGCCGAAATGCTCTGGAAGGACCTGACGTTCACACGCCCCCTGATCGGCGAACAGTTCCCCGCCACCCGCGCGGTCGAACTGACCGCGGCCCTGGCCGGCGAACGCCCCGACCCCGGGAACCTGAACCGCACCCTCGCCGCCCTCCCCGGCCTGGCCCGAACGGGCGAACGCGTGCGCGTGAAAGCGACCGGCCGCCCGGCCGCGATGTGGGCCTTCGACGCGGAGTGAGCGGCGGTTCGTCAGAATCCCAGCAGCAGCCGTAGCGGCCCGGCCATGATTCCGGCGGTCAGGTTGTTCAGGGCCTCGGGGTCGGTGATCGTGGTCGGCACGGTCCGGACATCGCAGCCGGTCGGGTCGGCGGGATCGGCCGCCCGCGCCTCCAGCCAGGCCAGGGCCGCCGGGGCGCCGATGAACCACTCCAGGGTGTGGGCGGAGACCGGCATCGGCATCGTCTCGCGGCGGTAGGTCACCGGCGTGCCCGCCGCGCAGTAGCGCTCGACGAGGTCGTCGACACCCGCGATGAGGGCGCCCTCGTCCTCGACCGAGTTGTAGACGTACTGCGGAATCGAGGGTGCGACCGTGCCCAGCTTCATCGCCTCGAGGGCCGCGCTGATCACCGGGTCGTTCAGCAGGTCGGTCAGCGGGACGGTCAGGAAACGGTTCAGGTCGAACCCATAGTTGGCGGCCATGTTCTGCGGTGTGCAACTGCCCGCCGCGTCCGCGACCCGCTGGAGCCCCTCGGGCGTGAGGTATCTGTCGAGGGCGGCCGCGGCGGTCGGCGATTCGTGCACCAGGGCGCTGAACACCACCGGCACCAGTCCGCCGAGCATGGCCTTGCCGTTGATGGCCTCCAGTGTGGCGCGCGGATCGCCCACCGGGCCGCCCAGCGCTGCCCCGGCGATGTCGAGTTCGGGCGCGTAGGTCGGATGTTCCTGTGCCGCCCAGGCACTGGCGATCGCGCCGCCGGAGTAGCCCCACAGCAGCGCGCGCGTGTCACGGCCGGGCAGCCCGAAGGGCTCGAAGTCCTCGGCGGCCCGAATACCGTCCAGCACAGCGAATCCGGGATCACGCGGGGTCATGAAGTTGTTGTCGATCCCGCCGAAGTCCGGCACCGCCACCGCCATGCCGCGCACCAGCGCCGCGACGACCAGCGGGGTGTCGTTGGCCATGGTGCCGAGCTTGATCGGCCCCGGGCTCGACGGATCGATCCAGGGCACCTGCCCCTGGAGCAGAATCTGCGACGGCGCGCAGTGCGGCGCGACGGCGTCGATCATGTTCTGGAAGGACAGCAGGGTCGAAGGCTGTTCGGCGCCTGTACGTTTCAGGACCGTCGTCACCGCGGCGTACGGACTGCCGTCCGCCTTGGTGGTGCGGTACAGCAGCTGCCACGCCTGCACCGGCAGCGGTATGGCCTGGAAGTAACTCGCCTGGATGGGGCGGCTGCGCAGGATCTCGCCCGGCTGGGCCGCCTCGTATTCCGCGGGCGGGGTGTAGAACGGGTCCGTGGTGTTCGGGAGGGCGGGTGCGGGAGCGGCCATCACCCCCGCGCCCAGGGCCAGCGCTACCAGCGGCAGCAGCACCCCCCGCGCCAAACCCTTTGTTCTGCAGAAATATTCATGTACGACAGACATCGACATCTCCCCCTTCGCAGCGAAACTGTAACAGGTTTCACCAATTCGCCAGGGGATTCTCGGCCGAACGGCCGAATCGACGGTGCGATCAGAGTGGTTGGCGCAGGACCGATTCCACCAGTTGGCGGATCGCCGTCCGCAGGCGGTCGACCTCGTCGGCGCGGACCATGGCCCGGGCCACCTCCGACCCGACGGAGCTGAACAGCAGGCGACCGGCGGCCTGGGCGTCGAGGTCGGGACGCGCCTCGCCCAGCAGCACGGTGATGTGGTTGTCCCAGGTCGTATGGAACTCGGCCGTGCGAGGATGGGGCGGCATCGCGGACCCGGTGTAGGCGGCCATCAGCTCGACGTTGTCGGCCATCATGAGGGTCATCGCGTCGAAGAAGGCGAGCAGGCGATCGGGGGCGGGGGCGCCGGGGCCCAGCGGCGGCGGACCGGACGCGATCGCGGCCATGAGGGTTTCGGCGGGCTCGGCCACCAGGGCGTAGAGCAGGCCGGCGCGACTGCCGAACCGGTGGAAGATCGTGCCCTTGCCGACCCCGGCGGCCGCGGCGACCCGGTCCATGGTGAGCGCCTCCCCGCCGTGCTCGGCGAGCAGGGCGCGGGTGGCGTCGAGGATCGCGCGCCGGTTGCGCGCGGCGTCGGCGCGCTCTTTCGGCTGGTCAGCGGACATCTCTCCCCCTCTGTCGGATCGGTCGGACGCGGTCCGCCACACCGCGGGCGCGGGGAACCGTCAGCCGGATTATGCCGGGACACACCGAAACCGGCCGCCATCGGGCAACCCGCGAGCGTTCCCACGGGCGGCTCAGCCGCGCACGAACAACCGTTGACAACTTGACCGCCGGTCCATATTGTCGCTGACACATATTGACCGTCAGTCCAGTTAAGGATGTCACATGCAGGCAATCGTCATGACCGCGACCGGTGGACCCGAGGTGCTGGAGGCCCGGGAGGTCCCCGCGCCCACGCCCGGACCGGGCGACATCACCGTGCGCACCGAAGCGATCCCCGTCCTGTTCCCCGAGACCATGCTCCGTTCGGGCGCGTTCCCCCTGCCGACGCCGCTGCCGCTGATCT
The DNA here is from genome assembly GCF_053981095.1 of Nocardia sp. NPDC003693. Lineage (NCBI taxonomy): Bacteria > Bacillati > Actinomycetota > Actinomycetes > Mycobacteriales > Nocardiaceae > Nocardia > Nocardia sp. NPDC003693. The sequence continues at coordinate 29,988 of NZ_JBSFNO010000045.1, forward strand.
TCGGCACCCAGGCCGCGGGCGTGGTCACCGAACTGGGCGCGGGCGCCGACCCGGCGCTGCTCGGGCAGCGGGTCATGGTGAGCAGCAACAGCTTCGGCACCTACGCCGAACAGGTGTGCGTCCCCGCCGCGGCCGCGGTGGCGATCCCGGACAACCTCTCCTTCGACGACGCCGCCGCGGTCACCATGAGCGGCTCGGTGGCCCTGCCCCTGCTCGCCGCCGCCCGCCTGACCGGCACCGAAACCGTCCTGATCCAGGCCGCCGCGACCGGCGTCGGCGGCTACCTCGCCCAGCTCGCCAAGGAATTCGGCGCGGCGCGCGTCATCGCCACCGCCGGCGGCCCCGCCAAGGCCGACCTGGCCCGCCGCAACGGCGCCGACGAGGTGATCGACCACAACGACCCGCACTGGCCCGGGCACCTGCGCGCCCTGCTCGGCGCCGCGACCCTCGACGTCGTCTTCGACTCGATCGGCGGCGAATCCGCCACCGCCCTACTCGATCTCATGACCCCCCTGCGCGGCCGCATGCTCTCCTACGGCTTCCTCAGCGGCGCCCCCGCCCAGGTAACCGCCATGGACCTGATCATGCGCGGCCTCACCCTCACCGGCTGCTCCGGCCCGGCCTGGCTGGCAAACGTGGACGCCGCCCGCTCCGCAGCCCTCGAACGCGCGGCCACCGGCACCCTCACCCCGCTCCTGGATCGCGTACTCCCCCTGGACCAGGCCGCCGCGGCCCATCAACTCATCGCCGACCGGTCCGCCGAAGGCACGATCGTGCTGCGCCCGGGCAACTGACGCACCGTTGTCACCGGCGAATCGGTCCGGCCGGACGGAATGCCCGAATATCCTCGGCGCCGCGCATAGAGTGCGTACCAGCGACAGCAGTGTCGAATCACGAGTCCGGAAGCGAGGCCCCGATGGGCAGCTCGAAGATCGTTCTCATTACCGGCACCTCCTCGGGTATCGGGCTGGCCGCCGCGGTCGCGGCCGCCGACGCCGGATGGCACACGGTGGCGACCATGCGCGACACCGGGCGGGACGGCGACTTACGGGACGCGGCCGAGCGGGCCGGGGTCGCCGAGCGGTTACAGGTCGAGGAACTGGATGTGACCGAACCGGATTCGATCGCGAGCTGCCTGAAGAAGGTCGTCGCCGAGCACGGGCGGCTGGACGCGGTGATCAACAACGCGGGGGCGGGCTTCGTCGGCACCGTCGAGCAGATGAGCATGGACTTCATCCGTAAATCCATGGAGGTCAACTACTTCGGCGTCGTCGAGGTCACCCGCGCCGCCATGCCGCTGCTGCGCGAGTCCGGCGGCCGGATCATCACCGTGACCAGCGTCGGGGGCGTGATCGGGCAGCCGTTCAACGAGGCGTACTGCGCGGCCAAGTTCGCGGTCGAGGGGTTCATGGAATCGCTCGCCCCGGTGGCGGCCACCGTGGGCGTCAAGGTCTCGGTGGTCGAACCCGGCGCGGTGGCAAGCGAATTCATCGCGGGACAGCAGCTGGACATCCCCGCCATGGTCGCCGCCGCCGGGCCGTACGCGCCCGCGCTGCAGCACTATGTCGAACGCACGGTCGGAGCCTTCCGCAACGCCCAGACCTCGGATGAGGCGGCGGCGACCGTCATCGCGACGCTGACCGCCGAGGAACCCGCGTTCCGGGTGCAAACCTCGTCCTGGGCACGGGGATTCACCGGTGTGAAGCTCGCGGACCTGGACGGTTCGGCGGTCCAGATGCTCACCGGCGGCTGGGTCGAGGAACACCAGCACCACCACTGAGGATCAGCCGGTGATTTCCCACTCGTAGACGGTGAGTTCGGACGCGCCGGTGGTGTGAATCGGATCGGTGAGAACCAGATCCCGTGCGGCGTCGAGAGATTCGGCGAGAATGACGTACGCGCCACCGGAACCGTCGGTGAACTTGCCCGTCTCGACCAACTGGCCGCGGGAGCGAACGGCGTCGAGCCATTCGCGATGTGGCTGCGCCACAGCCGAATCGAAGCGCGGGGTGCGCATGGCCAGAACCAGATACTTGCGCACCCTGCGCTTCTCCTTCGCTACTGCTGCTCGTCGCCCGCGCGCGGCGCGCGCGTGGCGGCGGCCGCGGCCCGCACCTGCGGGGCCACCGTCACCACCTGGCCGAGCACCCCGTTGATGAACGAGGGGGAATCGTCGGTGGACAGCTCCTTGGCCAGCTCCACCGCCTCGTCCACGGCCACCACGGGCGGGACGTCGTTGGCGTGGAACAACTCCCACACCGCCACCCGCAGAATGGCGCGGTCCACGGCGGGGAGCCGGGGCAGCGTCCAATCCTGCAGATAGGACTCGATGGTGCCGTCCACCCGGTCCAGGTCGTCGGCGACGCCTTCGACCAGCACGCGGGTGTACGGATTCACCGGGGCCACCGAATCGTCACGCACCGAGAGCGATACGCGTTCGGCGAGCAGCTCGGCGGGATCGATATCCCGAGCTTCGGCCTCGAAGAGCAGATCCACGGCACGGCGGCGGGCCTTGTGCCGTGCGCCGAGCTTCTTGAAGCCCGGCTTCTTGTCCTGGGGCTGATTGGCCACGGTCACCATTCTCCGCGCGTCAGGAGTTGACGCGGGAGATGTAGGACGCGTCGCGCGTATCGACCTTGAGCTTGTCGCCCACGTTGATGAACAGCGGGACCTGGATCTCGGCGCCGGTCTCGATGGTCGCGGGCTTGGTGCCCGCGCTCGAGCGGTCGCCCTGCAGGCCCGGCTCGGTGTGGGTGACCACGGCCTCGATGGAGACCGGGAGCTCGACGAACAGCGCCTCGCCCTCGTGCATCGCTACCTGCACGCCCATGTTCTCCAGCAGGAAGCCCGCGCTCTTGCCCAGGAGCTGCTCGCCCAGATGAATCTGGTCGAAGGTGTCGCCATCCATGAAGATGTAGTCCGAGCCGTCGTGGTACAGGAAGGTCATGTCGCGACGATCGACGGTCGCGGTCTCCACCTTGACGCCGGCGTTGAAGGTCTTGTCGACAACCTTGCCGGACACGACGTTCTTCAGCTTGGTGCGCACGAAGGCGGGACCCTTACCGGGCTTCACATGCTGGAACTCGACGATCTGCTGCAGCTGATTGTCGATCTTCAGCACGAGGCCGTTCTTGAAGTCGCTGGTATCCGCCACTGTCCTCGGATCTCCTGTTCTCGTTTTCCATTCACGGCTCGCCGTGCTGGCAAACCGACGTCATTCGACGACGGTAAGGTCTTTGCTGGTGCGGGTGAGCAGCTCCGGGCCCCCTTGGCGAACCACGAGCGTATCCTCGATCCGGACTCCGCCACGGCCGGGGAAATACACACCTGGCTCGACGGTCACCGCCACGCCATCGAGAAGTGTACCCGTGCCCGTTTTGGCGAGTCCGGGCGCTTCATGGATCTGCAGTCCGACCCCGTGTCCGAGGCCGTGCACGAAGAGCGCGCCGTGGCCCGCCGCCTCGATCACCGATCGCGCGGCCCGATCCACCGCCCGGGTCGACGCGCCGGGTGCCAGCGCCTCACAACCCGCCCGCTGCGCGGCGTGCACCAGGTCGTATATCTCGCGCTGCCACTCCGAGGGCTGTCCCAGCACGACCGTGCGGGTCATGTCGGAGTGGTAGCCCGCGACCGTCGCGCCGAAGTCGAGCTTGACGAAGTCGCCGGCGGCCAGCACGGCCTCGGTCGGACGATGATGCGGCACGGCCGAATTCGCGCCCGCCGCCACGATGGTCTCGAAGGAGATGGCGTCCGCGCCGTGCTCGAACATGAGCCATTCCAGCTCCCGCGCGACCTGGCGTTCGGTGCGGCCCGGGCGGATCCCGCCACGTTCGAGCAACACCGCCAGCGCCGCGTCGGCGGCATCGCAGGCCCGCCGCAGCAACTCCACCTCGACCGCGTCCTTGACCATGCGCAGCTGTTCGATCAGCCCCGCGATCGGCACCAGGTCCAGGCCGCAGCCCTGATTCACGAAGCCGCGATGCTGATCGACGGTGACGATATGACTCTCGAACCCGACCCTGCCGGTCTGCCACTCCCCCGCGATCTCGATGACCCGGCGAGCACTGGCGCGATTGATCTCCGCGCGCAGATCCGGGGCCTGCTCGCCGACCTGGGTGATGTACCGGCCGTCGGTGCACAGCACCGTGCGATCCTCGCCGCTGTCCCAGGCGTAGACCAGCAGGGCGGCGTTGGAACCCGTGAAGCCGGTGAGGTACCGGATGTTGATCAGGTCGGTCACCAGCAACGCGTCGACGCGGTTCTCGACCAGCAGGTTCCGCAGGTTGGCCCGGCGCACCGCGTAGTCGGGGCGACCGGCCGGATCGTGGTCAGCACACATGCGTCAAAGTTACCGCCGACACGCGGCATCCCGGACATGCAACACGTCAATCGGGGTGTAGGCGAAACCTGCGGTGTTCACATGCCAAGAGGTTGTCCACATTTCGCGGAGCAGGCGACCGAACGGGCCGGGATCGGCGCACGCTCGGCACATGCGAATTCCGCTGCTGCTGATACTCACCGGCTGGTGCGCGCTGCTGAGCTGGATCGACGTCCGCGAGCGCCGGCTGCCGAACGCGCTCACCCTGCCCGGGTTCGTCGCGGTGCTCGGCTGCGGGGCGCTGCTGGGCCGGGGCGCCACGGCGGCGGCCGGGGCACTGCTGCTGGCGTGTCCCTATCTACTGGTTCATCTCTGCGCACCCGGGGCGCTCGGGGCCGGAGATGTGAAACTCGCCGCTGGTCTGGGAGCGGCGACCGCGCTCGGCGGCGCCGGGGTGTGGGTCTGGGCCGCGCTCGGGGCACCCGTGCTCACCGCCGTCGCCGGTGTCGCGCAACTGCGCGCACGGGCCGCGCGACCACGGGATTCTCCGGAATCCGCGCCGCCCGCCCGTACGCTCCCGCACGGCCCCGCCATGTGCGCGGCGAGTTTGCTGGCGCTGTTCGCCGCAGCGTGAACGGGTCGCCGCCCGGCACCGGCCGCGGGCTCGCGCCGGACCTGCGTGTCCGGGTAACGGGATTCCCATGGAAAGATGTATTCCGTGTTGCGCTGGATAACTGCCGGGGAATCCCATGGTCCTGCTCTTGTCACGATCCTCGAGGGGATGGTGGCCGGAGTCGAGGTGAGCTCTGCCGATGTTGCCGCACAGTTGGCGCGGCGCCGACTCGGCTACGGCCGTGGCGCCCGGATGAAGTTCGAGGCCGACGCGGTCACCCTCGTCGGTGGCGTGCGCCACGGTCGCACCATGGGCGGTCCGGTCGCCGTCGAGGTCGCGAACTCCGAGTGGCCCAAGTGGACCCAGGTCATGTCCGCCGACCCGGTCGACGCCGACGAGCTCGCCGAACTCGCGCGCAACGCCCCGCTCACCCGTCCGCGCCCCGGGCACGCCGATTACTCGGGCATGCTCAAGTACGGCTTCGACGACGCCCGCAACGTCCTCGAGCGCGCGAGCGCCCGCGAGACCGCCGCCCGCGTCGCGGCGGGCACCGTCGCCAAGAACTTCCTGCGCCAGGCGCTCGGGGTCGAGGTCATCTCGCACGTGATCTCGATCGGCGCGGCCGCCGACACCACCGGTTTCGTGCCCTCGGCCGCGGATCTGGCCGCCATCGACGAGAGCCCGGTACGCGCGTTCGACAAGGCCGCCGAAGCCGCCATGATCGCCGAGATCGAGGCCGCCAAGAAGGACGGCGACACCCTCGGCGGTGTGGTCGAGGTCGTCATCGACGGCCTGCCCGTCGGCCTGGGCTCGTTCACCAGCGGTGAGGCGCGCCTGGACTCGCGACTCGCGGCCGCCCTCATGGGCATTCAGGCCATCAAGGGCGTCGAGGTCGGCGACGGTTTCGAGACCGCGCGCCGGCGCGGCAGCCAGGCGCACGACGAGATGAAGCCCGGCCCCGACGGGGTGCTGCGCTCGACCAACCGCGCGGGCGGTCTCGAGGGCGGTATGACCAACGGTGAGGCCCTGCGGGTGCGCGCGGCCATGAAGCCCATCTCCACCGTGCCGCGTGCGCTGGCCACGGTCGACATGTCCACCGGTGACGAGGCCGTCGCCATCCACCAGCGCTCGGACGTGTGCGCGGTGCCCGCCGCCGGCGTGGTCGCCGAGGCCATGGTCGCGCTCGTGGTCGCGCAGGCCGTGCTGGAGAAGTTCGGTGGCGACTCCCTGGCCGAGACCGTCGACAACATCACCAGCTATGTGAAGCGAATCAACGCGCGCCCGCACGTGCCCTCGGGCAACGCGCCACAGTGACAGAGGCAGCCGACCAACGACCACCGAGTGTGGTCCTGGTCGGTCCGCCCGGCGCGGGCAAGTCGACGATCGGCCGTAAGCTCGCCCGCGAACTCGGCGTGGACCTCTATGACACCGACGCCGGGATCGAGGAGGAGACCGGGCGCACCATCCCGGAGATCTTCGCGCAGGACGGCGAACCCGAATTCCGCCGCATCGAGGAAGAGGTGGTGCGCGCGGCCGTACTGGCCGAGCACGGCATCGTCTCGCTCGGCGGCGGCTCGGTGCTCTCGGCCGCCACCCGCGAACTGTTGCGCGGACGCACCGTCGTCTACCTGGAAATCAGTGTGGGCGAAGGACTTCGGCGTACCGGGGCCAGCACCAACCGCCCGCTGCTCAACGGCGACGACCCGGCGGCCAAGTACCGCGAGCTCATGAAGATCCGCCGCCCGCTGTACCGCGAGGTGGCCTCGGTGCGCGTGCGCACCGACGGTCGCAGCCCGGGCCGCGTGGTGCGCATGATCCTGGGCAAACTCGGCCTGGAGTCCACCCTCCCGCCCGAGGAACTCGTCATCGAGATGCCCACCCCCGCCGCGGAACCCGGCTCGACCGGCCGCTCCCGCTCCCGGCGGCGGCGACGCCGCGGCCGGGGTCGCGGTGAGGCGCAACAGGCCGCCACCGCGCCGAATCCGTCCGGCGGCGAGCCGGTTTCGGCTCCGGAGCGGTCCGGCTCCGACGCGGGCGGCGGCCCGGACGCCGCCGACGCCGCGACGAGCACGGCCAAACCCCGCCGCCGGCGCGGACGCGGGCGGGGCCGCAAGAACGCGCAGCCCGTGCCCGGTACGCAATCGGCCGAAGCCGCGACCGGCACGGCGGTACCCGGAACCGAGGCGACGACCCCGGCTCCCCGACCGGTGACCGCCGCCGGAGCCGACGCGGTCCACACCGCGGCGCTCGACGTCCCCGCCGAAACACGCACCGCGGCAACTCGGTCCGACGCCGACCGATCCGGTCCGGTCGAGCCGGGCGGCACGGACGCTGCGAGCACCGGCGCGTCCGGCACCCGCAGCCGTCGTGGCCGCCGCCGTGGCCGCCGACCCGCGGGTCCCGCGGCCGCGGTCTACGGCGAAAACACCGGCGCTTCCGGCGCCGCGGATGCCCACCCGGGTACCGCCGCACCGGAATCCGGGAACATTCGCGCCGGGGCGACCGGCTCGCCGAGTGATCTCTCCTCCACCGCGGGACGATCCGCGGCGTCGGGCGGCGGTCCAGCCACCGGTGCGGACTCGCCGTCCGCCACCGGTTCCAGCTCCGGCACCGGTCCGGGTTCCACTTCCGCGGGGTCGGCCACCAACCCGGGGTCCGACCGCGGCGCGGATTCGGCTGCTGGACAGCCGGATTCAGGCGGCGGACAGCCGAACGCGGGCGAGGCACGACCCGGCGCCGGCGGCCCGGCCACACCCGGGGCCGGGCGATCGCGCCGAGCCAGAGCGCGGCGGGCCCGCGCCCGGGCGCGGGCCAACGGCGAGCAGACACCAGACACACCTTCACGAGAATCGGAGCAGCACCCATGAGCGAGCCGACCCGCATCGAGGTCCGCACCGCAGACCCGTATCCGGTGATCATCGGGCGCGGTCTGCTCGGCGATCTGGTCGAGGAGGTCACCGGGCGGAACGGCGTGCGCACGGTCGCGATCTTCCATCAGCCGCCGCTGGCCGAGACGGCCGAGGTGGTGCGAAAGGCGCTCGCCGACAAGGGCATCGACGCGCACCGCATCGAGATCCCCGACGCCGAGGCCGGTAAGGACCTGCAGGTCGCCGGATTCTGCTGGGAGGTGCTGGGCCGGATCGGGCTGACCCGCAAGGACGCCATCATCAGCCTGGGCGGCGGCGCGGCCACCGACCTGGCCGGTTTCGTGGCCGCCACCTGGATGCGCGGCGTGGCCATCGTGCACGTGCCGACCACCCTGCTGGCCATGGTGGACGCGGCGGTCGGCGGCAAGACCGGCATCAACACCGAGGCGGGCAAGAACCTGGTCGGCTCCTTCCACGAGCCCGCCGCGGTCCTCGTCGACCTGGCGACCCTGGAAACCGTGCCGCGCAACGAGATCGTCGCCGGTATGGCCGAGATCATCAAGGCCGGTTTCATCGCCGACCCGGTGATCCTCGAACTCATCGAGCGCGATCCCGAGGCCGCCCTCGACCCGACCGGCACGGTGCTGCCCGAGCTCATCCGCCGCGCCATCCAGGTCAAGGCCGACGTGGTCGCCGCCGACCTCAAGGAATCGGATCTGCGCGAGATCCTGAACTACGGCCACACCCTCGGCCACGCCATCGAGCGCCGCGAGCGCTACCGCTGGCGGCACGGCGCGGCCGTGTCGGTGGGCCTGGTCTTCGCCGCCGAGCTCGGCCGCCTGGCCGGTCGCCTCGACGACGCCACCGCCGAGCGTCACCGCGCGGTGCTCGAGAGCGTCGGCCTGCCCACCACCTACGACGCCGACGCGCTCCCCCAGCTCATGGACAGCATGCAGGGCGACAAGAAGACCCACTCCGGCGTCCTGCGCTTCGTGGTCCTGGACGGCCTGGCCAAGCCCGGCCGCCTCGAGGGCCCCGATCCGTCACTGCTGGCCGCCGCCTACTCCGCGATCGCCCGCGAAGGCACCCCGGCCGGCGGCGCGATCCTGCTGTAGCCCGGTCACGCGCGTGCGAAGCGGGCCCGCGCCCGGCGAATCGCACCGGCCCACAGCACTTTCGAGCCGTTCAGGAACTCGCCGCCGAGCTCGCGGGGCGTGGCCAGATCCTTGGTCAGGCGGGCGGCGGCGGACCTGGTCCGCGCGTCGGCCTTGCTCGGGTGGCCGCTGTCGTAGGGCGGCTGCGGGTCGTACTCGATCGCCAGCTGCACCGCCCGGGCGCGATCGGGTCCGGCGATCTCGCCGATCAGCCACAGGCCCAGATCGATGCCCGCGGACACCCCGGCGGCGGTCACGATCTTGCCCGAGCGCACGATCCGCCTGTCGCGCTGCGGTTTCGCGCCGAGCCCGGTCAGCAGCGACTGGGCGGCCCAGTGCGAGGTCGCGGGTTGCCCGTCGAGCAGGCCCGCGGCGGCCAGGATGATCGAACCGCTGCACACCGACAGGGTCCAGGTGGTGTGCTCGTGCACGCGGCGCAGCCACGCCAGCACCTTCTCGTCGGCGGCGGTGGCCATGGTGGCCGGAATCGATCCGCCCACCAGCACGATGTCGGGCGCGGGCGTCTCGTCGAGCGAGTGCGTCGCGGCCAGCACGAGCACCCCGCTGTCGGTGACGATCGGCCCGGGTTCGTGCCAGACGAAACGGATCTCGGCGCCCGGCAGTCCGCGCAGGACGTCGTACGGCCCGATCGAATCCAGGGCCGTCATCCCCGGATAGGCCAGGATGGCGATCTGAACACGGTCGGGCTGCGGCGTGGCGCCGGTCATGGATGCCTCCGGGCGGTCGGTGCGAACTCGTCTCGCTCGCTCGCGATCGACGCTAGGCGCCGGGCCCGGACCGCCCCAGTGGCATTGGCGACAGCATTCGATGGATTATCGCCGCCGCCCGTATGTTCGGATCGTGCACACGGTGGCTGTTCTGGCGCTCGACGGCGTGATCCCCTTCGATCTGGCGACCCCGGTCGAGGCCTTCGGCCGGGCCCGGCTGCCCGGCGGCGACCCCTGCTATCGGGTGCTCGTGTGCGCCGAGACACCCGATATCGACACCGGGACCTTCACGCTGCGCGCCCATCGGGGCCTGGACGCGCTGGCCGAAGCCGACACGATCATCATTCCCGGCATCGCCCGCCCCACCGCCGCGCTCCCGGAGAACTGCCGCGTCGCGCTGCTCGCGGCCGCCGCGCGCGGCGCCCGGATCGCGTCGATCTGTTCGGGCGCTTTCCCTTTCGCGGCCACCGGCCTGCTCGACGGCCTGCGCGCGACCACGCACTGGATGGCGGCCGAGCTGCTGGCCGCCCGCTATCCCGCGATCGAGGTCGATCCCAATGTGCTGTACGTCGACAACGGCCGGTTCCTCACCTCCGCCGGGGCGGCGGCGGGAGTCGACATGTGCCTGCACCTGATTCGCCGCGACCACGGTTCCGCCGTCGCCGCCGACGCCGCGCGCCAGGCGGTGATGCCCCTCGAACGCGAAGGCGGTCAAGCACAGTTCATCCCGCACGATCACGTCCCGATCCCGGCGGGCGCCGGACTGGAGCCGACGCTGCGCTGGATTCAGGAAAACCTCGCTCGCCCACTGACACTCGCCGATATCGCCGCGCACGCCGGGGTGAGCGATCGCACCCTGCTGCGCCGTTTCGCGGAGCAGACCGGCAGCACGCCCCTGCAGTGGGTGCACCGGGCCCGCGTCCGGCGCGCCCAGCAACTGCTCGAGACCAGCTCCGACTCGGTCGAGCACATCGGCGACCGGGTCGGATTCGGTTCCGCCGCGGGTTTTCGCGAGCGGTTCAAGCGCACGACCGGGGTGAGCCCGGGCGCCTATCGGCGGGCTTTCCGCTGAGCCGGAACGTCTTTCGGCCGCGCCGGGCCGCCCCGGCGCGGAGTCGTGGCGTCTCAGCCCGCGCGCAGCAGCGGCTGGGTCGAACAGCGGAACGCGCCGCCGAACAGCCGTGACACCGAGAAGTCGATGTACTCCACGGCGATGCCGCGGTTCTGCAGTTCCGTTCCGACCCTGGCGAATTCGGGGTCGGTGATGTAGGTGCGCTCGTCGATGGGCAGGCCGTTGGTGGCCATGGCCGCGGCTTCGTCCTCGCTGACCTCGATCACCTCCCAGTCGCGCAGCGGGGCGGGCAGGCCGTCGGGCAGCCGGTCCGGGCAGGCGATCAGCAGGCCGTCGCGCACCAGGCCCAGCGCGCAGTCCAGATGCAGCACGTGCGCGGGCAGGCGGACCGGAATCACGGTGTGCCCGAAGGGTTCCAGGTACTTCGCGAGCCAGCGGCAGCCGAGTTCGTCGCTGGCCATTCCGGACAGCCCGACGAACACGTGCTCCCCCAGCATCAGCACGTCGCCGCCCTCGAGGAAGGGCCCGGGGCCCGGGTGTCCCAGCGGCGCCTTGCCGGGCTGCAGCAGCGACACATACCGCGCCGCGGACGGCAGCACCCGGTCGAGCAGCAGGTCCCGGCTCGGCAGCACTTCCATCCGCCGGTGCGGGAACTGCAGCACGCCCTCGATGACGTGGTCGCCGACGGTGAACCAGGGATCACGCACGAAGAAGTTGGCGTACCCGACCGGGCCCGCGGCGGCCTTCTCGTCGTCGGTGAACAGCCGCGGCCGCAGCACCTCCACGCCGTGCCGGCGCAGCACCGTCGCGAGTTCGTCGCGCTCGGCCTCCCAGCGCCGCTGTTTCTCCGGATAGACCGCGCCGAAGTCCCTACCCCACACCGCTTCCAGGATCTCGACGGCGCTCGCCTCGACGGGCATCGAATGCCCGAGGATAGTCGCGTCGTCCGGGGCCCGGAATTCACACCGCGAGACCACCACGGTACGCAGCGGGGCGAATTCGCTCTCGACGAGTACGTTCACGGTTTCATCGGCCATGTGATCGGACCCTAAACGCGCCGGCGCGAAGTTCGCCGTTCCCTCGCCGCCGGGCTCAGAACAACCCGCGAATATGTGGCCGCCCGTCCGGCCAGAACCCGTTCTCGAAAGCCTCCGCTCGGGCCGCGGCCTTGGGATGTCCCGCCGCGACCGCCGCGCGGAACAACGGCCGCGCCGCGGCCGGATCGATCACCTCGTAGGCGACGGCGAGGCTGTACGCGCTGTGCATCTCACCGGCGTCGGCCCCGCGCTGCCACCAGGTCCGGTACTCGTCGCCGTAGTCGAACTTGCCGCGGTCCACGAACAGCAGACTGCCGACGTTGTACATGGCCTTCACATCGCCCGCGGCCGCTGCCACCCGATAGAACTCGATGGCCTCGCGGGTGTCCCCGCGCCGCTCGAGCAGGTGCGCGAGGTTGAAGGCCGCGTCGGTGTCGCCCGCCGCCGCGCCCGCGCGAAACCAGCGTTCGCTGTCCGCCGGGCGGGACTGGTTGTCCGCGAGCAGCCCGAGGTTGAACATCGCCGCCGCGTGGCCGGCCGCAGCCGCCCGCTCCCACCAGGTCTCGGCGCTCGCCTCGTCACCGCTCTCGACGGCGATCAGACCCAGCCTGGACAGCGCCGGTCCGTACTCGCTCGCCGCCAGCTCTTCGAACACTCGCACGGCCTCGGCCGTGTCACCCCGGCGCTCGAGCGCGTCGGCCCGTTCGAACGCCTCCTGCATCGCCACACTCACTGTCCCCCGGCCCCTTCCGTTCGGTCGGAGCCGAGGATACCGGCGGGCGCGACCCCCGCGAACGCCGAACGCCACGGCGGGCACTCCGCCGTGGCGTTCGCTGCGCTCGGTGCCGGGTGTCAGACCGAAGCCGACTCCTTGTTCAGGACGACGGTGTCGGCCGAGGCGTTGGCATTGCCCTTGGACTCGCGCCCGGCCAGGTAGCGGCCGATGGTCACGCCGATCACGCCGGGGATGAAGATCAGCAGAATGATGAAGGAGGCGCCGGAGCTGACCTCGAACAGCAGCCCGTTGTCGCCGAGGTCGAACTTGGGCACGAAGTCCAGGATCCACGCGACCACGCCGCTGCCGATGCCGCCGACCACGCCGGCCTTGAGCCAGCGCATGGTCAGGTCCGTGCCGCGCTCGGGATCGGGGTTGGCACGACGATCGGCGCGGCCGTCCAGCACTCCCCAGCCCACGACGGCGGCGAGCAGGACGATCAGGCACAACATCCGCATCCAGGCGCCGTTGGTCGGCCAGTTAATCATCGCCAGGCCGAGCACGGTCCGGAGCACCACGGTCAGCGCTCCCAAAGCCACGGCGCGCAACACCCACGCATTCATGATGATCACCTTAACCTGCGAACCGGTTCACGGAATTGAAACTCGTTCTAGAACTTTAGCTGGTTCGTCGGATTCCGACGCGCACGGGCGACCGCGACCGGGCCCGATGGGACCGCACGCTGCTACAAAGACCGGGTGAGCATCGAAGCCGTCGCCCTGCTGCAGGACCCGATCCGCCGACGCCTGTACGACTACGTCGCGGCCGCCGATCACGATGTGAGCCGGGACGAGGCCGCCGCCGCGGTGGAGATCAAGCGCCCGCTGGCGGCCTTCCATCTGGACAAGCTGGCCGAGGCCGGACTGCTGGACGCGGTGTTCCGCCGTCCCGAGGGCCGGACCGGACCGGGATCGGGACGTCCCGCGAAGTTCTACCGGCGCGCCGATGCCGAGTTCGCGGTCCTGCTCCCGCAGCGCGACTACCGCACCGCCGCGACGATTCTCGCCGAGGTCACCGAGCACGCCGGACTGGAGACGGCCATCGAGGCGGCCGCCGCCGCGCACGGGCCACGCCTGGAGGGGCGCGAACTGTTCGACGTGCTGCGCGAGCGCGGCTACGAGCCGTACCTGGACGGGACTCGAATCCGGCTGCGCAACTGCCCCTTCCATCGCCTGGCGGCGGACTTCCCGCCGCTGGTGTGCGGCATGAACCTGGCCCTGCTCGAACCCGTCGCCGCCGAGGCGGGCTGGACCGCGCGGATGGACGCGGCGCCCGGCCGGTGTTGCGTATCGTTCTCTAAAACAAGCGATGATTAGTTATAGTCCGGGTATGCACCTCGCACAGCTCAACATCGGCCGCCTGGTCGCCCCGCAGGGTGACCCGCGCGTGGCCGACTTCTACGCCGGACTCGACTCGATCAACGCCCTGGCCGAACGCTCGCCCGGATTCCTGTGGCGCCTGGTGAAGGACGGCTCCAACGACGCGACCTCCCTGCGCCCCTACGACGACGAGCCCGACATGCTCGTGAACATGAGCCTGTGGGAATCGCGCGAGACCCTGTTCGACTACGTCTACCGCAGCGGCCACATGGATTTCGTGCGCCGCCGCCGCGAATGGTTCGTCTCGCTCGGCGAGGTCTTCACGGTGCTGTGGTGGGTGCCCGCCGGCGAACTGCCGACCCTCGAGGACGCCATGGGACGCCTGGCCCACCTGCGCGAGCACGGCCCGACCCCGCACGCCTTCACCTTCCGGCACGCCTTCGATCCGGAACCCTCGGACACGGTACAGATTTCCGCGGCCACAACAGCGAGCGCGCAGGACTGAACTGCGGAAAACCTTCCCGCACAAGGCGGCAGACACCGGCACTCGCCCGATCGACCCGGCGGGCTACCGGTGACGAACACGAGTGACCCGAGGGCCGACGCGACGGGATCGGCCCGAGCTCACCGACCGGAACCATCACGGCCGGACGCCCGCCGGAGACGGCGAACGGCGCCGCGACCACGCGACGCCGTTCCTGTGTCCTGCTTCCGGGAACTCGCCCCGGGATCTCATTCCGCCAGCGCCGCAGCCATTTCCGCGCGCGGCGCGGGCTTGCCGGTGAACTGCTCGACCTGCCCGTACGCCTGCTGGAGCAGCATCTCCAGCCCGCTGACCACCGTGTTCCCGGCCCGCTGCACCGCTTCCGCGAGCGGCGTCGGCCACGGGTTGTAGATCGCGTCCAGCACCACGGGCGCCTGCGCCACCGCGTCCGCCACACCCGCCGCCCCGGCGGCCGGGACCGTGCTGACCACGGCGTCCACCTCGGCGCAGACGAAACCCAGTGCGTCCGCGTCGAAGTCGATGATCTCGGCCGACATGCCCAGGCGCTCGGCGAGTTCCAGGGTGTCGGCCGCGCGGCCCTTGTCGCGGGCGACGATGGTGACCGTGTGCGCGCCCAGTTCCGCCAGCGCCAGCAGCGCCGGGCGCGCCGTGCCGCCCGCGCCGAGCACGACCGCGCGAGCGATCTCCTCGACGCCCGCGCCCTGCAGCGCACCGCGCACACCGTCGACGTCGGTGCAGTCCGCGCGCCATCCGGTCGCGGTGCGCAGCAGCGTATTCGCCGAGCCCACCAGCTCCGCCCGCTCGGTGCGCTCGTCGGCGTACGCGAGCGCGGCGACCTTGCCCGGCATGGTCACCGACAGCCCGACCCACTCCGGCCCGAGCCCGTCGACGAATCCGGGCAGCTGCTCACCCGTGCACTCGACCCGCTCATAGGTCCAGTTCAGCCCGAGCGCACGGTACGCCGCCAGATGCAGTTGCGGTGAGCGCGAGTGCGCGATCGGGCTGCCGAGCACGGCGGCCTTGCGAACCTCACCGCCCACTGTCGAGAATTCCACTCTGCTGTGCCTTTTCGATGTTGCGCAGATGCTCGCTGTAACTCTCGGTGAAGAGGGTGGTGCCCTTCTTGTCGATCGTCACGAAGTACAGCCACGTGCCCGGTTCGGGATTCTCCATGGCGCGCAGGGCATCCAGCGACGGGGACGAGATGGGTGTGGCGGGCAGTCCGGCCATGGCGTAGGTGTTCCACGGCGTCTTCTGGGCGCGATCGGCGTCGGTCGTGGCGACCTCGGTCTTGTCGAGCCGGTAGTTGACGGTGGAGTCGAACTGCAGCGGCTGATCGACCGCCAGGCGGTTCACGATCACCCGCGCCACCTTGGACATGTCCGGCGGCAGCGCCTCGCGCTCCACCAGCGACGCGCCGATGAGCATCTCGTAGGGGCTGAGCTTGCCGCCCCCGGACTGCAGCAGACCGGTCGACTCGTAGCTCTTGGCGCTCTCGGAGACCAGGAACCTCAGCACGCCCTCGGGGGTGGCGCTGGGATCGAAATCCCAGGTGCCTGCCGAGATCAGGCCCTCGAGCTGACGGCTGCGATCGGGTACCTGCCGCACCCGGTCCAGCGCCCACGCCGGCACCCCGAGCGCCGCCGGGTCGGTGTTGGCGCCGGCCGCTTCGAGCTGCTCGTAGGTGAGGCACTTGCTCGCGGCGCCGGCGCCGACGCAGCTGGCCGCCGCGATCTTGCGGTAGATGCCCTCCTTGGAGGCGCCGGTGTTGACATCGCTCGAGTCGTGCAGCTGCCTGCCCTCGGAGATGACCACGTTGCCGACCCGGGAGGTGGTCCCCACCAGCGTGGTGACCGCTTCGGACGCCTTGCTGCGGGTGGGAATCGCGTAGTAGCCGGGCTGGATCGAGTTCATGCCGCTGTTCTGTACCGCGGCCTCGTAGAAGGCGGCGCTGCTGGCGACGACACCCTTGTCGTACATGGATTCGGCGATCTGGGTGGCGGTGTCACCGGACTTGACCTGCACCACGACCAGCGCGCCGGACTCACCCGCGGCGAAATCCTCGGCCGGGGTGAAGCGGTTCATGAATTTCCACGCCGCGAAGCCCACCGCGCCCACGAACAGCACGACGAACACCGAGGCGATGACGACCATGTTGCGACGGCGGCGCTTGCGCTCGGCGGCCTTGCGCGAGGCCGCACGCGAACGCTTGGGACGCGACCCACCCGACTTGCCACCCGCGCGCGACTTCGCGCCGCCCGCGGGCGCGCGACGGCCCCGGTCGGCGCGCTGCGGCGCGGCGCGACGGGGCGGCTCGGGCTCGAGGTACGGCTCGTCGTCGTACTCGTCGTCGTCCTCGTACCGGGGGATGACGGTGGTGTCGTCCTCGTCGTCGTCCGCGTCCGGCCAGTCCAGGTCGTCTCTGCGGTAACGACGTTCAGCGTTCTGCCGGTAGCGTTCCTCGGCCCGGGTCCAGCGGTCGGTCATGCGGTATCACCATCACCGCGCGGCTTCAATAGCGCACTCCGTTCGTCCAACCATCCTTGCAGGATCGACACGGCGGCCGCCTGATCGATGACCTGCCGCTGCCCGCGCGCGCGAACTCCACTGTCCCGCAACGCGCGTGCAGCAGACACCGTAGTCAAACGTTCGTCGGAAAGTCGCACCGGCACCGGTGCGATCAAAGTCCGCAAACGCCCCGCGAAGGTGGCCGCCAGCTTAGCGGACGAGCCACTCTCACCGCGTAAGGTGCGCGGCAGGCCGACGATTACTTCCACGGCCTCGTACTCCCGCACAATCTCGGCAATTCTCGCGAGATCGGGGGCCAGGGTCCCGGGGGCGACCTTCTTAGCCTTGGGAACGGTTTCCACCGGCGTGGCGAGCAGGCCGTCCGGGTCGCTCGAGGCGACGCCGACGCGGACGGTGCCCACGTCGATGCCGATGCGGCGACCCCGGCCGGGATCCTCGCCGGGGGTCGGGCGATCGGCGCTGTAACTCGCCGATCGCTCGACGGCCGGTGTTCGCGAATCCGAGAATTCGGACTGATTGGACATCAGCCGGCGAGCTCGGCCACCCGCGCCCGCACAGCCGTCAGACCGGCCTCGATACCGGACGGATCGGTGCCCGCGCCCTGTGCCATCTCCGGCTTGCCGCCGCCGCGGCCCGCGATGCTGGGACCGAAGCTGGCGACCAGATCGCCGGCCTTGACGCCCAGATCCTGCGCCGCCTTGGTGACCGCGACGACGAACGGAACCTTGCCTCCGTCGTTGCCGAGCAGCACCACGATGGCCGGCTCGGAGCCCAAGCGGCCCTTGATGTCCTGCACCAGGGTGCGGATATCGGCCGCGCCGACACCCTCGGGGGCCGCGGCCGCGACCAGCAGGACCTTGCCCACGCGCTGGGCCTGCTCGGCGAACGTGCCCGCCGAGGACAGCACCGCGGCCATCTTGGTGCGCTCGAGTTCTTTCTCGGCAACCTTGAGCCGCTCGACGAGCTGCTCCACGCGCCCGGGCACCTCGTCCGAGGGCACCTTGAGCGAGGAGGCCAGACCGGCCAGCAGCGCCCGCTCCTTGGCGAGGTACTTGTACGAGTCCAGGCCGACGAACGCCTCCACGCGGCGCACGCCCGAACCGACCGACGACTCACCGAGCAGGGTGATCGGGCCGATCTGCGAGGAGTGCTGCACGTGGGTGCCGCCGCACAGTTCCATGGAGAACGGCCCGCCGATCTCCACCACGCGAACCTCGTCGCCGTAGTTCTCCCCGAACAGCGCCATCGCGCCCATCTTCTTGGCGCTGGGCAGATCGGTGATGAAGGTGTTCACGGTGAAGTCGTCCGCGACGGCATCGTTCGAGATGGCCTCGATGTCGGACTTCTGCTGGTCGCTGAGCGCGCCCTGCCAGTTGAAGTCGAAGCGCAGGTAGCCGGGCTTGTTGAGCGAGCCCGCCTGAACCGCGTTGGGGCCCAGGACCTGTCGCAGCGCGGCGTGCACCATGTGGGTGCCGGTGTGGCCCTGGGTGGCGCCGCGCCGCCAGGCCGGATCGACCTGCGCGAGCACGGTGTCGCCCTCGGTGAGCTGTCCCGCCTCGATGGTGGCCTTGTGCGTCCACACCTTCTTGGCGATCTTCTGCACGTCGTTGACGCGCACCTTCAGCCCGTGCGAGGAGCTCATGGAACCGCGGTCGGCGATCTGGCCGCCGGACTCGGCGTACAGCGGCGAACGGTCGAGGATGATCTCCACGTCCTGGCCCACTTCGGCCACCGGCACTCGCACGCCGTCCTTGATGATGGCGAGCACCGTTGCCTCGGTGGCCAATTCGTCGAAACCGGTGAACTCGGTCGCGCCGCGGTCGACGAATTCCTTGTAGACGGTGAGGTCGGCGTGACCCTGCTTGCGCGAGTACGCGTCCTCCTTGGCGCGCGCCCGCTGCTCGGCCATGAGGTTGCGGAAGCCGGTCTCGTCGACCTGCAGGCCCGCCTCCGCGGCCATCTCCAGGGTCAGGTCGATCGGGAAGCCGTAGGTGTCGTGCAGCGTGAACGCCTCGGTGCCGCTGATCGTCTTGCCGCCCTGGGCCTTCACCTCGGAGACGGCGTCGTCGAACAGTTTGGAGCCGGTGCTCAGCGTGCGCAGGAACGCCGATTCCTCACCGACGGCGACGGTTTCGATGCGCTTGTAGTCGGTGGCCAGTTCCGGGTACGAGGGGGCCATGAGGTCGCTGACGATCTTCATGAACTCGCCCATGACCGGCTTCTCGGCGCCGAGCAGGCGGGCCGAGCGCACGATGCGGCGCAGCAGCCGGCGCAGCACGTAGCCGCGGCCGTCGTTGCCCGGGTTCACGCCGTCGGCGATGAGCATCGCGCCGGTGCGGGCGTGGTCGGCGATGACGCGGAAGCGCACGTCGTCGGCGTGGTCGACGCCGTAGTTGCGGCCGGTCAGTTCCTCGGCCTTGTTGATGATCGGGCGCAGCAGATCGGTCTCGTAGACGTTGTCGACGCCCTGCAGCAGGAACGCCACGCGCTCGACGCCCATGCCGGTGTCGATGTTCTTCTTGGGCAGCGGTCCCAGGATCTCGAAGTCGTCCTTGCCGCGCCCGGCGCCCCGCTCGTTCTGCATGAACACGAGGTTCCAGATCTCGATGTACCGATCCTCGTCGGCCTCGGGGCCGCCCTCGATGCCGTACTCGGGACCGCGGTCGTAGTAGATCTCCGAACACGGGCCGCACGGTCCCGGGATACCCATGGACCAGTAGTTGTCGGCCATGCCGCGGCGCTGGATGCGCTCGGACGGCACGCCCATCTTCAGCCAGATCTGCTCGGCCTCGTCGTCGTCGAGGTAGACCGTGACCCACAGCCGCTCGGGGTCGAAGCCGTAGCCGCCGTCCTCGACGCTCTTGGTGAGCAGCGACCACGCGAACTCGATGGCGCCCTGCTTGAAGTAGTCGCCGAAGCTGAAGTTGCCGGCCATCTGAAAGAAGGTGTTGTGCCGGGTGGTGATGCCGACATTCTCGATGTCGCCGGTGCGCACGCACTTCTGCACGCTGGTCGCGGTGGAGAAGGGCGGGGTCTGCTGACCCAGGAAATACGGCACGAACTGGACCATGCCCGCGTTGACGAACAGCAGGTTGGGGTCGGCCAGGATCAGCGAGGCGCTGGGCACCTCGGTATGTCCGGCACGGACGAAATGCTCCAGGAAGCGTCGGCGAATCTCGTGGGTCTGCACAGCTATCCAGCCTACCGGTCCCGGTCCAGCGGGTTTTCCCCGACTCCGGCCGGGTGGCTAGCATCACGGAGGTGCCTGAGATTCCCGATCCCGACGTCCGTTATCCGCTCCCGCACACCGATCGCACGATCTTCCTGAAGCCCTTCATCGAGGCGGCCAATATAGAGGTGGGCGATTACACCTACTTCGACGATCCCGATGCCGCGACCGAGTTCGAGCGCAACAACGTGCTCTACGCCTTCGGGCCCGAGAAGCTGATCATCGGCCGGTACTGCGCGCTGGCCACCGGCACCCGATTCATCATGGCCGGGGCCAATCATCCGACGGCCGGGGTGTCGACCTTCCCGTTCACCATCTTCGGCGGCACCTGGGCCGCGGACACCATGGACATCCTCACCTCGATCCCGAGCCGCGGCGACACCGTGGTGGGCAACGACGTGTGGTTCGGGTTCAACTCGCTGGTCATGCCGGGCGTGCGCATCGGCGACGGTGCGATCATCGCCACGGGTGCGGTGGTGACGGCCGATGTGCCGCCGTACACGATCGTCGGCGGCAATCCGGCCAAGCCGGTCAAGCAGCGCTTCGACGACGAGGACGTGGCCCGGTTGCGCCGCGCGGCGTGGTGGGACTGGCCCGTGGAGCTGGTGACCGCGCACGTGCGCACGATCATGGCGGGCACGCCGAAGGAGATCGAGCAGATCGCCCGGGACAACGGACTGTTCCGGGACGATCTGATTCTCGACTGAGCCCGCGCCTCAGTGCACCAGGTCGCGCAGCGGCTCGGTGTTGAGGGTGATCTCCACCGGATCGGGGAGTTCGAACGGCTCCCCGATCGGCAGGCGCACGCAGGAGGAGTACACGCTGCCGCGCGGGCGGCTGTAGACGATGAGCTCCTGGCTCTCCCGGTCGATGAGCAGATAGACCGGAATGCCGGTCTCGGCGTAGGCGCGGGGTTTCTCCTCCCGATCGCGCCGGTCGGAATCGGAGTCGAAGCGGGTCACCTCCACGACCATGAGCACCGCCTCGGGGGTCTTCCATCTCCCCTGCCCGGCGAACGCCCGCCGGGCCGCGACCACCGCGTCGGTGCGCGCGCGGCCGCCGCCGTACGCGTCGACGAGCAATCCGATCTCCGGGTAGAGCCGCACGCCCGGCAGCTGCGCGAGCACCTGCTCGAGCAGCCATTGGAAGATCTCGTCGTGATCCCCGTCGGGCAACGGCTTCGCCCCCAGCTTTCCGTTGATGAACTCCAGCCTGACCCCCTCGCGCGCATCGTTCGCGAGGGCCTCGAAATCTTCGATGAGCATCTGTGGCCGATCCGCTATGGCAGTCATGCGACGGACGTTATACCCGCTCGCGGCACGTTCGGCCGGGATCGCCACGCGCGCACCCCGACTCGCCGAACGACACGCCTGAAGTGCGGCTATCTGCCGCGCACGATGCGGCGGAGTTTGGTCACGCGCGGTCCGACTTCACGCTCGTAGCCGTGGTCCGTTGGATGATAATAATCCGTTCCGACCAATTCGTCCGGCGGATACTGTTGTGCCAGAACACCATCCGGATGATCGTGCGGATACCGGTAGTTCTGCGCATTGCCCAGCGCGGCCGCGCCTTTGTAGTGCCCGTCGCGCAGATGTGGCGGCACCGCACCGGCTTTGCCCGCGCGCACATCCGCGAGCGCCGCACCGATCCCCTTGACGACGGCACCCGATTTGGGTGCCGTCGCAATGTGAATTGTGGCCTGCGCCAACGCCAACTGTGCTTCAGGCATGCCGACCAACTGGACGACCTGGGCGGCCGCGGCGGCGGTCTGCAGGGCCGTGGGGTCGGCCATGCCGACCTCCTCGCTGGCCTGAATCATCAAGCGGCGCGCGATGAATCGCGGATCCTCGCCCGCACTGATCATGCGCGCCAGGTAGTGCAGCGCGGCGTCGACATCGGAGCCGCGCAGCGACTTGATGAAGGCGCTGATGACGTCGTAGTGCTGATCGCCGGCGCGGTCGTAGCGCACCGCGGCCCGGTCCACGCTGGCCTCGACCAGCTCCACCCCGACCTGTCCGTCGAGCGAGGATTCGGCGGAGGCCTCCAGCGCGGTGAGCGAGCGCCGCGCGTCACCCCCGGCGATGCGCACGATGTGGTCGAGGGCCTCCTCGGTGACGGTGTACTCCCCCGCCAGCCCGCGCGGATCCTCGATCGCGCGCCGCAGCACGGCGCGAATATCGCTCTCGGACAACGATTGCAGCTGCAGTACCAGCGAGCGCGACAGCAGCGGTGACACAACGGAGAACGACGGGTTCTCGGTGGTCGCCGCGACCAGCAGCACGATGCGGTTCTCGACCGCGGCCAGCAGCGCGTCCTGCTGGGTCTTGGAGAACCGGTGCACCTCGTCGATGAACAGCACGGTCTGTTCGCCCGCGGTGAGCCGGCGGCGCGCGACGTCGATGACGGCGCGGACCTCCTTGACCCCGGCGGAGAGCGCGGACAGCGCTTCGAAGCGGCGGCCGGTGGAGTGGGAGATGAGCGAGGCGAGGGTCGTCTTGCCGGTGCCGGGCGGACCGTACAGCAGGACCGAGGCGGCGCCGGAGCCCTCGATGAGCCGGCGCAGCGGCGAGCCCGGGCCGAGCAGATGCTGCTGCCCCATCACCTCGTCCAGGGTGCGCGGGCGCATGCGGACGGCCAGCGGCGCGAATCCCTCACCGCCCGCGGGTGCGCGCGGAGCGAACTCCTCGGACACGGCCTCCGTTCCCGGTGCGTCGAACAGCCCATCACTCACGAGCGAACCCTACCCAGCGGGACCGACAGCATCCGCGTCAGGCACGCGCGACCGGCCCGAACCCCGCGGTCACTAACTGTTCATCTGTCCAGATTTGCTCGGCGGGCACTGGATCGTATTCGATCTGTGGCGTGCGCCTCACCGAGATCATCTCCGGCCCCTTCGATCGACGCTCCGCGCTCAAGGGCGGAACGGCCGCGATCCTCACCGGCGGCACCGCCGCGGTGGCCTCCTCGCTGTTCGGTGCGCCCGCCCTCGCGCGGGCCGAGAACGCGGTGTTCCGGCACGGCGTCGCCTCGGGTGATCCACTCCCCGGCGGGGTGATCGTCTGGACCCGCGTCACTCCCGGCGAGGACGCCCTGCCCGGGTCCGGCGCCGGCGCACCGGTATCGGTGCGCTGGGAAGTAGCCAGCGACGCGGACTTCGGCTCGATCGCCGCCTCGGGCAGCCACACCGCCACCTCGGACGCCGATCACACGGTGAAGATCGACGTCACCGGACTCGGCGCGGGACGCGAGTACTTCTACCGGTTCACCGCGCTCGGCCAGACCTCGCCGACCGGCCGCACCCGCACCGCGCCCGCCGAATCCGACACCCCGGACCGGCTGCGCCTCGGCGTGGTGTCCTGCGCCAACTGGGAGGCCGGGTACTTCGGCGCGTACCGGCACCTGGCCGCGCGCGAGGATCTCGATGTCGTCGTCCATCTGGGCGACTACCTGTACGAGTACCCGCGCGGAGAGTACGGCGGCCGCGCCGGGTCGGTGCGCTGGCACGAGCCCGCGCACCTGATCGTGTCGCTGGCGGATTACCGAATTCGGCACGCGCAGTACAAGACCGACCCGGACCTGTCGAACCTGCACGCGCGGGTGCCGTTCGTGTGCACCTGGGACGATCACGAGACCGCCGACAACGCCTGGGCGAACGGCTCCGAGGACCACGATCCCGCCACGCAGGGCTCCTGGGCCGACCGCCGCGCGGCGGCGCTGCAGGCGTACCTCGAATGGATGCCGGTGCGCACCGGCGGCGACAAGCGCCTGTACCGGCGACTGCGCTTCGGCACCCTGGCCGAGCTGTCCATGCTGGATCTGCGCACCTACCGCAGCGAGCAGTTGCACGCCGGACCCGGCTGGCGCGACGTCGACAGCCCGGACCGCACGATCACCGGCAAGGACCAAATGGATTGGGTCACGGCCGGTTTGGTGTCCGCCCCGGTGACCTGGAAGGTGATCGGCAATCCGGTCATGATCGCGCCGCTGACGGTGCCGCCGCTGGATCCGGCGGTCACCGCCGCGCTGACCGAGACGATCGGCATCCCCGATCAGGGCATCCCGGTGAACCTGGACCAGTGGGACGGCTACACCGCCGACCGCCAGAAACTACTGCACACCATCGTCGACGATCAGGTCTCCGACGTGGTCTTCCTGACCGGCGACATCCACACGTCCTGGGCCGCCGACATTCCCCTGGTCGCCGCCACCTATCCGGCCTCGCAGACCGCGGGCGTGGAATTCGTGGTCCCGTCGATCACGTCCCAGAGCATCGGCGACATCACCAAGACCCCGCCCCGCACCACCTCGGTCGCCGCCGAGACCGCCCTGGTGAACGTGAACCGCCACCTGCGCTACACCGAACTCGACTCGCACGGCTACGGCGTCCTGCACATCGACGCCGACCAGACCCAGATGGACTGGTTCTACGTCACCGACGTCGCCGACCCGAATACCGGTGTGCGCCACGGCGCGTCGTTCGGCGCCCGCCGCGGCGGCCGGCTCGAGCCCCGCGCGACCCCGGTGGTCTGAGGCTCTCGCCGCTGCCCACCGACGCCATACACCGCGTGGGTGGGCTACATACCGTCGAGCCGCGCGGGGCGGCCGATCGACCGGACATCCGAGCAACGACGACTTCCGGAGGCGGGCGGCAGCGTGCTGGGCCGGTCGGCCGCCCGGTTCCCATTGGCCGGGTCCGCCATTCATGCGCCGTTCACGCGTTGCCCCTTGATTCGGTTCGCCCGCACGGGATGTCATGGGTCGTGGCCCGCTCCAAGCTCGCACCCGTCGCCGCTCTCGACCGCCGCACCGCCATCAAGGGCGGCACCGTCGTCGCGGCGTCCGCGCTGCTCGTCACCTCGGGTCGCGCCGGCGCCACCGGGCCGGTCTTCCGGCACGGTGTCGCCTCCGGTGATCCACTGCCGACCGGGGTGATCCTGTGGACGCGCGTCACCCCGGACGACGCGGCGACCCCGGGTTCCGGTGTCGGCGAACCGGTTTCGGCGCGCTGGGAGATCGCCGCGGACGCGGAGTTCACCTCGATCGCGGCAGCGGGCACGCACACCACCGACTCGGCATCGGACCACACGGTCAAGGTCGACGTCTCGGGGCTCGCCCCCGCCACCGACTACTTCTATCGCTTCAGCGCGCTCGGCCAGACCTCAGCGACCGGCCGCACCCGCACCGCACCCGCGGCCGACGACTCCCCCGGCAGTCTCCGCTTCGGCGTGGTGTCCTGCTCCAACTGGGAGTCCGGATACTTCGGCGCGTACCGGCATCTCGCGGCGCGCGACGACCTCGACGCGATCATCCACCTGGGCGACTACCTGTACGAATACGCGCGCGGCAAGCACGCCGGGCTGATGCCCAAGATCGACCGGCAGCACGAGCCCGCCCACGAGATCGTCTCGCTCGCCGACTACCGAATTCGGCACGGGCAGTACAAGACCGACGCCGACCTGGCCGCCCTGCACGCCCGCGTCCCGTTCATCTGCACCTGGGACGATCACGAGTCCGCCAACGACGCCTGGTCCGGCGGCGCGGAGAATCATCAACCCGGCGAGGGCGATTGGCCTGCCCGCCGCGCGGCCGCGCTCCAGGCGTACCTGGAGTGGATGCCGGTGCGCGCCTACGGTCCCGGCGCCCGGCTCTACCGCCGCCTGCGCTTCGGCGACCTGGCCGAACTCTCCATGCTGGATCTGCGCACCTATCGCGATCAGCAGTTGCCCGCCGTGGCGGGCTGGCGGCAGGTCGACGACCCGGCCCGTTCCCTCACCGGCCGGGCGCAAATGGATTGGCTCACCGGCGGTCTCGTCTCGGCGCCGGTGCGCTGGAAGCTGGTCGGCAACCCGGTCATGATCGCCCCGCTGCTGCTGCCGCCCATGGACGCGGCCACCGCAGCGGCCCTGAACGGCGTGATCGGCGTCCCGCAGGACGGCATCCCGGTCAACGCGGATCAGTGGGACGGCTACGCGGCCGATCGCCGCGCGCTCTTCGACGCGATCGTGGACCAGAACTGCTCGGACGTGGTCTTCCTGACCGGCGACATCCACACCTCGTGGGCGTCCGATCTCCCGGTGCACGTCACGGCGTATCCGGCGGGCCCGCGCGCGGGAACCGAATTCGTGGTCCCCTCGGTGACCACCGGCAGCGTCGGGGAGATCCTGCAGATGCCCGCGCGCACGGTGAGCGTGCCCCTGGAAACCGCCATCGCCCGCATCAACCCGCACATGCGCTATGTGGAACTGGATTCCCACGGCTACGGCGTGCTCTCGGTGACCGCCGAGCGGGCGCAGATGGACTGGTTCTATCTGCTGGACATCCGTGATCCGAATACGGGCGTGCGCCACGGCGTTTCCTACGCGGTGCGCAGCGGCGGGGGCAACATCGAGCAGTGCCCGGGACCCGTCGCGCACTGAGCCGCGACCGAGCGAGGCGAGGCACGCACCATCGCGGTGGTGTGAACGGGCCGCCCCGGTTTCAGCGGCCCGTGCTCACTCCTCCCAGCGCTCCTCGAGCGTCGCCGAGACGTGTTCGGCGAAATCGCCCAGGGCATCGTCGCCGGTGCAGCGGGCGTCCTCGGCGAGGGCGGCCCAGCGATTGATCAGCGCGGCCGAGCGCGGGATCGAGAGGCCGTGCTCGCGGGCGGCGGCGATGCGGGTGTGATCGGCGGGCAGGAACCAGTAGGTGGAGAGCCAGACCCAGATCAGCCGGGCTTCCAGGATCCGTTCGGCGAGCACGTCGTCGTCGGCGAGAGCGGGCCAGACCGCGACCACTTCCGACCGCCAGGCTTCCACCATCTGCCGGGCGCGCTCGCGCGAGAGCTCGAAATCGCAGAGGCAGCCGGGGAAGGAAACCAGCGCGTAGGCGATGTCGAGGGTGGCGTCGCGGAAGCCACCCCATTCGTAGTCCAGGAACCGCGCGCCCTCTTCGTTGAGGATCACGTTGTCCGGGCACAGGTCGGACGGGCTGAAGGCGCGGTGGCGGCCGGCGGAGAAGAGCCGGTTGCCGCGCACGATGCGCTCGGCGATCTCACCGGGCACCTCGATGCCGAGTTCGCGCTGGAGCATGTCGGGCACTTCGGTGACGGAGGTCTTCGGCCTGCTGGGCGATGCCGTCCACCCGGTGCACCACGTCCACGCGGCGCAGCAGGGCGACGAAATCGGCTTCGCGGCCGACGGTGGCGGCGTGCATCCGGCCCAGTGCCTGCGCGAAGGCCATGAGGGCATTGCGGCCGGCCGGTTCGATGTTGGTCTGCAGCACCTGCGTCAGCGAGGTGTTCTCACCCAGGTCGCTGAGGATGAGCAGGCGATCGGGCAGGCTGTAGCCCAGGAGGTAGGCCCCGGGTCTGTGCTCCTTGCCCAGTGCGGTCGTGAACTGATAGGACACGGCTTCGCGCAGGAACGCGGAGTCGATACTGGCGACGCCGGGGGCCATGCCGCCGGTGCGTCGCTGCGAGGCTGTGCCCCGCACCTGCTTCACAATGAGGGTGCGCGGAAGTGAAAACGCGTTCTCCGCCACACGGACGCGGAGAACCGTTGTTCTACCACTGCCGCTGAGCTCCATTGGATCACTCAGCTTTACCGCAGCACCCATTCGCTTTGTGAGCAACTGTTGTGCCGCGTACACGACTTCAGCGGCGCGTTCGGCCAATAGTGCGGTCATCGGAACCCAAAGTACTCGCTCCAGGTCACTTTCAGCGAGCGGTTACGCAACCTTTCGCGCGTCGTCCGGCGTGTCTTTGTGAAGGGTTTGCCCACGCGGCGCTGGTTGCTTGACACAACCTGGACCGTCTAGTTGTCTCATGTTCAACTCTTGTGCGCCACACCGTAAACCGGGAAATGTGAAAGGCTCGCGACCATGACCGGCACGCCGCCCTCCGCACCGAACCAACCCTACGGCGACAATCCCGCCCAGCAGGGCCGGGGGCAGTACGCAGCCGACCCGGGTCGCCATCAAAACCCCCAGCCCGCAGCGTATTCCGCGCCGCAGGATCCGCCGGGCGGGCACGGCAGGCACGAGATGCCCGGACTCGCCGGCTACCCGCAGTTCGACGGCCCGGGCGCGGCGCAGTACGGCAGCGAGCCCGTGGAACCCCCGCCGAACCTGCACCCGCAGTCGGGCGCGCCGCAGGGCTACGGTCCCGGAGCACCGCAGCAGTACCCGCCCGCCGGCGGCCCGCAGCCGGGAAATCCGCCCCCGCCGGGCGGTTTCGCACCCCAGGGCGGTTTCGCGCCGTCGCCGGGTGGTCCCGGGGGCGCACCGCAGCAGCCCGACACGTCGCAATTCCCGTCCGCGCCGCACGGCGCCGTGCCGGTCTACGATCGCGAGCGCCTGAACGTCGGCCACGCCATCGCCTACGGCTGGGAAAGGTTCCGCCGGAATCCGGTGCCGTGGGCGGGCATGGTGCTGATCGGGATGATCGCCTGGCTCGTGGTCATCCTCATGGTGAATATTCTTGACGTGCAATCGCTTTCGGGCGTGCTGCTGCTATCCGCGGTCGCCGCCCTGGTGGTGTGGTTGCTGCAGGCCGCCATGGTGCGCGGCGGCCTCTACGAAACCGACGGAACCCCACCGGATTTCCCGGCCTTCTTCGGCTTCGTCAATGCCGGAAATGTGCTGATCACGGCATTGATCGTCTTCGTCGCCTGCCTCATCGCGTCGATGGCCTGGGTCTTTCCCGCCATCATCGTCGGCGTCGTGTGCATGTTCGCCCTGCACTTCGTCATCGACCAGGACCAGGACCCGCTCACCGCCATCAAGTCCAGCGCGCAGCTGGTGGTCGCCAACGCGTTGCAGGTGATCTTGCTGGCGGTAGCCGTCATGATCATCACCTTTATCGGGGCCATGCTCTGCGGCCTCGGCCTGCTGGTGGCCGGCCCGGTCTGCGCCATTGCGATCACCTACGCCTATCGCGACCTCACCGGCGGGTTCATCGCACCGTTGTGAGCGAACCCTGACCGACGACAGCGGCCCGGTATCGGTGGATACCGGGCCGCTGTTCTATCGGTCGAGTGGGCTTACTTCTCCTTGATCGGATTGCCCTCGGCGTCGAGCTTGACGTCCAGACCCGCGTCCCGACGCTGCACCGGGGTGATCGGGGTCGGGGCATCGGTCAGCGGATCCACGCCGCCGCCGGACTTCGGGAAGGCGATGACCTCGCGAATGGAATCCACACCCGCGAGCAGCGCGGTGATTCGATCCCAGCCGAAGGCGATGCCGCCCATGGGCGGAGCGCCGAACGAGAAGGCGTCGAGCAGGAAGCCGAACTTGTCCTGCGCTTCCTCGTCGTTGATGCCCATCACCTTGAAGACCCGCTCCTGCACGTCCTTGCGGTGAATACGAATCGAGCCGCCGCCGATCTCGTTGCCATTGCAGACGATGTCGTAGGCGTAGGCCAGCGCGGAACCCGGATCGGTATCGAAGGTGTCCAGGTGCTCGGGCTTGGGCGAGGTGAACGCGTGGTGCACCGCGGTCCAGGCCGAATGGCCCAGGGCCACATCACCGCTGGCGGTGGCATCGGCGGCGGGCTCGAACATCGGGGCGTCCACGATCCAGACGAAGGCCCATTCGTTCTCGTCGATGAGACCGCACTTGCGCGCGATCTCACCGCGCGCGGCGCCCAGCAGGGCACGCTGCGGCTTGGCCTCACCGGCGGCGAAGAACACGCAGTCGCCGGGATTCGCGCCGACGTACTTGGCCAGGCCCTCACGCTCGGCATCGCTCAGGTTCTTGGCGACCGGACCGCCGAGGGTGCCGTCCTCCTGGATCAGGATGTAGGCCAGACCCTTGGCGCCGCGCTGCTTGGCCCATTCCTGCCAGGCATCGAGCTGACGCCGGGGCTGCGAGGCGCCGCCGGGCATGACGACCGCGCCGACGTAGGGCGCCTGGAACACCCGGAAGGTGGTGTCCTTGAAGTACTCCGCCATCTCGGTGATCTCGACGCCGAAGCGCAGATCGGGCTTGTCCGAGCCGTAGCGGCGCATGGCCTCGTGGTAGGTCATGTGCGGAATCGGCGTGGTGATCTCGTGGCCGATGAGCTTCCACAGCGCGACCAGGATGTCCTCGGCCAGCAGGATGACGTCTTCCTGCTCGACGAAGCTCATCTCGATGTCGAGCTGGGTGAACTCGGGCTGGCGATCCGCGCGGAAGTCCTCGTCGCGATAGCAGCGCGCGATCTGGTAGTAGCGCTCGATGCCCGCGACCATGAGCAGCTGCTTGAACAGCTGCGGCGACTGCGGCAGCGCGTAGAACTTGCCCGGCTGCAGGCGCGCCGGCACCAGGAAATCGCGAGCGCCCTCGGGCGTGGACCGCGTCATGGTCGGGGTCTCGACCTCGACGAAGGCGTGCTTGCCGAGCACCTCGCGAGCGGCGGCGCTGACCTGCGAGCGCAGGCGAATGGCCTTGGCCGGGCCCTCGCGGCGCAGATCCAGATACCGGTACTTGAGGCGCGCCTCTTCGCCGGGCTCGTCGTCCAGCTGGAACGGCAGCGGAGCGGACTCGTTGAGCACCTCGAGCTCGGTCACATTGACCTCGATGGCGCCGGTCGGCAGATTCGGGTTCTCACTGCCCGCCGGACGGTTCTCGACCACGCCGGTGACCTTCACGCAGAACTCGTTGCGCAGCTTGTGGGCCTGTTCGGCGGGCACGCCCTCACGGAAGACGGCCTGCGACACGCCCGAAGCATCACGCAGATCGATGAAGATCACGCCACCGTGGTCTCGACGCCGCGCCACCCATCCGGTGAGGGTGACGGACTGACCGGCGTGCTCGCTTCGCAGCGAACCAGCCAAGTGGGTGCGCAGCACGGGATTCCTTTCGACGGACTTCGAAACGCCCGCGGGGTGGCCGGGCGCGTTCCCATCGTAGTGAGACACGTATTCCGAGTGGAAACCGATATCCGCGCGGACCTGTCAAGCTGTACGCCAAGGCTCGATATCGGCCCGCGCGAGCCGCCGATGACCCCAGGTCGGCCGACCTGCGGGGCGAGGACATGCTTGCGAAGGAGAGCGGCGACCATGACGTTCAACGAAGGCATGCAGATCGACCCGGATCGAGTGCGCAGCGGTGGCGGGCCGGGCATGGGCGGCGGCATGGTGCTCGGCGGCGGCGCACTCGGCATCATCGCTCTCATCGCCACGCTGCTGCTGGGCGGCGATCCGGGCAGCGTACTCGGGCAATTCACCGGCGCGGGCGGCACCGAACAGGGCACCGGCGGCGCTCCCGAGCACTGCAAGACCGGTGCGGACGCGAACAAGTACGTCGACTGCCGCGTCATCCTGACGGTGCAGAGCCTGGACTCGGTGTGGGCCACCGAACTGCCCAAGCAGACCAACAAGCGCTACGTCGACCCGCAGGTCTCGCTGTTCTCCGGAGTGATCGACACCGGCTGCGGCCGGGCCTCCTCCGCGGTCGGCCCGTTCTACTGCCCCGCGGATCAGACGGCGTACTTCGATACCAGCTTCTTCCAGGAGCTCACCGACAAATTCGGCGCGAGCGGCGGGCCCCTGGCCCAGGAGTATGTGGTCGCGCACGAATTCGGCCACCACATCCAGAACCTGCTCGGCGACATCAATCGAGCCCAGCGCGATCCCCGCGGTCCCGAATCCGGCGCGGTCCGCACCGAACTGCAGGCCGACTGCTACGCGGGCGTGTGGGCGTACTACGCGGACAAGCTCCCCGCCCCCGGCGGCACCGAGCCCTTCCTGAAGCCCTTGACCGAGAACGACATTCGCGATGGCCTGTCCGCGGCAGCCGCTGTCGGCGACGACCGCATCCAGAAGGCCGCCACCGGCCGGGTGAATCCCGAAGGCTGGACGCACGGTTCGTCGGAGCAACGCCAGAAGTGGTTCCTCACCGGCTACCGCACCGGCCAGGTGCAGGCGTGTGACACCTACAACGCCCGCGACCTGAACAATCCGCCCGCCCTGCGCTGACCCGCCGGCTCTCGTGCCCGCATCGAATTCGATGCGGGCACTGTCGTATCCACCTGGCAAGCTCGCCCCGTGGTTCTGGATACATCAGGCGAATACGCGCGCGGCGACGACCTCGCGGATCTGACCGAGTACGTGCGCGATTTCGAGGCCGGGGGCTATCGCGTGGATCGAATCGTCGAATCGGTGTGCGCGGGCTGCGACGGACGCGAATTCGGGGTGGACGCGGACGACGATGAGGGTCTCGCCCGGCGCACCTGTCTGTCCTGCGGCGCCACCGCCTTTCTCGGCGACAGCGCGGATCACTGGGACGAGGACGGCGAATGGGCGGAGTGCACATGTCCGTGCGGTGGTGAGCGCTTCGCGGTGGCCGTGGGCTTCTCTGTTCGCGACGATGGTGATATCCGCTGGGTGAGCGTCGGCCTGCGCTGCCTGGCCGATGGTGTGCTCGGCGTCTATGTCGACTGGAAGATCGACTACTCGCCTGCGCTGGATCTTCCCGCCTAGGTGGGCCGGGGATGTAGCTTGATCGGCTTCTTGGCGGCGGTTGGGTGACCTACCGCGGGAGAACGACTAGAACACGGAGTACCAGCGGGGTGGGTCGGGAGCCTCGGCTGCGGTTGAGTGCGCTACCGCAGAAAGGGCACCTGGACAACGGAGTATCGGCGGAGTGCGTCAGGTGCCTCGATCGCGGTTGGGGGGCCTGCCGCAGGAAAGAAGACAGGACAACGGAGTACCAGCGGGGGGACGTCGGGAGACTCGGCGGCGGTTGGGTGCCCTACCTGGGGGAAGGACGCCTGGATAACGGAGTACCAGCCGGAGCCGGTTGGGTGCCTCGACTGCGGTTCCAGCCCTTCCGGGCCGATAGGCGGGATCGAAGCCCTCGGATGCGTAGCCGAGTTCCCAACCCCGGGCCGAGCGCGGCAATCACCGCCATAGACATCACCACATTGTGCTGATGACGAGTCTTTGTCTGTGAGTCTCGAGAAGGTGCCCACGGCCGGCCGGCCCGGCTGGAAGGGCGAACCCGCTCCCAACTGGGGAGCCATAAGTCGGGTACGGCAGACGACGTGACCAGCACGGTCGCATCTGCTTTGCCCGCTCTCCCGAACCCCGCCGGAAGCCGCAGCGTGGGTGCGGGTTCGGGCTACGTCGGCCACGGGCGTGAACACCGATGAGTGTGGACGCACACGCCGCACGGGTGAGAAGAGTGGGCCAACGCCTGAGCGCGCGAGGAGCCCCTTCGGCATGGGAAAGCCGAAGAGGCAGAGTGGAAAACGGCGAGCAAGGAAACACGACCGGGGTGTGTGGCTAGCAGCGCCATCGCGCGGGGATACCCGGAAACTGGGGATGATGACGGAAATTCACACGCGGCCTACGAGTTCGGTCGATGTGCGGTGGAGGAATCCAGCCGGTTTTGCCCGGATTCTCCGAATCCTCGCCCATCACAACGGTTTCCCACCCGTTCGGGCCGGTGTTGATCTGGGCGTGGCAGGCATCGCACGCGAAGGTCAGGTTCTCGATGTCCGTTTCGCCGCCATCGGCCCATTCCTTGATGTGGTGTACGGCGGAGCGGCTCGCTGGCGCGTCGCATCCGGGGCGCGTGCACCCGCGTTCGGTGGCGGTGAGCGCCAGGCGTTGTGCGGGGTTGGCGAGACGCTGACCGCGCGACAGGTGCAGTGGGCGGCCGTTGCGGTCGAGCACCACCAGGTACGGGGTCGAGTTCCTGGCGACCTGGAGTGCTTGGGTGATCGACATCGTGCCGCCGGTGGCGGTGGTGGCGACCCCGGTGCGCTTCTCGAGGTCGTCGATGCTCATGGTGATGATGGTCGAGACCGGAAGTCCGCGATGTGATCCGAGTTTCGTGGGTCCCATGTCGGGGCGGAAGAACACCAACAGGGCGTCGTGGTTGCGCTGTTCGGCGGTGCGGTGATCCCGTTTGGCGGCCGCACGCAGCTTCGCGCGAACGACGGCGCGGGCACGCTCGGCCGGGGTCAGCGAGGGATCGTTTGC
>NZ_JBSFNO010000046.1:0-64052 GCF_053981095.1 Nocardia sp. NPDC003693
ACAGAATCAAGCTCTTCACACCCGCTGCGGAGGACAAGCCTCGCGCTCCACACTCGAGAGCGAACCGCTGCTTCACCGCCTCCAACTTGCGGAAAGTGGTCTCGAGCTCCTGCATAACCTCGATGACCTCGCCATCGGGCATTGAGTACATCGGTAATTCGAGCAGGTTCTCCACCGCGGCGGCGAGTGCTTTGGCACTCGTCGCGATGGTGGGTACCTCTCTCGAATTCATACCCCTATTCTACTCCTTCATAGCGAGCATGAATAGACCAATTCTGTTGATATACAACGCAATTCGGGCCAATCGGCTATTTTGCGCGACAAAATTGCCCCCCGAAATGTCGGGTGTTATCGAGCGCCTCCTGAGCCCGCCGAATCCCTCTTCGCTATTCACCCCATCTCCGCCTATTCACCTGACATGCGGTGGCGAAGTGAGTGATTCGCTGTTTGAAACCGGCCACGGCCGACCTCGCTCCGCGTCCGGTGCGAGCGCCGAGCTGGAATGGCTGCGCCGGTGCCTACCGTGGGTCGGCTTCGGGGTACTTCTGGTCGCAGTGCTGTCGGCGGTCGGGGGAGTGGTGACCGGGGTGATCGTCGGCCGGCGGCTGGAGGCCCTCGACATCGCCGCGCTGGCCTGGCCCGAGTGCTCGATCTTCACGCAACTGCTGGTGGTGCCGTTGGCGGTGGGAGTGGCGGCGGCCGGACTCGCGGCGGGAGTGCTGACGCGCGTGGCGGTTTCCGTTCCGCGAGCGACGGCACTCGGGTGGGGCGCGGTGGCGGCCGTGGTGCTGTTCGGAGTGTTCTGGGTCGTCGCGCGCGAAATCGCCACCGCCGCTGCCGAATGGAGTTCGCTGGCGATGACCGAGACCCCTCGCGAAGCCCTCGCGCACTACCTGGTGCGGCTCGCGGCGCCGGACCTGACGATGCGGTCGCTGCTGTCCGCGTTGCTGTCCGCCGTCGTGACGACGGCCCTGGTGGCGGTCGTGACACGACGTGGCCGACAGCGGGGAGTGCGCGGCACCACGGGAATCGCGGCGGCGTCGATCATCGTGTGCGCGGCGGTGTTCGGTGCGGCGTTCAGTGTGCATGCCCTCGACGTCAAGGACTTCTGGCTCACCGAGTACACGGGTCCGCCCGAGGTTCGGATGCCGAATTAGCCCGTCGCACGGCCGAGACGGAATCGGTGCCGACGAGCTGGTATTCGGCAGCGGCCGAAACACGACATCTACCGGTGGTACGGGCCGGGGACGGCTCGCATCCTGCGGCTGATCCGCGATCGCGACGCCGACTGGCGTGAGCTGGCAGGTGCGGCGCGAGACGGGCGAGGCTCGTGGGGGAACGGGGCCGCCATGCGGGTCGCGCCGGTGGGCGCGTACTTCGCGGACGATCTCGAGCGGGCGGCGGCGGAAGCGGCCGCGTCGGCGACGGTGACCCACACCCATCCCGAGGGCATCGCCGGAGCCGTCGCCGTGGCCGTCGCCGCCGCGCTGGGCGTATCGCAGCCGGGATTGCGGGGACGGGAGTTGCTCGAGACCGTCGCCGAGCGCACTCCGGCGGGGGTGGTTCGCGAGCGTATCGGTACTGCGGCAACCCTGCCGGGATCGGCGGATCTCACGGAAGTCGTTGCGCTGCTAGGCAATGGAAGCGAAACCTCCGCGCCGGACACCGTGCCGTTCTGCCTCTGGATCACGGCCGGGGTATGGGCCGGCGACGAGGTCACGGAGGCCCTGTGGCGGACGGCGGCGGCGGGCGGGGACATGGACACCACATGCGCCATCGTCGGCGGGATTCTCGGTGCGCGGCTGGGGGTTTCAGGACTTCCGAACCACTGGCGCGAGCGGTGCGAACCCCTGCCGAGCTGGCTGGGCTAGAGATTCGCACCGGCCCGGATCATGGCATCTGCTGGGAGAAGCGCAGGTGATTGCCCCAGGGATCGCGAAATCCGCAGTCGCGCACCCCGTACGGCTGGGTGATGGGCCGCTGGGCCACCTCGACCCCGGCGCCCTCGAGACGCTCGAACGTGGCGTCCACATCGTCGGTGCCGAAGATCAGGGTGCCCTGAGCGCCGGTGGCTATCCGGGTGCGCGCACCCTGCTGCACACCGTCATTGGGCACCATCTCGGGCACCTCGAGCAGGAACTCGATCGTGGGCTGACTCGCCGGACCGAGCGTCAGCCAGCGGGCCTTGCCGAACGGCATATCCTGGCGGACCTCCAGGCCGATGGCGTCGCGGTAGAACTCCAGGGCTTCGCGCTGATTGCCGACGAGCACACTGACGTGGGTCAGTGCGAGGTCCTTGCCGCTGCTCAATTTCTCTACTCTCTGTCTAGCTCGATCGGAACGCTGAGGGGGAATACGCCGAGCAATGTAGCCGACGTGGCACAGATTCGCGCGGAACGGATTTCGGGCGGTGAGAGCGCCCGCGGGCTCGCTGTTCAGCGACGATGAGAGAGATTCGCTGCCGAGGGTACCCGTGGACGGGACACGGCCGTCAGCGCGGTCCGCGGGGTCCGGCAACCGAGCGGGCGGCCGGTATCACTCCGTGGGGTCGGGATCGTTGAGCGTCGCCGACTCGCCGATGTCGCCGATCACCCGGTGCAGGCGCGCCCTGCCGTCGGCCAATTCGTATGTCACGCATGCGATGGCGCAACTGCCGGTCGCGACCGCGCGCGAGACCACCATCGATCGCTCCACCAGCAACCGCCCGGTCTCCACCACGTGCCTGGCCTCCAGATCGTCGACGCCGGTCAACCCCTCCGCACGGCCGATCAGGATGGACGGGGTGACCCGCTCGACGATGCTGCGGATGAACCCGCCGGGCACGTCGCCGCCGTCCAGCGCCTTGATGGTCGCGTTCACCGCGCCGCAGCTGTCGTGCCCGAGCACGACGATCAGCGGCACGCGCAACACCTCGACGCCGTACTCGATGGACCCGAGCACCGAGGAGTCGATCACGTGCCCGGCCGTGCGGACCACGAACATGTCCCCGAGGCCCTGATCGAAGATCAGCTCGGCGGCAACGCGGGAGTCTCCGCAACCGAACAGGATGACCGAAGGCTGCTGTCCGTGTACGAGTTTCGCGCGCTCGGCCGCGCCCTGACCGGGATGTTCGAGGGTACCGCTGGTGAAACGCTCATTGCCGGCGCGCAGAGATTTCCACGCGCCGATCGGGTCGGTCTGCGCCATGGTCCTCAGCATGGCAGCTCGAGCCGGATTCAGTGGGCGTACATGCCTATTACGGGTTGGTGATCGGGATGCAGCGTGGTGAGCAGGCTGCGCATCACATCCGCCGAGACCGCCACGCAGCCCGCCGTCGGCCCGTCGGTCGCCACGTGCAGGAAGAACGCCGAACCGGCGGCGGGGACCACCGGCGCCCGGTTGTAGTCGATGACCAGCGCGTAGTCGTACGCCTCCCCGGTGCGCCCGAGGTTCTCACCGGCCGCGGTGTCGAACGGGCACGCGGTCTCGGCGCAGCGGAATCGCTGGTTGTAGTACGGACTTTCGGTGTCCGAGACCCACCACCAGGTGTCGGACGAGCCGACGTCCAGGTACGGCAGCCGCGCCGCCGGAGCGGGCCGCCTGCCGAAACCCTCGGTCAGCGGGAAGATGCCCTGCGGGGTGTACGCCGAGCCTTCGCGCGCGTGCTCGGAGATGCCCTCGCCGCCGACCCGGGCCCGTACCGCGAAGGTCTGCTTCCACTCGCGCAGGCGATTTCGCTCCCACAGTTCCAGCATCGCGTGCGAAGCCCCGGCCCGGGCGGTCACCCACACCACCTGGGATCCGGGCACCCGTCCGGGATCGAAGGGCGGTGCGTCGGAGGCGGGACGCGGCAGCATGATCAACGCCAGCAGCGCCGCTCCCACCGCGACTGCGGCCCGCGCCGCGCGGGCGCGGGTGGCGGACAGGCGCATTCAGCGCTCCGCTAGCGGTGTCGGCCACCCGTACAAGCCGAAGTTCTCCCCGCGCAGGTACAGGTCCACCCCGGCGCTGGTGTACGGCACGGTGTCCGCGGGCAGCTGATCGATGGGGAACCACCGCAGGTCCGAGCACTTGTCCGGTTCGGCGTTGTAGGGCTCTCCCACCCAGCGGTCGGCGTGGAAGAAGAACCCGACCCGGCCCACCTCGTCCGGGGTGCGCACGTGCAGGCTGGCCGCCATGCGAATGTCCTTGCGGGTGAGGGTGATCCCGAGTTCCTCGGCCGCCTCGCGGATCATGGCGGCCTCGAGGTCCTCGTCGGCGTCGAGTTTGCCCGAGGGCAGATTCCACAACCCGTCGGAGTAGCCGGTGTTGGCCCGGCGGGCGAGCAGCACCTCATCGCCCCGGGTGGCGATGAGCAGAACGTCGACGTGGCTGAGGTAGGTCATTGACCGGATTCTTCCAGCCCGGCCGCGCGGACGGCGCGAACGGGATGATCACCGGTGTGCCCGGGCGCGAGTCGGTACGGCGTCGCCCCCGGGAAAGCGCGAAACCGGCCCCGGGAACGGGACCGGTTCCGGGATCGAACTCCGTCAGCCGGGCAGGTCGCTCGCGGCCGCGGTGTCCAGCAGCCAGGTGGTCGACTCGCTGCCGATCGCGCCCGCGGCCGGAATGTCCAGGGGCGAGGCGCCATTGAGCGCGGCGGCGACCGCGGCGGCCTTGGCCTCGCCCGCGACGATCAGCACCACGTGCCGCGAGCGCCGGATGGCGGGCAGCGTCAGGGTGATGCGCACGGCCGGCGGCTTGGGCGAATGCGTCTCCGCCACAACGAGTTCGCGGTCCTCGCGGGTCGCGTCGGTGTGCGGGAACAGCGAGTTGATGTGCCCCTCGCCGCCCATTCCGAGCAGGTGCACGTCGAACGCGCCGTACTGCGCCAGGTGCGCGTGCACCGCCGCGGAGTACTCACCGGTCGCCTCGAGCACGTCCGGGTAGTCGCCGCTGGAGGTCTCGGTGGGATGCACCCGCGTGGGATCGACCGGCACGTGATCCAACAGCGCCCGGCGGGCCTGCAACTCGTTGCGCTCGGGATCGCCGGCGGGCAGATAGCGCTCGTCGCCCCAGAACACGTCGAGCTTGGACCAGTCGATGTCGCCCGGCGCCTTGCGGACCCATTCCAGCAGCCCGATGCCGTTGCCGCCGCCGGTCAGCACGACCGAGGCCGACCCGCGCAGGCGCTGCGCCTCCACGACCAGCGCAACGAAGCGCGCGGCCGCGGCCATGACGAGTTCTTCGGTACCGGCGAAGGTTTCGACGACGGGCTCACTCATAGTTCACCTTTTCGATTCCGGTCAGGGCCTCGGCGTAGATCACGTCGGCATCGAGGTGGCGCAGTTCTTCGGCCAGGCAGTCCCGGGTCTCGCGGCGGGCCAGCGCGAAACGCTGATCCGGCTCACCGGTGCGGGTCAGGGTCGCGGTGCGGCCGTGCTGCGGGCGGGCGATCGAGATGGACACCGTCGGGCGCTTGACCTCCACCTTGAGCTCACCGGTGCGGCGCACGATCGGGCAGTCCAGGCGCGCGGCCAGCCAGCCCGCCAGCATGTCCAGCGCGGGCTCGTCGCGCAGACCCGACACCGTCACCGATTCCACGGCCTCGAACGGCGCCTCGTCCAGCGCGGCGGCCAGCAGGGCCCGCCAGTAGGTGATGCGGCTCCACGCCAGATCGGTGTCACCCGAGGCGTAGGAGGCGCGCCGCTTCTTGATGGTGCCCTGCGGATCCGGCGCGAACGTCGCGTCGGTGATGCGGCGCGTGGCCAGGCGGCCCACCGAATCCTTGGACGGGAACTCCGGGGCCCCGCGCGGCCACCACGCCACCACGGGGGTGTCGGGCAGCAGGAACGGGATCACGACACTGCTCTCGTGGCTGACCAGCTCGCCCTGCAACCGCAGCACGATGACCTCGGCCGCGCCCGCGTCCCCGCCCACGCGGATCTGGGCGTCCAACCGCGTCGCGGCGTTGCGATCCCCGCGCGCCAGCACGATCACCCGGCAGGGGTGTTCGCGGCTGGCGTCGTTGGCGGCGTCGATCGCGTCCTCGGCCTCGGAGCTGTCCAGGGTGCACACCACCAGGGTCAGCACGCGGCCCATGGTGACCACGCCGTTGGCCTCGCGCAGCTGGATGAGCCGTTTGGAGACCTCACGGGTGTCGGTGTCGGGCATGTCGATGATCACGGCCGCCGCCATTCCCGCCCGCTGCGCGCGAGCATCTCGTCGGCCGACTCCGGGCCCCAGGTGCCGGCCTCGTACGGATCCGGCTTACCGGTCGCGGCCCACTGCTCCAGCACGGGATCGAGGAT
Organism: Nocardia sp. NPDC003693; assembly: GCF_053981095.1. Lineage (NCBI taxonomy): Bacteria > Bacillati > Actinomycetota > Actinomycetes > Mycobacteriales > Nocardiaceae > Nocardia > Nocardia sp. NPDC003693. The sequence goes on from NZ_JBSFNO010000046.1 coordinate 6,270, forward strand.
GCGCCAAGACAATTCGACCTCCTCGTTCACCGGGAACAACGAGGGAACGCCGAGCAGCACGTCCAGGATGAGCCGCTCGTACGCCTCGGGGGAGTCCTCGGTGAAGGCCTCGCCGTAGCTGAAGTCCATGTTCACGTCGCGGACCTCCATGGACGACCCGGGCACCTTGGACCCGAATCGCATGGTGATGCCCTCGTCCGGCTGCACGCGGATCACCAGCGCGTTCTGCCCCAGCTCCTCGGTCATGGTCTGATCGAAGGGCAGATGCGGGGCGCGCTTGAACACCACCGCGATCTCGGTGACGCGGCGGCCCAGGCGTTTTCCGGTGCGCAGGTAGAACGGCACCCCGGCCCAGCGCCGCGTCTCCACCGCCAGGGTGATGGCCGCGTAGGTCTCGGTGCGCGAATTCGGGTCGAAACCCTCCTCCTGCAGCAGGCCCACGACCGATTCGCTGCCCTGCCAGCCCGCGGTGTACTGCCCGCGCGCGCTGGTCTGCTCCAGCGGCTCGACCAGCTTGGTCGCCGACAGGACCTTGATCTTCTCGGCCTGCAATTGCTTGGGCTGGAAGGAAACCGGCTCCTCCATGGCCGTCAGCGCGAGCAGCTGCAACAGGTGGTTCTGGATCACGTCGCGGGCCGCGCCGATGCCGTCGTAGTACCCCGCGCGCCCACCCAGGCCGATGTCCTCGGCCATGGTGATCTGCACGTGGTCGACGTAGTTGGCGTTCCAGATCGGATCGAACAGCTGGTTCGCGAAGCGCAGCGCCAGGATGTTCTGCACCGTCTCCTTGCCCAGGTAGTGGTCGATGCGGAACACCGACGACTCCGGGAACACTCGATTGACCAGCGCGTTCAGATCCAGCGCGCTGTCCAGGTCGTGGCCGAACGGCTTCTCGATGATGACGCGCCGCCACGCCGGCGGCTGACCCTGCGGGGCGATACCCGGTTGGGCCAGACCGTTTTTCGACAGCTGGTCCAGCACCACCGGGAACTCGTCCGGCGGAATCGACAGGTAGAAGGCGTGATTGCCGCCGGTGCCGCGATCGCGGTCCAGGTCCTTCAAGGTCGTCGCGAGCCGATGGAAGGCCGCGTCGTTCTCGAAAGTGCCCTGTACGAAACGCAATCCGTCCCGCAGCTGCTGCCACACCTCTTCCCGGAACGGGGTGCGCGAGGAGGAGCTCACGGACTCGTGCACGAGCGCCGCGAACTCCTCGTCGGTCATCTCCCGGCGGGCGAATCCGACCAGGGCGAAACCCGGGGGCAGCAGCCCCCGGTTCGCCAGGTCGTAGATGGCCGGCAGCAGTTTGCGCCGCGACAGGTCACCGGTAACTCCGAAAATCACCATGCTGCAAGGTCCAGCGATCCGGGGTACCCGGCTGTCCCGCTCATCGCGGAGCGGATTCCCCTTCGTGACCTTTGCCGCCGCGCGGGCTGCCACCGTCAGTTGCCTCCTGCTACCCGGAGCTGCTCGGTTGTGGCATCGAGCAGTTCCTGCCAGGACGTCACGAACTTCTCGACGCCCTCGGACTCCAGCACATCGAACACGTCGGCCAGATCGATGCCGACGGCGGCGAGCTGATCGAAGATCGCCTGCGACTCCGGTCCGGTGCCGGACAGGGTGTCGCCGGTGATCTCGCCGTGGTCCGCGGCGGCCTGCAGGGTCTTCTCCGGCAGGGTGTTCACCGTGTTCGGGCCCACCAGCTCGGTCACGTACAGGGTGTCCGGGTAGTCCGGGTTCTTCACGCCGGTCGAAGCCCACAGCGCGCGCTGGGCGTTCGCGCCGCCGGAGGACCGCAGCTGCGCGAACACCGAGGTGTGGTCGCCGCCGTCGAACACGTCCTGGTAGGCCGCGTACGCCAGGCGGGCGTTGGCCAGACCGGCCTTGCCGCGCAGCGCCAGCGCCTCGTCCGAGCCGATGGCCTCGAGCCGCTTGTCGATCTCCGAATCCACGCGCGAGACGAAGAACGAAGCGACGGAATGGATCTTGGCCACATCGTGCCCGGCGGTCTTGGCGTTGCGGATACCCGCCAGGTACGAGCCCATCACCGCGACGTAGCGCTCGACCGAGAAGATCAGCGTCACGTTCACGCTGATGCCCTCGGAGATGACCCGCGAGATGGCCGGCAGACCGGCCTCGGTGGCGGGAATCTTGATGAACAGGTTGGGCCGGTCGACGATCTTCCACAGCTCGATGGCCTGGGCCACCGTGCCGTCCTCGTCGTTCGCCAGGCGCGGGTCGACCTCGATCGAGACGCGGCCGTCCTTGCCGCCGGTGGCGGCGAAGACATCGGCGAACACGTCGCAGGCCGCGCGCACGTCATCGGTGGTGATGGTGCGAATGGTGGTGTCGACGTCCGCGCCCTGGGCGGCGAGTTCGTTCACCTGGGACTCGTAGTCGTGGCCCTGCGACAGCGCGGCCTGGAAGATCGACGGGTTGGTGGTGACGCCGACGACGCTGCGGGTATCGATCAGGTCCTTGAGGTTTCCGGACTGAATTCGATTGCGCGACAGGTCGTCCAGCCACACCGAAACCCCGGCGGCGGACAGCGCCGCGAGATTCGCGTTCTGGGTCATGTTCTGACTATCCCTTCACCTTGGCGAGCGAGCGGGTGGCGGCGGCGACCACGGCGTCGGTCGTGATGCCGAACTCGCGGAACAGCGTCTTGAAATCGGCCGAGGCGCCGAAGTGCTCGATCGAGACGATCTCACCGGCGTCGCCGACGAAGCGGTACCACGGCATGGCGATTCCGGCCTCGACCGTGACGCGCGCCTTGACCGACGGCGGCAGCACCGAATCCTTGTACGCCTGGTCCTGCGCGTCGAACCACTCCACACACGGCATGGACACCACGCGGGTGCCGATGCCCTGCGCCTCGAGGGTAGCGCGCGCCTCGACCGCCAGCTGCAGTTCCGAACCGGTGCCGATCAGGATGACCTGCGGTGTGGCCGTGGAGGATTCGGCCAGCACGTAGCCGCCCTTGGCGACGCCCTCGTACGAGGTGCCCTCCTGGATCGGCAGATCCTGACGGGTCAGCGCCAGCGCGGACGGGCCGTCCTGGTGCGGCGGCTCGGACACCGAGAAGTGCGAATGCCGTTCCGCGGAGTCACGTTCGAGGATGACGCGCCAGGCGTGCGCGGTCTCGTTGGCGTCGCCCGGGCGCACCACGTTCAGGCCCGGGATCGCGCGCAGCGCGGCCAGGTGCTCGATCGGCTGATGCGTCGGGCCGTCCTCGCCCAGGCCGATGGAGTCGTGGGTCCACACGTAGGTGACCGGGGTGCGCATGAGCGCGCCCAGGCGCACGGCGGGCCGCATGTAGTCGGAGAACACCAGGAAGGTGCCGCCGTAGGGACGCGTCGGGCCGTGCAGCGCAATGCCGTTGAGGATCGAGCCCATGGCGTGCTCGCGGACACCGAAGTGCAGCGTGCGGCCGTACGGGTTGGCCTTCCACATGCCGGTGGAGATGGTCTCCGGGCCGAAGCTCGGGGTGTTCGGCATGGTGGTGTTGTTGGACTCGGCGAGGTCGGCCGAACCGCCCCACAGTTCCGGCAGCACCGGGGCGAGGGCGGCCAGCACCGCGCCGGACGCCTTGCGGGTGGCCATGCCCTTGGGATCGGCGTCCCACGACGGCAGCGACTCGGCCCAGCCCTCGGGCAGGCTGCGGGTCGACAGTCGATCGAACAGCGCCTTGTTCTCCGGGTTGGCGGCGGCCCACGCGTCGAACTGATCCTGCCAGGCGGCCTTGGCGGCCTTGGCGCGATCGGCGACCTGGGTGCGAGCGTGCGAGATGACAGCGGCGTCCACGTCGAAGTTCTTCTCCGGGTCGAAGCCCAGGATCTTCTTGGTGGCGGCGACCTCGTCCTTGCCCAGCGCGGCGCCGTGCGAGGCGCCGGTGTTCATCTTGTTCGGGGCCGGGAAGCCGATGATGGTGCGCAGCAGGATGATCGACGGCTTGTCGGTCACGGCCTGCGCGGCGGCCACGGCCTCCTCGATGCCGGTGACGTTCTCGCCGCCCTCGACGACCTGCACGTGCCAGTCGTAGGCGCGGTAGCGCTCGGCGACGTCCTCGGTGAAGGCGATGCGGGTGTCGTCCTCGATGGAGATGCGGTTGTCGTCGTAGAACAGGATCAGGTTGCCCAGCTGCTGGGTGCCCGCGAGCGAGGACGCCTCGGAGGTGACGCCCTCTTCCATGTCGCCGTCGGAGGCGATGACGTAGATGAAGTGGTCGAAGGCGCTCTCGCCCTGTGCCGCTTCGGGATCGAACAGACCGCGCTCACGCCGTGCCGCCATCGCCATGCCGACCGCCGAGGCCAGGCCCTGGCCCAGCGGGCCGGTGGTGATCTCCACGCCCGCGGTGTGCCGGTACTCCGGGTGGCCCGGGGTGAGCGAGCCCCACTTGCGCAGGTCGACGAGATCGTTCAGCTCCAGACCGAAACCGGCCAGGTACAGCTGCACGTACTGGGTCAGGCTGGAGTGGCCGCAGGAGAGCACGAAACGGTCGCGTCCCACCCACTCCGGATCGCTCGGATCGATCCGCATGATGCGCTGAAACAGCGTGTACGCCAACGGCGCCAGGCTCATCGCGGTGCCCGGATGTCCGTTTCCGGCGTTCTGGACCGCGTCGGCGGCCAGGACACGCGCCGTATCGACGGCTTTCGTGTCCAGGTCGCTCCAGTCGGTGGGGTGATGCGGCTGCGTGAGGGCGCGGATGTCGTCTGTGACTGACACGACCGAGGTTCTCCTGACCTTCTCGTGAACACTGAGGTTGTCGGCGGCTTCGCTGGCGGGGGGATGCGCGATGCGCCGACACGAGCATCCGACAGCGCACCGGACTACTACCACCCTAAAGGGGGCCGTTTCCGCGCTATACGGGAACCCGCGTTCACCGGCCGCCGTGTCGTGAGTTCGTGTCCGGGCGCGGACCTGCCCGTGACCGCGCGACGGCACCGCGATGCGTGACACGCCCGGGCGTACCCGGTGGAAAAATCACGAAATGCCCAGGGCAGGCCGACTTCACGCGTCCCGGACACGCACGAGAACGGGTGCCCGCGACCCGTTTCCGGGAGGTCCGCGCCGAGTGCGAAAGTCCGTAACCGACCTGAACGGGACACCGGCGGCCGCGGGCACGCCGGAGCCGAGCCGAGGCCGCGGACACAGAGGGCGAATTAGCGATAGCTCGGCGTGGGTCTACCATTCCGTGTAGTAGTAGCCGCGCCGCCGGGGCCCGCACGCAGGGAAACGGCCGAGCGCGCTGCTGGTCGAGACCGGATCAAGTGCACGGCGTGCGAGGAGAAACAGTGCGGATTGGGCAACAGCCGGGTGGCGCTCACGGCACCTCCGGGACGGTGCTTGCTGAGCGCGTCACGGGCAGTGGACCGCTGGCAGCCGGCACCCGCCGGGTCCTGGCCTATATCGCGCTCACCAAGCCGCGCGTCATCGAGCTGCTGCTCGTGGCAACGATTCCCACCATGCTGCTCGCCGACCGCGGCACCGTGGACATTCGCCTCATCCTGGCCACGCTGTTCGGCGGCTGGATGGGTGCGGCCAGCGCCAACACGCTGAACTGCGTCGCGGACGCCGACATCGACAAGGTCATGAAGCGGACCTCCAAGCGGCCGCTGGCCCGCGAGGCCGTGCCCACCCGCAACGCGGCGATCTTCGGCATCACGCTCGGCCTCGGCTCGTTCGCGTGGCTGTGGTGGCAGGCGAACCTGCTCTCGGGCGCGCTGGTCGTGGCGACCATCCTGTTCTACGTCTTCGTCTACACCCTCGGCCTCAAGCGCCGCACCTCGCAGAACGTGGTGTGGGGCGGCGCGGCGGGCTGCATGCCCGCGCTCGTCGGCTGGTCCGCGGTCACCGGCACCATCGCCTGGCCCGCCATCGTGCTGTTCCTGGTCATCTTCTTCTGGACGCCGCCGCACACCTGGGCGCTGGCCATGCGCTACAAGGAGGACTACAAGGCGGCGGGCGTGCCCATGCTGCCGGTGGTCGCCACCGAACAGGTCGTCACCAAGCAGATCGTCATCTACACCTGGCTCACCGTGCTGGCCACCCTGGCCCTGGTCCCGGCCGCCGGCGCGATCTACGCCGCGGTGGCCATCGCCGCGGGCGCCTGGTTCCTGCTCATGGCACACCAGCTCTACTCGGGCGTGCGCCGCGGTGAGCCGGTGAAGCCGCTGCGCCTGTTCCTGCAGTCGAACAACTACCTGGCGATCGTGTTCTGCGGTCTTGCCGTCGACTCGGTGATGGGGTGGAACACGATCGGGAGCATCCTGTTCGGCTGACGCCCGAGCCGATACAACGCGAACCGCCGCCGAGCACGTGCTCGGCGGCGGTTCGCGTTTTGCGGTGCCCGAGGGCGCCGGGTGGTTCAGCTGTGAGCGGTCACGGCGTGGTCCGCGCCGGGGTGGGTGCTCGAATCCTCGGAGGAGTCCGAGCCGGACGATTCGGGGCGCTCGGGTGAGGAGGCGGCCGTCGCGGGTTCTGACTCGGTGGACGGCGTGGGAGAGACGCCGGGTTCAGTGGTCTCGGCGGCTGCGGCCTCCGGGACATCGGCGGTGTTCGCCTCCACGTCCGCGACGGCCTCGGCGGCGTCCGGCTCGGGCTCGGGCGCGGCGATCGTGCGGGCCTCGGGGCCGGCCGGGGGCAGGGCCTCGAGCTCGCCGCGCAGGTCCGCCACCTCGGCGGCGAGGGCGTCGCGGACCTGGACCTGCTCGTCGAGGCTGGCGCGCATGCCCGCGATGGTGTCGTTCAGGCTGTTCAGCCGACGGTCCGCGCCGAGCAGCCGCCACTCGATCACCACGCGGCGGTCCACCTCGCCGCTGACGTTCTCGACCCACGACACCACGTATTCGAGCCACTCGGGCTGCTTGGGCATGGGCTCGGCCTCGGTCCAGCCCTTGCGCAGCAACGTCTTTCCCGACAGCACCCGCTCGGACCGCCGCCGCGTGAGGTCGTTGACGTGCACCAGACTCAGCTTCCCCGCACTGGTCACTGCGGCCGACACCCGGTACCGCCCCGCCAGATGCATGCGCAGCTCGGCCGTCCCCCGCCCGTCCGCGTCCATGATCCCCAGCCAGGGCCCCTCCGCCGCGTCGATGATCGACTCCAGCACCCCCAACTGCCCCATACCCCGCCGCAGCCGCGTGGCCCGCCGCCGCAGATCCTCGGGTGTGTCGGTCATCTGATCCCAGTGCATGGCACCCACTCTCTTCTCGGCCCGCCCCGAACAATCACCACGAAGAACATAGCCGCGCGTGCCGGTGGGTCGCGCGCACCGCCGGTTGGGCGAGGAGGTGGCGTGGGCCGTCCGAGTGCCGGACAGTGCTCGAACACGTTCCGACTGTCGCCGGACGTGGGTGGAGTCGCAGAATCGGCCGAGGGGTCAGCAGTTGGGGTCGAGGGGGAAGCAGGCCGGGGGGATCGTCGTCTTCGGGATCGTGGGGTCGGTGGTGGTCGAACCGCCGGGGGTCGTGGTGCGCTGGGAGGTGGTGGGGCGGGTGGGGGTGTTCGTGTCGTCGTCTTTTGTCGAGGTGGTGCGGCCGGTGCACATCGCGGCGATGAGCAGGATCAGGAACACCAGGACGATCGCGCCGACTATCGGAATGTCCTTGCGGCGGCGGGGTTTGGTGGGGTGGGTCGTGGACTGGGGGGTGTTCCAGATGGGGAAGCCCGGGCCGCCGGTGGGGCGGGTGGGGGCCGCGGCGTAGGGGGCCTGTGGGTTGGCCACCGGGGCGGTCGGGGGTGCGTTCGGGGGAACGGGGGGTTGATTGCGTTGGGGCGCTTGGGGGCGCGGCTGCTGGGGGGCGCCGGGGCCCTGGGCACCGTACGCCAGGGCCTGGCCGGGGCCCTGGGGACCGGCGGGGGCCTGGGGACCAGCGGGCTGGGATCGGCCGAGGTTGACGCCCGGGCCCTGGGGCTGGCCGGAGCCGTGGGGGGCACCGGGGCCCGGGGGTGCGCCCGGACCCGGCTGGGTGGGAGGCGGGCCGGCGGGGCCCTGTGGGTCGGGGGTGCGTTCGGGGCGATCGGAGGGGGAGGAGCCGCCGGTCAGGTGGCGGTAGGCCGCTACCGCGGCGGCGGCCGCCGCGCCGCCGGCGATCACACCGCCCGCGGCTGCCTTGCCTTTGCCGGAGGAGCCGGACTTCTCCGGCTCCTGTTGCGGCGCTTCGTCCGCGGGCTTGCCGGGCGCGGATTCACCACTGCCGGAACGGGCCTCGGCGGCGGGCTGCGGCGGGGCGGGCGGGGGATCCTGCTGGACCGGGACCGAGGGCACCTTGACCGTCGGGGCGGCCGCCAGCGGCGGAGGGGAGGTGCGCGCGGACTCTGGCGGGGGGAAGCCTTCCGACACCAGGTCGGAATAGGTTGCGGCGGCGGCGAATCCGAGCGCGCCCAGGGCCTGGCCTACCTGGGCGGCGTCCCAGGACGGGTCGGCGCCCTCGGCGATCGTCGTGAAGTAGTTGCGCAGGGAGGAGGGGCCGTCGCCGATCAGGACGTCGATGCCCGGGGGCAGTTCGCCCTTCTCGAGTTTGATCCGGCTGCCCAGCTGCGGGCACAGCAGCACTAAGCCGCTCACCGGCACTTCCTCCCGGCCGGGCGCGGATCTCAGCTGGCGGGCGAGCTCGGCGGTCTGGCGCCGCACCCGCTCGAGCGGATTGGCGTCCCCGTCGATGGGCGCGGGTTTGCCGTCGATCGTCCAGGGCTCGTCCTGCGCGCAGGTGAGGGTGCCGGTGACCCGCTCGGTGAAACCGTGCACGCCGACCACGACACTGGTCTGCGGCGTCCACACCACCACGTCCGCGTCCTGGCACTGCACGATCGCGATGCCCGGCACCGCGTGCGGGCCGCTCCACGACTTGAGCCAGTTCACGACGGTGCGCTCGGTGGCCGACAACCGCGACGGGTCGTCGTTTCGGACCTTCACCAACATGCGAACCACCTCTGACCGATGCCTCTACCTGCCGCCCGCCCGAACGAACGCCGCGACAACCTTACGGCGTCCCGTGACCGGACGTGGCGAATCGTCTTGCGGTGCAGCAAGATCATTCTGCACGCTTTCGCCGAACGACGCGCCGGGGGAGGGCAACTCACCGATTGCTGGAATCGGTCTGGGTCCGGCCGGGGCGCGTTCGCGGGTCCGCGCCCGACACCCCGAGCAGAGGCCGTGGGCATTCCACCGCGTGACTCGAACCCCGTTGCGCTGATCCGGATGACACGGCGCTGCCGGGCGGATGACCCCGATCAGGACCCGCATCATCCGGGCGGATACCCGATCAGTGCGTGCGCGCGCCCACGTATCCGTCAGGGCGAACCAGGATCTGGGTGCCGTCGGCGGCGTCGTAGGCGCGGGCGGCGTGCCCGTCGGCGTCGATCAGCACGTTCTCGCTCCGTGCCCCGGGCCGCACGACCCGGACGAGGTGCGGTCGCACCCCGAAGGATTCGAGCGCCGGCGCACCGTCGCCGAATATCAGCAGCGTCGCGTGCGGTCCCCGGAACATGTCGAACAACCGGACATTCCGGCCGTCACCGGTCACCAGTGGCGCATCGGGCGCGCGGTCACCGGTGCGCAGATCCGCGGAACCGGTGTCCGGGAACAGCATCCGATAGCTCAGGTCCAGCTGATGCGTACCCTCCCGATCCATGGCGTCCGGATCACCCTGCACCGCCTTGTCCAGCAGGTCCGAGGAGAGCCCGAGTACCCGCGCCGCCACCGCCCGGCGCTCGGTCGCGTAGGAGTCGAGCAGCGCCTCGCTCTCCGCTCCGGGATCGCGCAGTGCGACTTCGAGTTTCCAGCCCAGGTTGTAGGCGTCCTGCACCCCGGTGTTCAGGCCCTGCCCGCCGGTGGGCGGATGCACGTGCGCGGCGTCCCCGGCCAGCAGCACCCGGCCCTCCCGGAACCGTTCGGCCAGGCGGGTATTGGGCCGCCACACCGTCGCCCAGCCGAGGTCGGCGAGCTCGATGTCCGAACGCCCCGAGCGCTCGAGCACATACCGTTGCAGCACGGCCAGATTCGCGTCGCCGTCCCCGGATACGGCTGTGGCGAACTGGAAGTGCCGTCCGCCCGGCAGCGGGGTCAGCGCGATGCCGTCCATCGGCGCGTCCGGCCGGGCGAACCAGTAGCCGAACCCGTGGTCGAGGGCGTCGGCGCGCACGTCGCCGAGCAGCATGCGCACCGACTCGTCGGTGACGCCCTCGAAGGCGATGCCGAGCCGTTTGCGCACGGTGCTGCGCCCGCCGTCCGCGCCGACGAGGTAGTCCGCGCGCACGGTCTCGGACTCGCCGCCGCGGACCAGGGTGGCGCTCACCCCGTCCGCGTCGGCGGTGAAATCGGTCAGTTCCGTGCCGAGTTCGACCCGCACCCCGAAGTCCGCCAGCCGCTCGCGCAGCAGTCGTTCGGTGTCGGACTGCCCGAGCACCCACGGATTCGGTTGCGGCACGGCCGGAGTCGGCTCCCGCCACGCGGTCATCCGCCGGTCCATGACGTGTTCACCGCCGATGTGCACCCGCAGGGTGGCCTGCGGCGAACCGGCGGCCAGGACCGCCGCCAGGACCCCGAGATCGTCGAACACCTCCAGCGTGCGCGGCTGGATCCCGTCCCCGCGCGAGCCGTCGAAGAACTCGGCGGCGCGGTCGATGACGCGCACCGGCACGCCGCGCCGGGCGAGGTCGATGGCGAGGGTGAGGCCGGTGGGACCGGCGCCGGCGATGAGGACCTGCACTGACATGACGACTCCAATTACTGAATCTAGATTCACTGAATGTAGATTCAGTATTGTGGGTGGTACTTTCCGCTGTCAAGGAGGTGGTGTGCGTGGCCGGGCGACGCCGGGAGAAGTCGACGGAAACCGAACAGGCGCTCAAGGCCGCCGCGCGCGGGCTGTTCGCCGAGCGCGGCTATCTGAACACCAAGATCACCGACATCACCGCGGCGGCGGGGCGCTCGGCGGGCTCGTTCTACAACCACTTCGCGAGCAAGGAGGAACTGCTCCAGGCGCTGCTGAAAGACCTTGCCGACGAGGGTGATTCAGCGGCCGAGCGGCCCGAGCACAATCCGGACTTCACCGATCCGGACGCGGTGCGCTACCACCTGGCCGAGTACTGGGGCTTCGCCCGCAAGAATTGGGCGGTCATGCGCGCGGTGAACCAGGCGGGCCTGGTCAATGCCGAGTTCGCCCGGATGGCGGCCGATTTCGGGACACAGCAGCGCACGGAGATGGCCGACCACGTCGACGGGTTCGGGCCCGCGGGTCTGGAACTGCCCGGCAGCGTCGACACCAGTCTCGCCATGATGTTCCTGCTCGCCACCGGCCTGCTCCAGGCCGTGGAGGAAGGCGCGATCGAACTCACCGACCAGGAAGCGATCGACGCCCTGACCCGCTTCACCTACCGCGGCCTCACCGGCCGGGACTACTGACCGCGCCGTGGGCATGATCCGCGCTGTCGCGTACAGATGTGGGCACGGGCACGCGGGGCGCCGGCAATCTCGCGACCGGGGATCAGGGCGGCCCTACGAAACAGCCGAGTTCGGCGGTCGTTCAGTTCCCGGCGGTCGATCAGCCGAATACGCCCGATTAGGGCAGCAGGACAATCGATCCCGTGGTCTTGCGCCCCTCCAGATCGCGGTGCGCCTGCTCGGCCTGCGCGAGGGGATACGTCGCCCCGACCCGGATCGACAGCGTCCCGTCGGCGATGGCGTTCATGATGTCGCCCGCGCGCCACAGCAATTCGGCGCGATCGCGGGTGTAGTGCACCAGGGTCGGCCGGGTGACGAAGATCGACCCGGCCGGGTTGAGGCGCTGCAGATCGAAGGGCGGCACCGGCCCGCTGGCCGCACCGAACAGCGCGAGGGTGCCGCGCACGCGCAGCGACGCCAGACTCGCCTCGAAGGTGGAGGCCCCGACGCCGTCGTAGGCCGCCGCCACACCCGCGCCGCCGGTGAGTTCCCTTACCCGCGCGGCGATCTCGTCGTCGTAGCGCAGCACCTCGGCCGCGCCCGCCTCGCGCGAGAGCTTGTCCTTGTCGTCGGTGGACACGGTGGTGACGACCCGCACCCCGCGCGCGGCCAGCAGCTGGGTCAGTATCAGTCCGACCCCGCCCGCGCCCGCGTGCACCAGTACCGTCTCGCCCGGCTCGGGCCTGTAGACCGACTCGATGAGGTAGTGCGCCGTCATGCCCTGCAGCAGCGCCGACGCCGCGACCGCGGGCTCCACACCCGCGGGCACCGGAATCGCCACCGCGGCGTCCACCACGACCTGCTCGGCGTAGCTGCCGGGCGCGGCGGCCCACGCCACCCGGTCCCCGGCCCGGAAGTCGGTGACCCCGGCGCCGACCGCGAGCACCACGCCGCTGCCCTCGGAGCCGGGCACGTACGGCACCGCCTGCGGGTAGCGCCCGGTGCGGATGTAGGTGTCGATGAAGTTCACGCCGATCGCCTCGGTCTCGACCAGCAACTGCCCCGGCCCGGCCTGCGGATCGGGCACCTGTGCGGTGCGCAGGACCTCGGGACCACCGTGCTCGGAAACCTGGATGGCGCGCATGAGTCGTTTCTACACCCGGCGTGCGACCGGGCGGACGACGGCCGCCGTTCGTGGACTTCGATCTACCCATGGGTAAACTGCGGGCATGAGCACTACCGCTGCCCCGGCACCCGTCAAGCTGTCGCCGTCCGTCGTCGACTCGGTGAAGGGATTCGTCTCCGACCACGGCGGTTCCGCCACCGCGGTGCTGCAGCCCGTCGGCCGTATCGGTGTGCGCGTCACCCTGGTCGGTCAGGACGGCGTGCTCGGCGACCGCATGGTGGGCGATCTGGCCACCGCGAAGGAACTCGTCGAGGTCGTGGACGGGCTCACCGAGGCCGATGAATGGAATCGTGAACTCGTGAACCTGGTCACCCCGGCGAAGGGGCACTGGGCGAAGATGGCCGGCTGGGTCGCCAAGCAGAAGCGATTCCCCAAGGCGCGCAACGAGAAGTAGGTCCCTGCTCACAAGTCACCGCTCCCGCCGGGCGCGGGAGCGTGCACAAGTGAAGGATGCCGTGTCGGGCCGAGTGACGAAACAGGCGCAGTTGCGTTCCGCGCTGACTACGCTGTGCTCCCAGTTGCGCCCCGGCGAGATGCTGCCCAGTGAACGCCAGCTCTGCGACGACTACCGCGTCAGCCGCATGACCGTGCGCGAGGTGCTCGGCCAGCTCGACTCCGAGGGCGTGATCACCCGGGTTCCGGGCAAGGGGACCTTCGTCGCCGAACGCGTGGCCCGCTCGCGCCTGCACATGGCCTCGTTCAGCGACGACATGCGCCGCCTGGGCCGCACCCCCAGCACCGTGGTGCTGCACACCGATCTCGCGCCGCCGCCGCCCGCGACGGTCGCCGCGCTCGGACTCTCCATCGAGGACAAGGCTTTTCACCTGGTGCGCCTGCGCCTGGCCGACGGCCTGCCGATCTCCATCGACGACGGCTGGTATCGCGCCGACCTGCTGCCCGGCCTGCTCGAGCACGACCTCACGCAGTCGCTGTACTCGCTGCTGGCCAAGGAATACGACTGCCCGATCGACCGCGCCGACCAGACGGTGCGCGCGGTGGCCGCCGACGAGCGCGGCGCGGGCTGGCTGGGCACCGACGTGGGCTCGCCGCTGCTGGCGTTCGATCGCCAATCCTATTCGCGCGACCGCTGTGTCGAGCATGCCCAGTCCTGGTACCGCGCCGACCGCTACCAGGTCTACATGACCGTCTCCGCCGGCGACGGCAACCAGAACGACTGAGCCCCGGTCGATTTCGCGACCGGGGCTCGAGGCGTCACCACCTCAGATCGAGAACAGCGTCGCACCCGTGTCCACGGTTCCGGTCGCCGCGTCGCGGGCCGAGCCCGGCGCGGTGTCCATCACCACGACCGGCACGGCGGCGCTCAGGCCCATACGGCGAACCGCGTTGGGGGAGAACGTCACCAGGGGCTGTCCCACCTCCACGCGATCGCCCTCGGCGGCCTGCAGCCGGAACAGGTCGGTCTTGCCGACGGTGTCGATGCCCACGTGCAGAAGCACGCCGGCGCCCGCGTCGGTCAGGATCACCGCCGCGTGCGGGTGCAGCTTCACGATCGTGCCCGCGACGGGAGCCACCACCGTGATGTCGTCGTCGGTGTCGGGCGGTTCGATGGCCACGCCGGCGCCGACCATCTCGGCCGAGAACACCGGGTCGGGCACCTCGGACAGCGGGATCGCGGTGCCGGGCAGCGGCGCGAGAATCTGTGTGCTCATCGGGCTCAGAGGAGGTCGTTGATGTCTTCGGCCAGGGCGTCGGCGGTCGGGCCGACCACGACCTGGACCGCGGCGCCGGCCTTGACCACGCCGTGCGCGCCCGCCGCCTTGAGGTCCTTCTCGTTCACGAGGGAGGCGTCCTTCACCTCGACGCGCAGCCGGGTGATGCACCCCTCGACTTCGACGATGTTGGCGGTGCCGCCGAGTCCGGCGACGATCTGATCGACTTTCGACATCTTTCCTCCGTGCGTGTCGAGTGGACAAAGGTGGTTATAACCAGTTTACTGTGGTTATAACCAGTCACCATACCGTCGGGTGACCCTATTCACAGACTGAGGACCACCGCTATGGCCGATGCCGCCCAGAGCGCGCGCAAGACAATCGACCTGTCCGGACTGCAGAAACTCGGCCGCAGCTTGATGCTGCCGATCGCCACGCTACCCGCCGCGGGCCTGCTCGTACGGCTGGGACAGGACGACATGCTCGGCCGCTGGTCGGCGACGAAGACCGTCGCCGATGTCATCGCCGGAGCCGGTGGCGCACTGCTCGACAACCTCCCCCTGCTGTTCGCGGTCGGCATCGCCATCGGCTGGGCCAAGAAGGCCGACGGCTCGACGGCCCTGGCCGCCGTCGTCGGCTACCTGGCCTTCAACGGCGTCCTGAAAGCCATGTCCCCGGTGGTCATGGAGGGCAAGACCGACGCCAAAGGCGCTCAGGCCCTGGTGAACTTCGGTGTCCTCGGCGGCATCGTCATGGGCCTGACAGCGGCCATACTGTGGCAGCGCTACCACCGCACCCAGCTACCGGACTACCTCGGCTTCTTCTCCGGCCGCCGCCTGGTCCCGATCCTGACAGCGTGCGCCGCCGTGGTCATCGGCGTGGCGATGTCGTTCGTCTACCCGGCCTTCAACGCCGGGCTGACCTGGCTCGGTGAGACCGTCGCGAACAACGCGGTCGCGGGCGGCGGCATCTTCGGCTTCGCCAACCGCCTGCTGCTGCCGCTGGGTCTGCACCACATCCTGAACTCGGTGGTGTGGTTCGTGATCGGCGATTACAACGGCGCCCACGGCGACATTCCGCGCTTCCTGGCCGGCGACCCGTCCGCGGGCACCTTCATGACCGGCTTCTTCCCGATCATGATGTTCGGCCTGCCCGCCGCGGCCCTGGCCATCTGGCGCAACGCCAAGCCCGAGAACCGCAAGGTGGTCGGCGGCATCATGCTCTCCACCGGTCTGACCGCCTTCGTCACCGGCATCACCGAACCGCTGGAATTCGCGTTCATCTTCGTGGCCTGGCCGCTGCTGCTCATCCACGCGCTCTTCACCGGTTCGGCGCTGGCGCTGACCAACGCGCTGGGCATCCACGACGGCTTCACCTTCTCCGCGGGCGCCATCGACTATCTGCTGAACTTCGGCAAGGCAACGCATCCGCTGCTGCTCATCCCCATAGGCTTGGGTTACGCCGTCCTCTACTACGTCACCTTCAGCTTCATCATCAAGCGCTGGAATCTGCCGACACCGGGTCGTGAACCCGACGAAGAAGAGATCGAGAAGGAGAACGTCGCGTAATGATCACCCGTACCGCCACCGTCGCGTCCAAGACCGGGCTGCATGCCCGCCCGGCCGCCCTGTTCGCCAAGGCGGCCGCCGAATCGGCCGTGCCCGTGACGATTTCGATCGACGGCAAGCCCGCCGTCGCCGCGGGCAGTCTGCTGCAGGTCATGACGCTGGGCGTCAAGCAGGGCGACACCGTCACCCTGTCCACCGACGAGGGCAACGACGCCGCGCTCGACCGGCTCGTCACCCTGCTGGAGACCGATCTTGACGCGTGAGATCCACGGTGTCGCCGCCGCTCCCGGAGTGGCGCTCGGACCGGTGAAGTGGCTGGCGTCCGCGCCGGTCACCAGCGCCTCCGATACCCCCGGGAGCGACGTCGAGGCCGAGATCGCCCGCGCCGAGGCCGCTTTCGAGGCCGTCGCGGCGCGATACTCCGCCCAGGCGCTCGAAGCGCGGGGCCCGGCCGCGGACATCCTGTTCATGACCTCGGCGCTGGCCGCGGACCCCGCGCTGCTCGACCAGGTGCGCGCGGGCATCCGGGCGGGCGGCCCGACCGCCCACTCGGTCACCGAGGCCGTGGCGCACTTCGCCGGGCAACTGTCCGCCCTCGGCGGCATGATGGCCGAACGCGCCTCGGATCTGCGCGATGTCGGGCAGCGCGTGGTCGCCGAACTGCTCGGCGTCGACCCACCCGGAATCCCGGACAGCGCTACGCCTTTCGTGCTCGCCGCACAGGACCTCGCACCCGCCGACACCGCCACCCTCGATCCCGAGATCGTCGTCGGCCTGCTCACCGTGGCGGGCGGTCCCACCTCGCACACCGCCATCCTGGCCAAGGCCCTGGGGATTCCGGCCGTGGTCGCCGCCCCCGGCGCGGTCGAGATCGCGGAGAACACCGAGGTGGTGCTGGACGGCACGACCGGAATCGTGCGGCTCGAACCCGACGCGGCGCGTCGCGAACAAGCGCTCGCCGCGCGTGCGCGGCAGGCGGACGCGCCCACCGGACCCGGCCGCACGGCCGACGGGCACGCGGTTCCGCTGCTGGCCAACGTGGGCAGCGCGGCCGACGCCCGGCTCGCGGTGGAACTCGGCGCGGAGGGCGTCGGGCTCTTCCGCACCGAATTCCTGTTCCTCGGCGCGCAGACCGCGCCCACCGTGCAAGAGCAGACCGCCAAATACGCCGAGGTGTTCGCCGAACTGGGGGAGCGGCCCGTCACCGTGCGCACCCTGGACGCGGGCTCGGACAAGCCGCTGCCGTTCCTCGGCCTGCCGGACGAGGAGAACCCGGCGCTCGGAATACGTGGATTGCGGTTGAGCAGTGTCGATGAGGGGACACTGCTCGATCAGCTCACCGCGATCGAGGCCGCCCGCCGGGACACCGGCGCGGCGGTCAAGGTCATGGCGCCCATGGTCGCCACCGTCGAGGAGGCGAACTACTTCGTCACCCGCGCGCGGGCCGCCGGGCTCGACGCGGCGGGCGTCATGATCGAGATCCCCGCCGCCGCACTGCGTTCGGAGCACGTGGGCGCGGAGGTGGACTTCTTCTCGATCGGCACCAACGACCTGTCGCAGTACCTGTTCGGCGCGGACCGCATGTCCTCCGCGCTGGCTCCGCTGCACGACCCGTGGCAGCCCGCGCTGGCCGCGACGATCGCCGCGGTGGTGGCGGGAGCGAACCGGAACGACGTCAAGGTCGGGGTGTGCGGCGAATCGGCGTCCAATCCCGAATTCGCCTGCGTGCTGGTCGGTTTGGGAGTCGAGACGCTGTCGATGGCGCCGCGCTCGCTGGCCGGCGTGCGGGCCGCGCTCGCGGCGGTCACCCTCGAACAGTGCCGGGCCGCGGCGGCCGCCGTGGTGGCCGCGCGCACCGCCGCGGACGCGGTGCACGCGGCCCGGACAGCCCTGGGGCGAGGTCGGTGAGGACGACCCTGCGCGGCCGGATCCTCACCCTCACCGACGCGGGAGACATCCCCGACGGCGTGGTGTCCTTCGACGGACCGGTCCTGGAGTACGTGGGACCGGCCCGGGACTTCCCGGGTGAACAGCCCCCGGACACCGGTCCGCCGCCGGTGATCATGCCCGGGCTCATCGACGTGCACTGCCACGGCGGCGGTGGATTCGGCTTTCCGGACGCCGATGCCGCGGGCGTCGCGGCGGCGGCCGGCTTTCATCGCGGCCGGGGCACCACCACGCTGGTGGCCTCGCTGGTCTCGGCGACCGAGGACGAACTGCGCGCCCGTATCGACGTGCTGGGCCCCGCCGTCGATTCCGGACTGCTCGCCGGCATCCACCTCGAGGGCCCGTTCATCAGCGAACACCGCCGGGGCGCACACGATCCCGCACGCATCCACGACGGCGACCCGGACATGCTGCGCCGGCTCGTCGACCACGCGGGCGGCCGGATCGTCTCGGTCACCATCGCCCCGGAGGTGAACGGGTTCGACGCGCTCGCCGATGTGCTCGCCGAGGCGAATGTCGTGCTGTCCCTGGGGCATACCGTCGCCGACTACGACCGCTCGGTACACGCCATGTACCGGGGCCGGCGGGTGTCCATCACCCACCTGTTCAACGCGATGCCCGCCCTCGCGCATCGCGACGCGAACTTCCTGACCGCCGCCATGGCCGCGGCCGGGCGCGGTGACGTGGTGGCCGAGGTCATCGCCGACGGCGTGCACCTGGCCGACGGCACCGTGCGGATGGTCTTCGACACGCTCGGACCGCACAATCTCGCGCTCATCACCGACGCCATGGCCGCCGCCGGCGAACCCGACGGCCGGTACCAGCTGGGCAGTCTGGATGTCGTTGTGCGGGACGGCGTGTCGCGCCTGTACGACCCGCACGGTGCGGGCGCTATCGCCGGCGGCACCGCCTCGGCGTCGGATGTGCTGCGCCGCACCGTTTTCCACGCGGGCGTGGAGCTCTGGGATGCCGCCCTCGCGGCGGCCGCCACCCCCGCCCGCCTGCTCGGCCTCGCGCACCGGGTCGGTGCGCTGCGCCCGGGCCTGCGAGCGGATCTGCTCGTCACCGACCACCACCTGAACCCATTGACCGTGTACAAGGACGGAATTCCATGGAACTCGTGATCGCCGAAAACCTGGTCGACGCCGGAGTGTTGGCGGGCCAGATCATGGCCGACCACGTTCGCGCCGGCGCCCGCTCGATCGGCCTGGCCACCGGCTCCTCCCCGCTGGGCGCCTACCGCGAGATGATTCGCCAGTACAACGACGACGAACTCAGCTTCGCCGGGGTGCAGGCGTTCCTGCTCGACGAGTACATCGGGCTGCCCGCCGGGCACCCGCAGTCCTACCGCCAGTTCATCCGCGACGAGTTCACCTCCTACGTGGACTTCGACGACGCGCTGGTGCACACCCCGGACGGGTCCGCGGCCGACATCCCGGCCGCCGCCGCCGATTACGAGCGCAAGATCGCCGAGAACGGTCCGGTCGCCGTGCAGATCCTGGGCATCGGGGCCAACGGCCACCTCGGCTTCAACGAGCCCGGCTCCTCGCTGCGCTCGCGCACCCGCGTGAAGACGCTGACCCCGCAGACCCGCGAGGACAACGCACGGTTCTTCGACAACGACCTGTCCAAGGTGCCGACCCACGTGCTCACCCAGGGCCTCGGAACCATCGGCGACGCCGAGCATCTGGTGATGATCGCGATCGGCATGGGCAAGGCCGAGGCGGTCGCGGCGGCGGTCGAAGGACCCGTCTCGGCGTACTGCCCGGCCTCGATCCTGCAGATGCACCCGCACGTGACGGTCATCGTCGATCCGAGCGCCGCCTCGTACCTCAAATCCGTGGACTACTACCGCTTCGCCTTCGAGAACAAGCCGGCCTGGCAGAACTTCTGAGCCTGTCCTCCCGGCGCGCGTGCCCGGGCCGCGGATAATTCAACGATGATCGAGCGCAAGGCGAGTCGAACGGCGGTCCTGGTGTGCCAGGGCCGCGCGGTGGCCGACGGCCGGTTGGCGGTGGGGCGCTTCGCGGATCCGCTCGCGGTCCAGCTGCTGCACGCCGACGAGCGCGATCCCGTGGCGCTCGCCCGGGCGGGGGAGCGCCCCGAGGGCTTCGGGCCGCGCATGGAGTTCGAACTGCTCTCCGGCACAGCCGAACTCATGGCCGCCCGCACCGTCGCCATCGACGACGGTGTGCGCGACAGCGCGCATCCGCAACTGGTGCTGCTCGGCGCGGGCCTGGACGCCCGCGCCTGGCGGATGCCCGAACTCGCCGGCACGGCCGTTTTCGAGGTGGATCAGCCCGCCTCGCAGCAGGACAAACGGGCCCGGTTGGGGGAGCGCACACCCCTGGCGACATCGCTGACGTTCGTTCCGGTCGACTTCGCCGAGGACTCCCTCGCCGCCCGCCTGGCCGAATCCGGCCACGACGCGGGGGTGCCCACCACGTGGATCTGGGAAGGCGTCGTGCCGTACCTGACCCCGGACCAGGTCACGGCTACCGTCGCCCTGGTCGCGGCGGTGAGCGCCCCGGGCAGCCGCTTCATCATCAGCTATCCCGTGCCCTCGCCCATGAACGCCCTCGGCCGCAAGGCGCTGGGTCTTCTACTGCGCGGGGCGCGCCGCCCGAACCCCCTCGCCGACGAGCCCTTCCGCTCGTCCTGGACCCCGCCGGTACTCCAATCCCTGCTCGCCGCACACGGTTTCGAGGTGACCACCGACATCGATCTGCTGACGATCGCGCAAGACCTCGACATCACCCCGCGCCGCCCCCGTTTTCTGCGCACCGGCCACATCGCCATCGCGGACCGAACCTGATCGCGCCGGGGCTAGCATCGGGTGATGACCTCAATCGTCCCCCACCTCTGGTTCGACGATCAGGCACGTGAAGCCGCGGAGTTCTATACGAGCGTTTTCCCGGACTCCGCCGTCACGAACGTGACGACCATTCGCAATGTGCCGAGTCCGACGGGCGAGAGTGACATCGTCTATTTCACGCTGGCCGGCCAGCAGTTCATGGCGATCAGCGCGGGCCCGGTGTTCACGCCGAATCCGTCGATCTCCTTCATCGTCAACTTCGATCCGTCCCGGGACCCGCGGGCCCGCGAAAACCTCGACGCGGCCTGGGCCGCGCTGTCCGACGGTGGCGCCGCACTGATGCCGCTGGACACCTACCCGTTCAGCGAACGCTACGGCTGGGTCGCCGACAAATACGGCTTCACCTGGCAGCTCATGCTCACCGATCCGGCCGGTGAGCCGCGCCCGTTCATCGTTCCGTCGCTGCTGTTCGTCGGTGATGTCGCGGGTAAGGCCCGCGAGGCCACCGACTTCTACCTGTCGGTCTTCCCCGACTCGCAGCGCGGCACCCTGGCCCCCTATCCGCCCGACGCCCCCGAACCCGAGGGGTCGGTCATGTTCACCGATTTCCGGCTGTCCGACACCTGGCTCACCGCGATGGACAGCTCGAGCCCGGACCACGGCTTCACCTTCAACGAGGCCGTGTCCCTGTTGGTCCCCTGCGACACCCAGGACGAGATCGATCGCTACTGGAAACTGCTGTCCGCCGACCCGGCCGCGGAACAGTGCGGGTGGTGTAAGGACAGCTACGGGGTGTCCTGGCAGATTTCCCCCGCCGTCGCCGACGAGATGCTGCAGAACGGCACCCCCGAACAGGTCGACCGGGTCACCGCGGCCTTCATGCCGATGAAGAAGATGGACATCGAGACCCTGCGCCGCGCCTACGACGGCGCCTGACAAAGTCCCCGGGTCGGTCGTCCCCGCCTAGCGCACCAGTTCGGGTTCGGTGGTCTGCTCGACCGCCGCGACCGTTTCTCGGGTGCGCATCGACGCCCACAGGGCGGCGGTCGCGGCCACACAGGCCGCGGCGCCGCCGACGTGGATGGCGACCAGCGCGGCCGGGACGTCGGTGAAGTACTGCACGATGCCGACCAGGGCCTGGCTCGAGATCAGGGCGATCAGGACGATCAGGCGCTTGCGGATCGCGGCGGTCATGCCGATGGCGGCCAGGCCGAAGCCGAGACCGACGACCAGGCTCAGGTAGGCGACCAGCAGCTCCGCGTGCAGGTGCACCAGCGTGCTGATCTCCACCTCGAGCCGGGCGACCGGGCGCTCGATGCTCTTGTCACCGGCGTGCGGACCGGCCGCGGTCACCAGCGTGCCCGCGACAAGCGTTGCGCTGAGGGCGATTCCGCTCAGGGCGGTGAGCAGGCGCAGCGGCTTGGGCACCAGGATGGTTTCGGTGCCGTCGTCCGGTTCGGCGATCTTGGCGTACAGGAGCGTGGCCAGCCACACCATGAGCATCGACACCAGCAGGTGCACCGCCACGGTCCACCACAGCAGGCCCGTGCGCACGGTGATGCCGCCGATGATGGCCTGCAGCACGGTGCCGCCGGGCATCAGCCAGGCGTAGATCTGCACCTCGCGCCGGCGCCGGGCCCGGGTCACCGCGATCACCACGGCGGCCGCGCACAGGGTCACCGCGAAAGTCAGCAGGCGATTGCCGAATTCGACCGCCTGGTGGATCACCGGCACCTCGGCCACGGTGACCGGGACGAAGCTGCCCGGGAAGCACTGCGGCCAGGTGGGGCAGCCCAGCCCGGAGGCGGTGACGCGGACGATGGCTCCGGTGACCGAGATTCCGGCCTGCGACAGGATCACCGCGAAGGCGATGAGCAGCTGCGTCCGCTGGGAGGGAAGCGGGAACCGGTCGGCGAATCGCTGGAAGGCGCGAGATAGCACGCGTCGATGGTAGCGGGAGCGCATTCCACCCCGTCATCGGGCCTACTACGGCGTGTCGTGGATTGTGCCGGGTGACCCGAAACGCGTGGCAGCGCGCTTCTAGTCGAAGCGGAAGTACTTGGTCGCCAGCCAGCCGGCGAGCCCGCCCCAGCCGGCCAGCACCGCGAACCCGTACCAGTCCACGCCGCCCTGCAACGCCCGTTCCAAGGTCGCGGTCAGCGCGCCCGAGGGCACCGCGCGCGCGAGCAGGTTCACCGCCTGCGGGACATCGTCGGACATCAGCACCAGGCTCGCGATGCCCAGCATGACGAACCAGAGCACGTTCGCCAGCGCCAGGACGATCTCGGCCTTGAGCGTGCCGCCCAGCAGCAGGCCCAGCGCCGCGAAGGTCGCCGTGCCCAGCGCGATCACGATCGCGCCCAGCGCGAGCCCGGCGATCGAGGGCCGCCAGCCCAGCGCGAAACCTATGGCGCCCAGCAGAATCGACTGCAGCACCACCACGATCAGCACCGCCGCGCACTTGCCCGCGACGATGCCCCAGCGCGGCAGCGGGGTGGCCCCGAGGCGCTTGAGCGCGCCGTAGCGGCGATCGAAGCCGACGGCGATGGCCTGTCCGGTGAACGCGGTCGACATGACCGCGACCATCATGACCGCGGGCACGATCCGATCGACCCGGTGCTCGCCGAGCCCGGTCAGCGGCAGCAGCGTCAGGCCGATCAGCAGCGTGATCGGGATGAACATGGTCAGCAGCAGCTGTTCGCCGTTGCGCAGCAGCAGGATCAGTTCCAGCCGGGTCTGGGCGGCCATCATGCGGGCCCGGGTCGTCGGCTGCGGATTCGGGGCGAAGGTGCCCGGCGCGAAGCGGTTCAGCGTCTCGGTCATCCGCGCAGTTCCCGTCCGGTGAGTTCGAGGAAGACATCTTCCAGCCGGCGCTGGTCGATGCGAATATCGGTGGGCAGCACGTCGATTCGCGCGCACCACGCGGTGACGGTGGCCAGGACCTGCGGGGTGATCTCGCCGCGCAGCTGATAGGAGCCCGGGGTGGCCTCCTTGGGCAGGAACCCTTCGGGCAGTGCGGCTTCCAGCAGCGACAGATCCAGATTCGGCGGGGCCGTGAAGGCCAGGCGGCCCTCGGCGTTGTGTGAGGTGACCTCGCTCGGGGTGCCCTGGGCCACGATGCGCCCGTGGTCGATGATGACCAGCTGATCGGCGAGCTGTTCGGCCTCGTCCATGAGGTGCGTGGTGAGCAGCACGCTCACACCGTCCCGGCGTAGCGCGTCGATGAGCTCCCACACCAGATGCCGGGCCTGGGCGTCCAATCCGGCGGTGGGCTCGTCGAGGAACACGATCTCGGGGCGGCCGACCAGCGCGCACGCCAGTGCCAGCCGCTGCTGCTGACCGCCCGAGAGCCGCCGGTAGGGGGTGCGCCGGGCGTCCTGCAGGCCGAGGGTTTTCAGCAGCCATTCCGGGTCCAGCGGCCGCGCGGAGTACGAGGCGACCAGGTCGAGCATCTCGCCCGCGCGCGAACCGGGGTACGCGCCGCCGCCCTGCAGCATGACGCCGATGCGCGGGCGCAGGCGATCCGAATCCGCGACGGGATCCAGGCCGAGCACGCGCACGCTGCCCGTGTCGGGGGCGACGAAGCCCTCGCACATTTCGGTGGTGGTCGTCTTGCCCGCGCCGTTGGGGCCGAGCAGGGCCAGCACCTGCGCGCGTTCGATCTCGAAGCTGATGCCGTCCACCGCGGTGGTCTCGCCGAAGCGTTTCACAATGCCGTCGACTTTGACGGCGGGTGCGGAGGCTGCGGTCACGATGAGACACCGTAGGCCGTGGGCTGCTGTGACGGAGCCGACACCCCCGGCTGTTTGCGCCACGGCAGCACATTTCGGGTCAGGAAGATGAACGCCAGGCCCACGATCACGGTGGCGATGGCGGACTCGACGATCTGGAAGACGTAGAAGTCGGCGCCGCGCGGCATGACGATCACGCTGACCACGGCGGAGAAACAGACTGCGGGTACCCGGAACGCGGGCCGGTTGGCCCAGGCCGCGAGCGGGACGATGGCCCACAGCAGATACCAGGGCTGCACGACGGGGAACAGCAGCACGATCGCGCCGAGGGAAACGCCCATCGCCCCGACCGGATGCAGGCGCCCGGTCCAGGTGGCCACGAGCATGCGCACGGTGATGAACGCGGCGACGGTGCCGGCGATCGGCCGGGTGATGGCCAGCAGCGCGGTCGTGTGGTCGCCGAGTCCGAGTAGTACGCCGCCGAATCCGGTGATGACCCCGATGGCGGTGGGCAGCGACATCCAACTGCGCACGGCGCTGGCCACATTGAGGGTGTGCACCCAGCCGAAGCCGAGGCCGCTGACACCGCTCACGAACAAGGTGGTGGCCAGGGCGATGACGCCCAGCAGCGCGCCGGTGCCGATGACGACCTTCAGGCCACCGCCCCAGCGTTTGGCCAGCGCCATGGTGACGAAGCCGAGCGCGATGATCGAGGTGATCTTGATGGAGGAGGACAGCGCGATGATCACGGTCCCGAAGACCAGCAGCGCCCACGCGCGCCGGTCGAACGGGTGGGTGTCCTCGGCGGCCCGCAGGCAGAATTCCAGGCCGGCCAGCATGAGCCCGAGCATGATCGCGTCGTTGTGCACGCCGCCGACCAGGTGGAACAGCACCAGCGGGTTCGCCGCGCCCAGCCACAGCGCGCTGACCGCGGCCACGCCGCAGCGCCGGGCCAGCCGCGGCAGCGCCCACACCATGAGCGCGACGCCCGCGAGTACGAGCAGCCGATGCAGCCACACCCCGGCGATGATGTTGTCGCCGGTCAGTTCCGCGATGCCGCGACCCATCCACAGGAACAGCGGGCCGTAGGGCGCCGGGGTCTCGCGCCAGATGTTGGGCACGTTGTTGGTCAGGACGTTGTTGATCCCCAGCCCGCCCGCGGGCCCGACCTCGTAGGGGTCCAGTCCGCGCGCGGCGATCTCGCTCTGCGCCAGATACGAATACACGTCGTTGCTGAACATGGGCGGTGCGACGCTGAGCGGAATGATCCACAGCAGCAGCGTGCGATCGAGCTGTGAGCGTGTGAGCCGGTGCAGCGGGTTGCCGCCCCACCCGCCGACGGCGAAGCGCCCGAGCAGCAGCCACGCCATGACGACCAGGACCGCGCCGATCATGCACAGCGCCAGGGTCGAGGTGTGCGCCCGCGCGAAGAAGCCCAGCACCCGCACCCCGGAGGTGGGGTTCTGGTGCACCGGCTGCGCCCCGACGCCCAGGGCCGCGATCGCCATGATCACCGCGCCGGTCGCCCCGAGCAGGCGGATCCGCATCAGCTGCAGCGTTTCTCGCCGGTCCAGTCCCGGTGCGTCCGCGTCGGCGGTGTGCAGCACCGCGATCGTGTGATCAGCGGGTGAGACGTCCAGGCCGAGCGCCCGGCGTCCCAGTTCGATCACTCTGCGCCGCGCGCCGTCCACTACCGCCACGGTCCCGAAGCCTAGTCGGCCGAACCACCCCCGACTCCGATCGCCCGCCCCTACCCCCGGTGCGTCGCCACCGCCCCGCCGACCCCCGGTTCCCGTGCGGCCCGGGCCCGGGTACGCGGCTGTGCCTCGAGTTATGTTTATGGCAACCGTCCGCGAGGATTGGAGTGGTCGAGCGTGTCTGTCCCTGCCATGCATCCGCGCCCCGGGAATCTGCGTGCGGTCGCCGAGCAGATCCAGCAGGCCACGGGATTACGCGTAGAGATCCTGGGGGGCAGCCTGGTGATGTCGCCGACGCCGCGCGGCAAGCACGCCGGCTCGATTCGCCGTATCCGTCAGCAGCTCGAAGCACATATGCGGTCCGGATCGGCGACCTACGAGGTCACCTCGATTCCCATGCCGGGTGACGACGACGACTACTGCACCCCTGATCTGATCGTGCTGCCCGACAGCTGGGACGAAGACGACGAGTGGCTTGCCGATCCGGCGGACGTCGAACTCGCCGTCGAGGTGATCTCCAAGAGCGAGAAGGCGCGGGAGATCGCCGACAAGAACGGCTGGTACGCGCTCGCCGGTGTGCGGGTGTTGCTGGTCGTCGATCCTCGATTCGGCCGCTGGATTCTGCACACGCATCCGAAAGACGGTGCCTACCACGGGCTGTTGGACGGGGAGTACGGCGATCCGATTCCGCTGCCGGATCCGTTCGGCTTCGCGCTGGACAGCGGATGTCTGCCCCGATACGGGGAGCAATAGCGCGGATTCGTTCGGCGGGTGGGGAGTTGGCCGCAGTCGTTGTGAAAATGCGCTCTGTGCAACCTGATTGGGCTGTCTCGTGGGAGTTCCGGGCGCATTTCGACTGTTCGTGTCGTACCCCGCTCATACGCTGGGGGGATGGTGTCGGAGTCGAAGCGGCGAATCGAGATGGCGGCGGCGGGGCTTTTGGCCCGGCACGGCTATCACGGGTTCGGACTGAAGAAGCTGAGTGAAGCGGCCGGACTGCCGTACGGGTCGATTTACCACCACTTTCCGGGCGGGAAAGAGGAGATCGCGGTGTCCGCCGTCACCAGCACGGGGGTGGTGATCGGGCAGATGATCCGGGACGCGCCCGAGGACGTGTTCGACAGGACCGCAACGCTGTTCGAGGTCATGGTCACCAAACTGACTGCGTCCCAGTGGACCGACGGCTGCCCGGTGGGCACCCCGGCGCTCGACGGCGGTACCGACGTGGCCGCGGTCCGCACCGCCTGCGTCTCGGCATTCGATGCCATGGCGAGCGGTTTCGCCGAGCTGCTCACCGAGATGGGCATGCCCGAGGCGCACGCGCGCGAACTGGCCACCACGGTCGTCGCGGCCTATGAGGGCGCGACGCTGCTGGCCCGCGTCCGACGCTCGGACGAGCCGCTGCTGACGGTCGCGGCGGCCATGTCGCGGTTGATCCGCCTGAGCCTGTCCGAGGTTCCGGTCGCCGACCCGGCCCCGACGTAGGGGAGATCGCGGCGGCCGAATGCCGGGTCTCGAACCGCTCTCGGCGGATGGCGAATGTTCAGCTATCAATTAGAGTGCGAGGGGGATCGCCGCGCGGCCGGTGCGGTGATCGCCGATCGATTCCGTACTGCCCTACGAGGGAACGGGGAGATCATGGCTCGCAACTCGGTTGCTACCCAGCTGGTCGACGTGCTCGTCGCCGCCGGGGTCGAGCGGGTGTTCGGACTGGTCGGCGACAGCCTCAATCCGTTCGTGGACGCGATCCGGCGAACATCCGGCATCGAGTGGGTGCACTGCCACAACGAGGAGAGCGCCGCCTTCGCCGCGGGAGCCGAAGCGTTGCTGACCGGTCGCCTCGCGGTGTGCGCCGCGAGCTGCGGACCGGGCAACACCCACCTGATCCAGGGGCTGTACGACGCGCACCGCAACGGCGCGCCCGTGCTGGCCATCGCCTCGCACATTCCCAGCCGCGAGATCGGCACCGGCTTCTTCCAGGAGACCCATCCGGAACGACTGTTCGTGGAATGCAGCCACTTCTGCGAAATGGTGAGCATCGCCGACCAGATGCCCCGGCTCTCCTATATCGCCATGCAGACCGCGCTCGGCAGGCGCGGGGTCTCGGTGCTGGTCGTGCCGGGCGACGTGCTGCAGGGCGAGGCCGAGCATCGCGGCTGGCGGTCGGACCTGGTGACCGAGGCCGCGGTCGCGGTGCCGCCCGCGGCGCAGGTGGACCGGCTCGCCGAGGCGATCAACGACGCCGACACGGTGACCCTGTTCGCCGGCGCGGGGGTGCGCGGCGCGCACGCGCAGGTCATGGCCCTGGCCGAGCGCGTCAACTCCCCGGTCGGGCACGCCCTGGGCGGTAAGGAGTGGATCCAGTTCGACAACCCGTACGACGTGGGCATGACCGGTCTGCTCGGGTACGGCGCGGCGTACGAGGCCATGCACGAGGCCGACCTGCTCATCATGCTCGGCACCGATTTCCCCTACGACAACTTCCTGCCGCAGGACGGCCGCATCGCCCAGATCGACCGCGACCCCGCCCGCATCGGCCGCCGTGCCGCCATTGACATCGCGGTGCACGGCGATGTCGCCGCGACCATCGACGCCCTGCTACCGGTGGTGCAGCACAAACCGAGCCGCGCGTTCCTGGACGACATGCTGCGCCGCAACGCCGCGTCGCTCGAGCACGTGGTGGACGCCTACACCCACGACATCGAGCACCACACCCCGATCCACCCCGAGTACGTCGCCGCCCTGCTCGACGAGATCGCCGACGACGACGCGGTGTTCACCGTCGACACCGGCATGTGCAACGTCTGGGCCGCCCGCTATCTGAGCCCGAACGGCCGCCGCCGCATCATCGGCTCGTGGCGGCACGGCACCATGGCCAACGCGCTGCCGCACGCCATCGGCGCGCAGTCGGCTTTTCCGGGCCGCCAGGTGATTTCGCTGTCCGGCGACGGCGGGCTGGCCATGCTGATGGGGGAGTTGCTCACGGTCTGGCGGCATCGGCTGCCGGTGAAGATCGTGGTGTTCAACAACTCCTCGCTCGGCATGGTGAAACTGGAGATGCTGGTGGACGGGCTGCCCGACTACGGCACCGATCACGAACCCGTCGACTACGCCGCCATCGCCGCGGCCGTCGGGCTGAAGTCGATCCGGGTCACCGATCCGGCGAAAGTCCGTGCGGCACTGGAACAGGCGTGCGCCGAGCCCGGCCCGGTCCTGGTGGACGTGGTGACCGACCCCAACGCGCTCTCGCTGCCGCCCAAGATCGACGCTGCCCAGGTCAAGGGCTTCGCGCTGGCCGCGGGCAAGATCGTGCTCGGCGGCGGGGTGGGCCGGATGGTCGAGCTGGCCCGCAGCAACCTGCGCAACATTCCGCGGCCCTGACCTGGGGCAGCAGCGCCCTCGGACGGGATCGCCCGGGCGGAAGGCGTTGCGGCGGATCGGCTTCTACCGATCGGGCGGGGCCCGATTCACGCGTGTGCGGTCTTGTCCGACGGGATGAACGCTCCGAACGCGGGTCGGTGCGGTGGCGCACTGTTTCGATCAGAGGCGGCGCACTGTCCCGATCAGAACAGCCCGCTGATCCCGTCACCCAGCGATTTCGCGCTCAGCAGCGCGAACAGCACCGCCATGACCACATAGTGATTGCGGATGGTCCAGTCCTTCCACCGCTCCAGGGTGGCCGAGGAGGAACGACTGCTCACGAAGTGCATCGCGAGTGGAATCAGTACGCCCAGTGAGGAAATGGCCACGAAGATCGACCCCGCGACGAGCTGTCCCGGACCGTGCAACGCGGACTCGGCGGTAGTCACCGCCCCGGACGCGATCTGCATGACGTTCTTCGGACTCGCCACGACCAGCACCACGCCCAGGACCACACATTTCGCGGTGGTGAACTGCTCGAGGTTCTCCAGCCGGCGCGGCAGCGTACCGACCTCGGCGGCGCGGGCCAGACGCAGCTGCCGCAGGGTCATCAGCGCCAGCAGCACGCCGAGGGTGAGCCGGAACCAGGCGACCCAGGTCCCCGGATGTCCGTCCCGGTGCGCGCCCGCCGCCTCCGCGATCAGCAGCAGCCCCGCGAAGATGCCCGCCACCGCCAGCACCCACCCCAGCGCGAATGCCAGGGCGTTTCCCCGTCCGCCCCGCGGCACGGCCACCAGCAGAATGACCGCGATCAGTGCGACCGGACTGATCGCCACACCGACCGCGTGGCTGAGAAACTGCCCGATCGCGTTCCCCATGAAAACTCCTGCCGTCGAGGTGAATTCGAGTCGTGATCGCCGCGGGAATCAGCTGTTCGAGGGGTCCTACCCGCCTGTGCTCTGCTCGTCGCCCGGCCTGGTCCGACCTGGCTCGTCACTGTGCCCGCGTCGTCCTGGCTCGTCGCCTTGCCTGTGGCGGCCCGACTCGTCGGTCCGCGCGCCGCGGCGGGGGGTATCGCGCGGATGCACGGGCTGCGTGCCGCGCGGTGCACCGTCCGATTTCCCCTGCACGACCGCTGCCGCGTCGAGGGGATGGTCGGGCTGCACCGCGTCAATCCGCCGATACGCCCCGCCCTGACCCGGCCTGGGATCGGGCTCATCGACGTTCGGCCAGAACGCCGCCGCGCGTTCGGCCTGCGCGCACACGGTCAGCGCCGGATTCACCCCGGGATCAGCGGTGACCGCGGCCGCCCCGACCACGCTGAGCGAGGGATAGCCGAACACCCGGTGATAGGCATCGATCACCCCGTCGCGCGGATTCCCGCCGATACAGCATCCACCCAGCTCCCGGTCGGTACCCGGTAGGCCGATCGTGCCCGCGCCCGTCCGTGACCGCACGGTCGCCACGAGGTGACGCAGCGCCGTGTGGCCGGCGGATATCTCGCGGCCATCCGGTCCGGCGTGCCCCGCGTGCGTCCCCCATCCGTCACGGTCCCCGCCGGTAGGCGTGGGTTCGCCCAATCGCGCCGACAGATGATTCAGCACCCCGCGATCACGCATGTCGGCCAGCAATCGCCGGGTTCCGCGCGCTCCGGCCGCGAGCACCACCTGCCCGGCGGTGAACGTCCGCCGCCCGACCCACCAGGGCCGCCCGGTGCGCTGAGCCGACACCTTCCAGCCGCCGGCGCGCAACGGCCGCACGGTCATCACCGTCGTCATCGGCACGATCCGCGCCCCGCCGCGCTCGGCGCAGGTCAGATAGCGGCGAGGCGGAATGCTCAGTGCCCGTTCGTAATACGGCTCGAGTTCGGCTCGCCAATCGGTGATCCCGGCCCACCGCTCGTCGCCGAAGAACGCGTCCCCCGGCACCTGCGGCCGCGCCTCCTCGCCCGGTTCGGCGAACCCGCGTCCCGCGGCGATCACCGCCACCCGGTAGCCCTTCTCGATCAGCCGCAGCGCGGTGACGCTCCCGCCGCAGCCGGACCCGACGATGACCACATCGAAATCCATGTCCGCCGCCACACGGCCGCCTCTCGATAGGGAAGGTGGTGGCTCGAGCGTAGCTATCGATTTGCCGATCGTCGGGGATCTGCCGGGATTTCACCCTTTTTGGTGGACGCTGGTCGGTCGGTTCGGTCGAGCCCTCGCGCGACCGCAAATTTCCCGCGAATCCGGCCCGCTCACCGGGCCAATCCGGCGCAGGTTGGACGGTGTGCAGAGAGTCACACGCCCCAGCCCCCCGAAGTCAGGTGACCCTTACTGGAACGCGGGATGGAATTCCGTCACACTGATGTTGTGAAAACCGTGGGTTTGCGGAATGCGGGAGCGGAGACCGGGCGCCGGAAGGGCGCCCGGCCCGTTGTCGCGTCCGGACCCGCCGGTGAGGGCCACACCCGCGAGGCCGTCATCAAGCTCCTGCTGGAAGAGGGGCCCATCACCGCCACCGATATCGGCAAGCGGCTGGCCCTGACCCCGGCGGGCGTGCGACGGCACCTGGACGCGCTCATCGAATCGGGCGAGGCACGCGCCGCCCGGTCCGCGGCGTGGCAGCAGAAGGGCCGCGGGCGCCCGGCCAAACAGTTCCAGCTGACAGCCACCGGCCGGGGCCGTTTGGGGCATGCCTACGATGACCTCGCCGGCGCGGCCATGCGCCAGCTGCGCGAGATCGGCGGCGACAAGGCCATCACCGAGTTCGCGCGCAAGCGGGTCGCCGCCATAGTCGCCGGAATCGAGCGGCTCGGCGGGACCACCCCGGAGGCGACGACCGAGAAGGCCGAGGAGATCGCGGAAGCGTTCACCGAAGCCGGCTTCGCCGCCTCCACCCGGAAAGTTGGTGCGGGCGTGCAGATCTGCCAGCATCACTGCCCGGTGTCGCATGTGGCCGAGGAGTTTCCGGAGCTGTGCGCCGCCGAGCTGGAGGCCTTCCGGGAATTACTCGGCACGCACGTGCAGCGCCTGGCGACCATCGCCAACGGCGATTGCGCGTGCACCACGCATGTCCCGGTGCTGCCGCTGGCCGTGCCCCCTAGAACGAGTACCGCATAAACCACCGCAAGAACCCGCAGCAAGTTCCGTTGCACAGCCCGCAACGGCATCTACACAACGACTCCGGAAGGAGTGCCGAATGACGACGACGACCGACCAGGTGCAGCCGCTGTCCCAAGAGGAGACCATCGCCTCGATCGGGACTTACGGGTATGGCTGGGCCGACAAGGATGTGGCCGGTGCCAGTGCCAAGCGCGGCCTGTCCGAGGAGGTCGTGCGCGATATCTCGGCGAAGAAGAGCGAACCCGAGTGGATGCTCGACTTCCGGCTGAAGGCGCTGCGCATCTTCGAGAAGAAGCCCATGCCGAACTGGGGCTCGGACCTCGACGGCATCGATTTCGACAACATCAAGTACTTCGTGCGCTCGTCCGAGAAGCAGGCCGCCACCTGGGAGGACCTGCCCGAGGACATCAAGAACACCTACGACAAGCTCGGCATCCCCGAGGCGGAGAAGCAGCGCCTCGTGTCAGGTGTCGCGGCGCAGTACGAGTCCGAGGTCGTCTATCACTCGATCCGCGAGGATCTCGAGAAGCAGGGCGTCATCTTCCTGGACACCGATACCGCGCTCAAGGAGCACCCGGAGCTGTTCCAGCAGTACTTCGGCACGGTCATCCCGTCCGGTGACAACAAGTTCTCGGCGCTGAACTCGGCCACCTGGTCCGGTGGCTCGTTCATCTACGTGCCGAAGGGCGTGCACGTGGACATCCCGCTGCAGGCGTACTTCCGCATCAACACCGAGAACATGGGTCAGTTCGAGCGGACGCTGATCATCGTCGACGAAGACGCCTACGTGCACTACGTCGAGGGTTGTACCGCACCGATCTACTCCTCGGACTCGCTGCACTCCGCGGTCGTGGAGATCATCGTGAAGAAGGGTGGCCGCTGCCGGTACACCACGATCCAGAACTGGTCGAACAACGTCTACAACCTGGTCACCAAGCGGGCCAAGGCCGAGGCGGGCGCGACGATGGAATGGGTCGACGGCAACATCGGCTCCAAGGTCACCATGAAGTACCCGGCCGTGTGGATGACCGGTGAGCACGCCAAGGGCGAGGTGCTCTCGATCGCGTTCGCCGGTGCGGGTCAGCACCAGGACACCGGTGCGAAGATGCTGCACCTGGCGCCGCACACGTCCTCGAACATCATCTCCAAGTCCGTGGCGCGCGGCGGCGGTCGCGCCTCCTACCGCGGTCTGGTGCAGGTGAACAAGGGCGCGTACGGCTCGAGCTCGTCGGTCAAGTGCGATGCGCTGCTGGTGGACAACATCTCTCGCTCGGACACGTACCCCTATGTGGACATCCGCGAGGACGACGTGACCATGGGCCACGAGGCGACGGTGTCCAAGGTGTCCGAGGACCAGCTGTTCTACCTCATGAGCCGCGGTCTGACCGAGGACGAGGCCATGGCGATGGTGGTGCGCGGCTTCGTCGAGCCCATCGCCAAGGAACTCCCCATGGAGTACGCCCTCGAGCTCAACCGCCTGATCGAACTGCAGATGGAAGGAGCCGTCGGCTGATGACGGTCGAGAACGTAGCCGTTGCCGCTGAGGCTCGTACCCCGGCGGTGAACAAGGGCGAGGTCTTCGCCTCGTTCGACGTCAACGCCTTCGAGATCCCCTCGGGTCGCGACGAGGCGTGGCGCTTCACCCCGATGCGCCGCCTGAACGGCCTGCACGACGGCACCGCCGTGCAGGACGGGCAGGCGACGGTCGAGGTCAACTCGGTCGAGGGCGTCACCGTGGAAACGGTCGAGCGCACCGACGAGCGCCTCGGCCAGGGCGGGGTGCCCACCGATCGCGTTGCCGCGCAGGCGTACTCGGGCTTCGAGCAGGCGACCGTCATCTCGGTCGGCGCCGAAACCGAAGTGGCCGAGGCGGTTTTCGTGACCATCACCGGTCCGGGCGCGGGCAAGGTGGCCTTCGGTCACACCCAGATCCGCCTGGCCAACTTCGCCGTCGCCACCGTGGTCATCGACTACCGGGGCAGCGGAACCTTCGCCGACAACGTGGAATTCGTGCTCGGGGACAGCGCCAAGCTGTCGGCCGTCATCGTCCAGGACTGGGCCGACGACGCCGTGCACGTCACCATGCACCACCCGCGCGTGGGTCGCGACTCCACGCTGCGGCACACCAACGTCACCCTCGGCGGCGACCTGGTGCGCCTGGCGGCGAACGTGCGCTACGCGGGCCCGGGCGGCGACGCCGAGCTGCTCGGCCTGTACTTCGCCGACGACGGCCAGCATTTCGAACAGCGCCTGCTGGTCGATCATTCGCAGCCCAACTGCAAGTCCAACGTGCAGTACAAGGGTGCGCTGCAGGGTGATCCGAGCTCCTCGAAGCCGGACGCGCACACCGTGTGGGTGGGCGATGTGCTCATTCGCGCGGCCGCCGAGGGCACCGACACCTACGAGGTGAACCGGAACCTGGTGCTCACCGATGGCGCGCGCGCCGATTCGGTGCCGAACCTGGAGATCGAGACCGGCGAGATCGTCGGCGCCGGACACGCCTCGGCGACCGGTCGTTTCGATGACGAGCAGCTGTTCTACCTGCGCTCGCGCGGTATCACCGAGGAGGCGGCGCGGCGTCTGGTCGTGCGCGGCTTCTTCCACGAGATCATCCAGAAGATCGCCGTCCCCGAGGTTCGGGAGCGGCTCGAGGCGGCCATCGAGGCCGAACTCGCCGCCGTGGGCGTCTGACGCTCACTCACCTGAACCCCCATACTTCCCTCCCCATAAAGGAATTCGAATTCGATGACCACCCTGGAAATCAAGGACCTGCACGTCGAGGTCGCCAACCCCGACGAGTCCGGCGAGCCCATCAAGATCCTCAAGGGCGTCAACCTGACCGTGAAATCCGGTGAGACGCACGCGATCATGGGCCCCAACGGCTCGGGCAAGTCGACCCTGTCCTACGCCATCGCCGGTCACCCCAAGTACACGGTCACCTCGGGCACCATCACCCTCGACGGTGAGGACGTGCTGGAGATGTCGGTCGACGAGCGCGCTCGCGCCGGCCTGTTCCTGGCCATGCAGTACCCGGTCGAGGTCCCCGGCGTCTCGGTCTCCAACTTCCTGCGCACCGCCGCCACCGCCGTCCGCGGCGAGGCCCCCAAGCTGCGCACCTGGGTCAAGGAAGTCAAGGAGTCGATGTCCGAGCTGGAGATCGACCCGTCGTTCGTGGAGCGCTCGGTCAACGAGGGCTTCTCCGGCGGTGAGAAGAAGCGCCAGGAGATCCTGCAGCTGAGCCTGCTCAAGCCGAAGATCGCGATCCTGGACGAGACCGACTCGGGCCTGGACGTGGACGCGCTGCGCATCGTCTCCGAGGGCGTGAACCGCTACAAGGAGCGCGAAGAGGGCGGCGTCCTGCTGATCACCCACTACACCCGCATCCTGCGCTACATCAAGCCGGACTTCGTGCACGTGTTCGTCGGCGGTCGCATCGTCGCCGAGGGCGGCGCGGAACTCGCCGAAGAACTCGACTCGAACGGCTACGTGCGCTTCACCTCTGCTGCTGTAGGAGCCTAGTTATGACGACCACGGTGCCCGCCCTGGACGTCGCCCGTATCCGGGCCGACTTCCCGATCCTGAGCCGCACTGTGCGCGATGGCAAACCCCTGGTCTACCTGGATTCCGGCGCCACCTCGCAGCGGCCGACGGAGGTGCTGGACGCGGAACGCGAGTTCCTGACCCGGCACAACGCGGCGGTGCACCGTGGCGCTCATCAGCTGGCCGAGGAGGCCACCGACGCGTACGAGGGCGCCCGCGCGGACATCGCCCGGTTCGTGGGCGTGGGCGTGAACGAGATCGTGTTCACCAAGAACGCGACCGAGTCGCTGAACCTGGTGGCCAACGCCTTCGGTGACGCGCGGTTCCCGTACCACGTGGGCCCGGGTGACGAGATCGTCATCACCGAGCTCGAGCATCACGCGAATCTCGTGCCGTGGCAGGAGCTCGCGCGGCGCACCGGCGCCACCCTGAAGTGGTACGGCGTCACCGACGACGGGCGGATCGATCTCGACTCGCTCGAGCTGTCGCCGGCCACCAAGGTGGTCGCGTTCACGCACCAGTCCAACGTGACCGGTGCGGTCGCGCCCGTCGCCGAATTGGTGCGTCGCGCAAAGGAAGTCGGCGCGCTGGTCGCGCTGGACGCCTGCCAATCGGTGCCGCACATGCCGGTGGACTTCCGTGAGCTGGGTGTGGACTTCGCGGCCTTCTCCGGGCACAAGATGCTCGGCCCGTCGGGTGTCGGCGTGCTCTACGGGCGGTACGCGCTGCTCGAGGAGACCCCGCCGTTCATCACCGGCGGTTCCATGATCGAGACCGTCTTCATGGACCACAGCACCTACGCCGCCCCGCCGCAGCGTTTCGAGGCCGGCGTGCCGATGACCTCGCAGGTCGTCGGATTGGGCGCGGCCGTGCGGTATCTGGAAACGCTCGGCATGGACGCGGTTGCCGCGCACGAGCATTCGCTGACCGCGCACACCCTCGAAGGGCTGAGCAAGATCGAGGGCGTGCGCATCGTCGGCCCGGCCGACAGCGCCGACCGCGGTGGTGCGGTGGCCTTCGTGGTCGACGGTATCCACGCCCACGACGTGGGTCAGATCCTCGACGACGAGGGTGTGGCGATCCGCGTCGGCCATCATTGCGCCTGGCCGCTGCACCGCAAGTTCGGTGTGGCCGCCACCGCCCGCGCCTCCTTCGCCGTCTACAACACCCTCGACGAGGTGGACGCGCTGATCGCCGCGGTGCGGAAGGCTCAGAGCTTCTTCGGAGTTGCATAGATCATGCGCATGGAGCAGATGTACCAGGAAGTGATCCTGGATCACTACAAGCACCCGCACCACCGGGGGCTGCGCGAGCCCTTCGGCGCGGAGGTGCATCACGTCAACCCGACCTGCGGTGACGAGATCACGCTGCGTGTGCACCTGGACGAGAACGATGACGTCAAGGACGTCTCCTACGACGGTCAGGGCTGCTCGATCAGTCAGGCGTCGACCTCGGTGCTGGCCGATCAGGTGATCGGCCTGCCCGTGCAGCAGGCGCTGAAGGTGGTCGAATCGTTCAACGAGATGATCACCAGCCGCGGCACCCTGGACGGTGACGAGGATGTGATCGGCGACGGCATCGCCTTCGCCGGTGTGGCCAAGTACCCGGCGCGCGTGAAGTGCGCGCTGCTGGGCTGGATGGCGTTCAAGGACGCGGTCGTGCAGATCGCCTCCGTCGAGGAGACCAAACCGTCGATGTCGAACGGGGAGAAGAAGAACGATGAGTGACACCACGCCCGCCCCGGCCGATCCGGCCGCCGAAGTGACTGCCGCCCAGTCGGATTCCGCCGCGGTCGAGGCCACCGAGCCCGAAGCCGAGCTGACCGAGGAAGAGATCAAGTTCCTCGAGGATCTCGAGGAGGCCATGCGCGACGTGGTCGACCCCGAACTCGGGATCAACGTCGTCGATCTGGGCCTGGTCTACGGCATGAAGGTCACCGACGGCATCTGCAAGCTGGACATGACCCTGACGTCCCCGGCGTGCCCGCTGACCGACGTGATCGAGGATCAGTCCCGCAACGCCCTGGTCCGCAGCGGCCTGGTCGAGGACCTGCAGATCAACTGGGTCTGGATGCCGCCGTGGGGCCCGGACAAGATCACCGAGGACGGCCGCGAGCAGCTGCGAGCCCTCGGGTTCACGGTGTAGACGCCGTCCGGTTCCACCAACAACTGTGGCCCCGCCGAATTCGGCGGGGCCACAGTTGTTGCGGCAATACCGGTGGTGCGATTCCTGCGGCAAGCGCAGGCCGGGGCGTTGCGGAGGTGCTGACGCCGGGTGAGATCAGGCGTCGCCGTAGATCGTCAGCCAGATCGCGCGGCCCAGTGAGCGGGCCATTTGCTCGTCGTCCACCGCGTCGGTGCCGAGCAGGAAGTCGATGGAGCGTTCGACCATGCAGGTCAGCACGATCGCGGTCGCGGTGATGTCGACGCGGGCGGGGAGGCGGCCCGCGGACTGGTCGGTGTGCAGGCGTTGGCAGACCAGGGCGACGAACGAGCCGACGCGGCCGCGCCAGTACTGGCCGACGTCGGGGTCGTAGGCCGAGACCTCCGAGAGTGCCCGCAGCAGCTGGGCGTGCGGGCGCGAGCCCGCGATCATCAGGCGCATGGCGTGCACGACGCCGGCCTCGCCGTCGGCGTGACTGCTGGACCACCACTGTTCGGCCGCGCTGAACTGGTCGTCGGTGGCGAGTTCGGCCATGCGGATCAGTAGCTGACTCTTGTCCGGGAAGTATCGGTAGAAGGTCGAGCGGGCGATGTCGGCTTCGGAGGCGATGCGCTGGACCGCCAGTTCGGTGAAAGTCGCTCCGCCGCCGAGCAGTTCGTCCACCGCCGCCAGCACGCGGCGTTCCACGGCTTCGCGGCGCTCGTCGCGCTGTGCGCGCCCGGTGCGCGCGACGCGGGTCAGCGAGGGCATGCGGGCTCCCCGAGCGCGGCACTGCGGTGACGGTGCGATGGGGGAGTCATGGGGCCATTGTGCCGCAACGCGGGCGACACGCCGAGTCGGAGTGAAAAGTATTGACAAGAGACGATTTTCATCTCACCCTCTCATGTGAGACAC
Organism: Nocardia sp. NPDC003693; assembly: GCF_053981095.1. NCBI lineage: Bacteria > Bacillati > Actinomycetota > Actinomycetes > Mycobacteriales > Nocardiaceae > Nocardia > Nocardia sp. NPDC003693. The sequence goes on from NZ_JBSFNO010000046.1 coordinate 45,334, forward strand.
AGTGTCCGAACACTCTGTCCCTCGAGTGGGAGTTTCGATGCGCACCGAATTCGCCGAAGTCGTCATAGTCGGAACACGGTGCGCGGGAACCGCGGCCGCCGTCGAATTCGCCCGCGCGGGAAGACATGTCATCGCTCTGGACAGCGGCCGGTTCCCCTCCGATACCCTGTCCACGCATCTGCTCTGGCCCACCGGCGTGGCCGAACTCGACGCGCTCGGTGCGCTCGACCGGGTCCTGGAACTCGGCGCACCCCGGCTCGGTACCGCGTTCGCCGGCGGCGCGGGCTACGCGGTCCGCACCGAGTTCGCGGCCGTCGACGGCGTGGACTACGCACTCTGCGTGCGGCGTTCGGGCCTGGACGCGGCGCTGGTGGCCACGGCCCGTGAGCACGGCGCGGACCTGCGCGAGGGCGCGCTGGTCACCGAGTTGATCCGCGAGCGGGACCGAATAGCGGGTGTGCGCTACACCGATCGCGCCGGTGTGGTCGCCGAGGTACGCGCGCCCCTGGTCGTCGGCGCGGACGGCCGCCGCAGCACCGTCGCGAAACTCGTCGGGGCCACCGCGCCCTACCGGGAGGCCGCCAGCGGTCGCGCCTGCTACTTCGGCTACTGGCACGACGCGCATCCGGGCCAACGCCATGTCGCGGCACAGTGGCGCAGCGGCGATCTGCTCGGCACCGCGTTTCCGTGCGACGGCGATCTGGTGCTGTGCCTGATCCAGCCGCCGGTCGAACGCGCCGAACGCAGCCCGCGCACCGCCGAAGCGCTGTACCGCCGCTTCATCGGCGAGATCCCGGAACTCGCTGAGCGCCTGCGTGATTGCACGCTCGCGGGCCGGGTGCGCACCGCGTTCGACCTGGTCTCCTACTTCCGGCGCTCCTCGGGCCCGGGCTGGGCGCTGCCGGGAGACGCCGGGCATTTCAAGGATCCCATCACCGCGCAGGGGATCCGGGACGCGCTGCGCTACGGCCGCCTGCTCGCCCGCGCCGCTGCCCCGGTGCTGGACGACCCCGCCGCGCTGGACGCCGCGCTGCTGGATTGGGAACGGCAGCGCGAGCTGGAATGCCTGCCCATCTACCAGTGGACCAACCGGCTCGCGCGCGGCGCGGCCATGACCCCGCTGGAGGTGGAACTGTATCGCGCCGCGGACGCCGACCCGGGCCTGGCCGCCCGGGTGCTCGAAGTCATGACCCGCATGCGGTCGCCGGAACAGATGCTGCCGCTGCGGGTTTCGGCGCAACTGGCCGCGCGGGCCGTCCGCAGGCACGCGCCGGTTCCGGTGGCGCACACCCTGGTGCGTGAACTGCTCGACACCGCCACCGAACACCACCAGCGCCTGCGCGCCCGCCGCGACGGCCTGCCGCCGCTCCCCGCGTGGCCGGATACCGCGATCGTCGCGGCGAGCTGATTCGGCCGGGTCCAGGTCCGGCAGATCGCCGCATCCGCGACGACGCCCCGTGTGAGCCGCGCCGCGGTCGCCGCCCGCACCGGCTGATCGTTCCCACCCATTCCATCACCTGCCCGCAGTCGCCGCCCCGCACCGGCTCTCGCCACCTCCTCCGCCACCCGTCCGTAGCCGCCGGTCCGCAACCGCCCATCGCTGTTCGCCCACTCCACCGCCCGCCACTCCCGGTACCGCCCATCGCCACCCGGCGGCGGTACGCACCTCGCCCGTCCCCCCTCGGCCGTCTCCACGGTCACCTCGCCGCCCAGACCCGCGGCTCGATCCGCCCGCGACGGCTCCACAGTCATCCGCTCGCACCGTCTCCACCCACCCTCCGCGCCCGTCCATCCCACGTACCCAGGAGTGATCCGTGAACCCCCGACCCGATGCGCCCGTCACCGCCATCTCCCGACGAAACATGCTGCGCGGCACCGCTTTGGCGGCCGCCGCGGTCACCCTGCCCGCCATCGGTCCGGTGCGAGCACACGCCGCCGGCCGGTCGGTCGCGGTCTTCGGCGGCGGCGTCTCGGGGCTGACCACCGCCCACGAACTCATCGACCGCGGCTACGAGGTCACCGTCTACGAACCGCTCGCGCTGGGCGGCAAGGCCCGCAGCATGCCGGTGCCGGGCACCGCGGCGGGCGGGCGCGCGGACCTGCCCGGTGAGCACGGGTTCCGCTTCTTCCCCGGCTGCTATCAGCACATTCCGGAGACCATGAGCCGAATTCCGTTCCCAGGCAACCCGCGTGGCGTTGCCGACAATCTGGTGCGGGTGGAGGCGACCACGGCCGGATTCCCGAATCTGCCGCCCATCGTGCTGCCGGTGGAGCCGGGCGGGCTCGCCCAGCTGACCCCGGAGGTGATCCAGTCGACCATCTCCGGGGCGGTGGGCTTCATCCCGCAGTTGCCGCCCACCGAACTGGCGTTCTTCACCCAGCAGATGATGCGCTGGTTCACCAGTTCCACCGAACGCCGGTTCGGCGAGTGGGAGTACCGGTCCTGGACCGACGTGATGCAGGCGAACGGCAAATCGACCGCCTACCGCGAGTATCTGGTGAACGCGCTCACCCGAATCACCGTGGCGGCCAAGCCGCATCGCAGTTCCGCGCGCACCATCGGCACGATCGGTGAGGCGCTGGTGCTGGCCGGCACCGGCCTGGTGCCCGGCTACCAGGGCGGGGTCGACCGCATCCTGAACCGGCCCACCAACGAGGCGTGGATCGATCCGTGGGTGGACCACCTGCGCGGGCGCGGTGTGCGATTCGTCATGGGGGCCAAGGCGACCGGGCTGCACCTGGACGGCGGCCGGATCAGCGGCGCGACCGTCGCCGGCGTGGGCCGGGTGGAGGCGGACTGGTACGTGTGCGCGATGCCGGTCGAACGCACGGTGCCGCTGCTGAACGACGCGATCCTGAACGCCGATCCGAGCCTGGCGGGTATGCGGAACCTCGAGGTCGACTGGATGGTCGGCATCCAGTACTACCTCACCACGCCGACCGAACTCCCCGAGGGACACGTCGCCGCGCTCGGCTCACCCTGGGCGCTGACCGCCCTGCGCCAGGCGCCGATGTGGGTGGGCGACTTCGCCGCGCGCTACGGCGACGGGACGGTCCGCGAGTGCCTCTCGGTCGACGTCTCGGACTGGGACACCCCCGGGATCCTGTTCGGCAAGACCGCGAAGCAGTGCACGAAAGACGAAGTGGCGCAGGAGGTGTGGGCCCAGCTGAAGGCGTGGCTCAATACCGGGACCGACTGGCTGCGCGACGAGGACATCCACTCCTGGTTCCTGGATCCCGGCGTGCACTGGGACGGCGGCGCAGCCGTGAACGACACCCCGCTGCTGGTGAACACGGCCGGCTCCTATGATCACCGCCCCACCTCCCACTGCGCGGTGGAGAACCTCTTCTTCGCCGGCGACCACGTCCGCACCCACATCGATCTGGCGACGATGGAGGGCGCCAACGAGTCCGGCCGCACCGCCGCCAACGCCGTCCTGGACGCCGCCGCCGACAACGCTCCCCGGGCCTCGATCTTCCCCCTGTTCGCCCCGCCGATCTTCGAGCCTTTCAAACAGCTCGATGCCCAGCGCTACCGTGCGGGCCTGCCCCACCTGCTGGGCTGAGCGGATCCGGCTGCCGGGCGACCCACCGCGCGGGCGGGGCTGTTAGTGTGTGCCCGACCGCGTGCCGGAAGGGGAATCGTGTCCTACGTTGTCAGCCCGTATGCCGTTGACCTGGAAGGTCTTCGGCTGATCGGGTCCTATGGCCAGGAGTTCGTCGACGACATCGTGCGCTCGGCGCCCGCCGCCGTGCTCGAGCGGCTCGACGAGGCCGAGGACGTCGGGCTCGGGCCCGGGGACGTCATCCGGCAGCTGCTGCGGGGGGAGCCCATGCACCGGGACTTCGGGCCCTCGTACGGGCACGCGCTCGAGGCGCTGTGCCGGCACAGCGGCAGCCAGCTGAACAACGCGCACTGGGCCGGAATGCGATTCGGGTACTTCGCGCTGGTGCAGAACGCGCTGGCCGAGATCGGGGTCGACTTCGACCCGTCCGAACTGGTGTTGAGCGGATCGCCGGTGAACCTGCCCGAGATCGAGGACTTCCCGAGCATCGGGTACCTCGACAACCGCGAGATCACCTCCCTGGCAGAGATATTCGCCGACGCCGACCTCGATCGGCTGGCCGACGACACCGTGCGGGCGTCGGTCGCCGATCTGGTCGAATGGCTGCGCGTGTGTCAGGACAAGGGCACCGGGCTCGTGTGCTTCTACTACTGACCGCCCCCGGGAACCGGGTCAGGACACCGGTTCCCAGTGCAGTTCGTTCAGCGCGTCGTGCCGGTCGTTGACCCAGTCCCACATCAGCCGCGCCACCAGGAGCGGATCCTGCACGCTGGTGGTGACCATGTCGCCGTCGCGGTATTCCAGGATGTACTCGTCGGGGGCTTCCCGGTAGGTCTGGATGAAGGTGCCCTCGTTGCCGGGTTCGTCCACGATCAGGAACGGCTTCGTGGTCAACAGGTGCAATTGCGGTATCCAGGAACGCAATTGCCGCGGCGTGAGGGTCCGGAAGTAGCGCGCGCCGCCGAGATTCACCCGCAGTTTGCGTGGTTCGGCCTGTTCCAGGGTGCCGTCGGTCGGATCGTAGAGCGCGAAACCGGTGTCGGCGATGAGCTCCTCGATCCACAGCAGCGCGCGCCAGGCCGCGTGCTCGGGCACCGAGATCCGGATGCAGTCACCCGCGGGTTCGAGAATGATGCGGCCGTTCCACACGGGGATCTCGGTGTTCCAGCGCCACAGGTCGGCCAGGATCAGACCTAGGCTGACCGCGGCGGGCGTTCCGAGTCGGGATTCCAGGTAGCCGGTGACCTCGTGCGGCGCGGCGACGGAATCGGCCGGTAGGACGATGAATTCGCAACTCACGCGGACCAAACTAGTCCACGCGCTCGACACACGGGGGACCGAACCCGCCGGGATCGGGGAACCGGGCCCTCGCGCCGTAGGATGCGCGGGTGACCGGATACGACGACTTCGATGGATTCGAGCATCTCGACACCTCCACCCTGCACCCGCGCCAGCAGCAGATTCTGGCCGCCATCCGGGATTGGGTACAGCGGCACGGGTATTCGCCCAGCACCCGCGAACTCGGCGACGCGGTGGGCCTGCGGTCGGGGTCCTCGGTGTCCAGGCATCTGAAGGCGCTGGAGGATCGCGGATTCCTGACCCGCAGTGAATCGGTCACCCGGCCCATGGATGTGCGATTGTTCCTGAACTCCGCGCCCGGCCGGACGCAGCCGGAGAATACGGTGTCGGTTCCGGTGGTCGGCGATATCGCGGCCGGCGCCCCCATCCTCGCCGAACAGCACACCGACGACATTCTCTCGCTGCCCCGAGAATTGGTGGGTCGCGGCACCGTATTCGGACTCCGCGTGCGCGGTGACTCCATGATCGACGCCGCGATCTGCGACGGCGACATCGTGATCATTCGCCAGGAGAGCGAAGCGCATTCCGGTGAGATCGTCGCGGCCATGATCGACGGCGAGGCCACGGTGAAGGTGTATCGCCGCAGCAACGGCCACGTGTACCTGGAGCCGCGCAACCCCGCTTACAGTGTGATCGACGGCGACGAGGCCACCGTACTCGGCAAAGTCGTCTCGGTTATGCGTCGCGTCTGAGACGATTTCCCCGGGTCGGTGTGCAGTTCGCCGGTCGGGCAATGCCGGAACCGGAAATCCTCCAAAAGTTGGAGACTGTCCAGTTCCAATTGGACATTGGTTCGGCGCTCGACAAGAATTCGACCCGTTCTGACAAATTCATGACGGGGAGTATCGAATGTCGTTGCTGCGCAAGGCCGGAATGGGCCTCGCGATCATGTCGATGGCGGCGATGGGTGCCATGGCCGCAGGTCCCGCCTCGGCGGCGGGAGAAGAGCCGGTGTTCACCGCGACTGCCGGTGACCTCTACGGGGCGCTCGCGCTGTCGCGGAGCACCGGAAACGTGGCGTACGCGGTGAACTACGGCAGCTACGGCGCCGCGGAGAACGCCGCCATCGCCAAGTGCGGCCAGAGCGACTGCGAGTCGGTCGTTCGCTTCGCCAATGCCTGCGGTGCGGTGTCGCAGGGCGCCGACACCCGCTTCGGCTGGGCGTGGGCGCCGACCAAGGCCGAGGCCGAGAAGAGTGCCACGGACGTGCTGGGCAACAGCGCCCCGCAGTTCCCGGACCTCGGCTCGTCCTCGCCGCGGGCGGCCAAGGTGATCCTGTCGGCGTGCACCGATAACGCGCGCTGATCACGGTCCGAACCTGATGTGCGCCGTACCGGATTCGTCCGGTGCGGCGCACATTTGTCTTATCCGGGCACGTTCCGGACAGATGGCGCGAAAACCCCTGGGCGCGCTACTGATTCAGTGCGTGGGCAGCCGTTCGGTGGACTCTTCGGCCAGGGCGCGCGAGACGTTCTCCACCCCGGCGCGCACCACCGAACCGTAGCCGTCGTCGTCGAGCACATCCAGGCGCTCCCGGGCGGCGGCCAGGTGCCGGCGCGCGGTGTCGAACGCGCCGAGGCGCCGGTAGTTGTCGGCCAGATTCAGGTGCAGCGACGGATAGAACCCGCTGACCTGCAGCGTCGAATGATGCTCGCGCGCTCGCGCGTCGGTGAGCGCGTCCGCGGCGTCCAGGGCGCGCACGTCCCAGGTGAGCGCGTCGGCCGGATGCTCGTGCAGATCGGCCAGGAAATGCCCGATGGTGACCCGGTGCAGCGCGTCGCCGTCCGCCCCGACCGAATCCCAGAGCGCGGCAAGCTGTTCGCGCGCCCGCGCGGGCTCGCCCGTCCGGCCGAGGATGACGGCTGCGTTGATGGCGTCCATGGTGCTGTCGGTCATGGCCGACACCGTAGCGGCGGGGTCCGACAACTTCGCCGCCGCGGGGTCAGCGCGGAATGCGCGCCCGTCCGCCCTCGCCGGCGATGCGGCCCTTGCGGATGAGTTCGCGTTTGGTGCCGGGGGTCAGGGTGATCTGCTCGCTGTCACCCTCGGCGGGGGAGTCCTCGAAACCCGGTGCGGGATTGGGTCGCACGAACAGGGTCACGGTGGTGCCCTCGGTGAAGCCGTTGCGCTTCATGAGCGAGGCCGAGGCGGTGTTGTGGTTCTCGACGTCGGTGACGATGCGCCGCGCGCCGCTGTTGAACAGGGTCTCGCAGCACGCGTTCATCAACCGGCCCGCGATGCCGCGGCCCTGCATGTCGGGTGCGACCGCGATCCACTCCAGGTATGCCCAGTCGTCGCGGAGCTCGAACTCCATGGAGCCGAGCACGAATCCCACCACGCGATCGGAATCCACCGCCACCCAGCACGAGCGGCTCGGGCTGTCCAGGTGTTCGGCCACCGAGGTGAGCGACCAGGACGTGTAGGGCTTGGTGTTGGTGTCGAACACCTCGTAGCCCAGATCCAGGACCTGGCGGAGATGGCCGAGCCCCATGGGCACGATGGCTATGGCGGGTTCCATAGCCGCCAGTTTGCCAGTTCCGGGCTCCGGTGACCCGTCCGCCGTGCTCACGCGCCTTTGCGGGTTTGTTTGCTCGGCGCTTTCTTCGCGGTCGTCTTCTTGGCGGCGGTCTTTTTGGCCGGGGTCGTGGATTTCGACGCCGATTTCGCGGCCTTGGCGGGCGCCGCTTTCGTCGCTCCGCCGCGGCCGGACGCTTCCAGACTGCGCTGCAGCGCGGCGACCAGATCCACGACCTCGGCGTCTATTTCGGGTGCGGCGGCCTCGGGCGCGCGGGTGACCTTGCTGCTGCCGCTGGCAATCGCCTCGTCGAGCAGTTTCTTCAATTCGATCTGGTATTCGTCCACGTACAGGCTCGGGTCGAAATCATCAGAGAGCGTATCGACCAGGGTCTCGGCCATTTTCAATTCCTGCGCCTTGGGCGCGGCCACCCCGTCCAGCTTCTCGAACGCCACCGACCGCACCTCGTCCGGCCACAGCATGGTCTGCAGCACCAGCACCCCGTCCCGCACCCGCAGCGCCCCCAGCCGGGTCTTCTGCCGGAGCGTGAAGTGCACCAGCGCGAGCCTGTCGGTCTGCTCGAGCGTCTTGGCGAGCAGGACATACGCTTTCGGCGTGGTCGAATCGGGTTCGAGGTAATAGCTCTTGTCGAACAGAATCGGGTCTATCTGTTCGGACGGCACGAATTGCAGGACCGGAATCTCGTGCTTCTCCGCGGCGGGCAGCTTGGAGAAATCCTCGTCGGTCAGGATCACCCGGTCCCCGTCCGGCGATTCGTACGCCTTGTCGATATCGGCGTACTGCACGGGCTGCCCGTCGATGGTGCACAACCGCTCGTAGCGAATGCGCCCCCCGTCGGCGGCGTGGACCTGATGAAATTTGATGTCGTGGTCCTCGGTGGCGGTATAAACCTTGACCGGGACGTTGACCAACCCGAACGCGATGGAGCCCTTCCAGATGGACCGCATTTCCCGATCGTAGCTGCAACGGGCATTTCCGGCATTTAACACGCCGCCTACCTGGGGTTTCCTATGGTTGCGTGATGTTGTCGGTGGGCTGCCGCTCAGCGCCACCCCCATGCCGTTTGCAGACCGAGGCTGCCCGCCGCGAGGAGTACGGCGAGGATGCCGCCGAACAGCAACGGGCGTGTTCCGGCCCGGCGGAGCTGATCCCCTGTGAGGGCGGTGCCGATTCCGGCCATGGCCGCGGCTATGAGCCAGGCGCTGGTCGTGGTGATTGCCGCGTGCCAGCTGGTCGGGATCGCGCCGGTGGCGGCCACGGCGGACGCGGCCAGAAAGAGCACGACGAACGCCGGGATGATCCGGAGCAGGTCGCGCTTCGAATCGGTCGAATCCGCGCGGCGCCGAGCCCAGTGCAGTCCGAGGCACATGGGCACGATCATCAGACTGCGGACCAGTTTGACGATGACTGCGAAATGCGCTGCGGCCGTGCTGAAGACGGCTCCGGCGGCCAGGACCGACGAGGTGTCGTTGATCGCGGTTCCCGCCCACAGCCCGAAGGCTTCGTCGGACATGCCGAGCAGGCGGCCCAGCGGCGGAAACACGAGTACACCCGCGACATTGAAGACGAAGATCGTCGCCAGCGCGTAGCCGACCGTCTCGCGGCGCGGTCGCAGTACCGCGGTGGCCGCCGCGATGGCCGATGCGCCGCAGATGGTGGTGCCGACGGCGACCAGGATGGCGGATTCCCGGTCCAGCGCCAGCAGTCTGCCGACCGCGAACGCGCTGACGGCGCCGATCGCCAGGGTTCCGAACAGCACCGCGGCCGTGCGATGGCCGACCGTGAGAACGGTGCCGACCGGTAGCCCCAGACCCAGGAGCACGATGGCGGCCTGCAGGAGGCGCTGCCGCGCGAAAGCCAGCCCCGGGCCGAACCGGCTGTCACCGTGTGGGGCTGTGCCACCGACGGCTGCGACGAGCGCACCGGCGCAGAGTCCCAGGACGGGTGCGCCGACTACCGGCAGGAAATGGCCGAGGATCAGCGCCAGGGTGGCGAGAGCGGCGGCAAGTATCAAGCCCGGCAATATATTACGCATCCTCGCACTGTCGCCGTGGCCCGGACCGCTGAGTAGCCACCGATCGCGGACGAACTCATAAGCTCCGGTTTGCACCGCGCCGGCGTTCGGCGGTTTACTTCCCGCCCCGATGGTCGCGGTGGACTCTCGAGTGGCGCGATCGACCGGCGTCGCGATAATCGAGCGGTATGCCGCTGCCCCCTGGAACCCCTGACCTGGAGTCGTTGGATCTGCTGGTGTCGGTGGCCGAGCTGGGCAGTCTCGGCGCCGCCGCGCGCCGGCACGGCATCAGCCAGCCCGCCGCGAGCATGCGGATCAGTGCTCTCGAACGTCGGCTGGGATTGCATCTGCTCGAGCGTGGGCCCAACGGCTCGGTGCTGACCGGCGCCGGGCGGACCGTCCTCCCCCACGCGCTGACGGTGCTCGCGGCCGCTGCCGCCCTGGTGGCCGACACCGCTGAACAGCGCGGTGCGGGGACATCCCGTCTCCGTATCGCCGCGTCGAAAACGATTGCCGACCACCGAATTCCGCATTGGCTGGCGGCGCTGCGCGGGCTTCGCCCCCTGGTCGGCGTGACGCTCGAGGTCGAGAACTCCTGCCAGGTAGCCGAACTCGTGCGCAGCGGGGTCGCGGATGTGGGCTTCGTGGAGGGCCCGCATCTGCCGGACGGCTTGGCCGGCCGTGAGCTGGGCGCGGACGAGCTGGTTGTCGTCGTCGGTGCGGGTCATGCGTGGACCACACGCGGCCGGTCGCTGTCGCTGGCCGAACTGGCGCGCACCGCGTTGCTGTGGCGAGAACCCGGATCCGGTACGCGCGACACGGTGTGGGAGGCGCTCACTGCGTTCGGAGCACCCACCGTGCCCGCCGCCGAACTCGGCTCGGCCGCGGCCATTCTCGCGGCGGTGCGGGCCGGCGTGGCTCCGGCCGTGCTGAGCAGACTCGTCGCGGAATCAGATCTGCGCGCCGGCGTGATCCACGAGATTCCGCTGGCCGGCGGCGCACGACTGACCCGCGAGTTCCGGGCGATCTGGCGCCGCGGCGCACCCCCCGACGGTGCGGCCGGGGTGCTCGTGACATGTGCCTCCCGCATCGAAGCCGCGCGCTGAACACCATTGTTTCGGCGGCGGGCGAAGTCGCCGGGCACGCGTGGCCCTGTCCGGCACCGCGGCTGGAAATACTCGGCCGGACCGCGAGATATTCGCAGGTAGAGCGGATATTCACGGCGGCGTAAGTGGCGTAACTGACCGGTAATTGCTCGAAACGTTCGATGTAATGCGCGCTTCGGAGCATGGTCCGCATGACAGGCAGAGAACATTCGCGGCAGACCGCATGGGCGGAAGGCGCGGGCGGTCGGCGCAGCGCTCCGGCACGCCGGGTTCGCGATATTCTCCGGGCCCGAATTCGCAGCGGTGTCTACGGTGATCGGCCACTGCCCGCGGAATCCCAACTGGCCGCCGACTTCGGAACCAGCCGCAATATCGTGCGCGACGCGCTGGCGCTGCTGCGCGACGAGGGTCTGATCGATCGGGTGCCGGGCGCGGGGACCTTCGTGGTCGCCACCACCACGGTGCAGGGTTTGGATCGACTGCGCGGACTCGCCGAGAGCTTCGAGACCGGCAGCTCTCGCATCACGAACCTGGTGCTGCTGGCCGAGATCGTCCCGGCGACTCCGATCGTGGCCGAACGGCTGGAACTGGAACCAGGCACGCCGGTGGTCGCGCTCGAACGCGTCCGGCACCTCGACGGCGAACCGCTCTCGCTCGACGCGAGTTACCTCCCGGCCGACATCGGAACGCCGCTGCTGAGTATGGATCTGGCCGGGCGCGATGTCTTCGGTCTGGTGGAAACCGAATTGGGACTGCCGCTGGGTTCGGCCGCGGTCGCGATCGAAGCGGTGACCGCCGACCGCACCGTGGCCGATCTGCTGGCGATCCGCACCGGCTCCCCACTGCTGCTGCTGGAAAGACTCACGCACACCGATTCCGGCCGGCCCGTCGATCTCGAGTACCTGCGTTTCCGCGGCGACCGATTCTCCCTGTCCGGACGCCTGCACCGCACCCCGGTCATCCCGAATCGGGGCACGACCGAACCGACCGAAAGAGGCTGAAGAACCATGACAATGGAAACCCCACCGGTCGCCGGCGGCCGGGAGTTGAGTTGCGATGTCCTCGTGGTCGGTGGTGGTACGGCCGGCACGATGGCCGCGCTGACCGCGGCACGCAACGGTGCGAGCGTGCTGTTGCTGGAGAAGGCGCACGTCCGCCATTCGGGCGCGCTGGCGATGGGCATGGACGGTGTGAACAACGCCGTGATTCCCGGCAAGGCCAACCCGCAGGACTACGTCGCCGACATCACCGTGGCGAACGACGGAATCGTCAATCAGCGCACCGTCTTCGAGACCGCGACCCGGGGCTTCGAGATGGTCCAGCGGCTGGAGAGCTACGGGGTCAAGTTCGAGAAGGACGAGCACAACGACTACGCGGTCCGCAAGGTGCATCGGTCCGGCAGCTACGTCCTGCCGATGCCGGAGGGGCGCGACGTCAAGAAGGTGCTGTACCGCACCCTGCGCGCGCGGGACGTGCGCTCGAAGGTCACCATCACCAATCGCGTGATGCCGGTGCGTGTGCTCACCGTCGATGGTGTCGCGGTCGGCGCGGTCGGATTCGACACGCGCACCGGGGAGTTCGTGACCATTTCGGCGGGCGCGGTGATCCTTGCCGCGGGGGCGTGCGGACGACTCGGTCTGCCTGCCTCCGGTTACCTGTACGGGACCTACGAGAACCCCACCAACGCGGGGGACGGCTACGCCATGGCCTATCACGCCGGGGCCGAACTGTCGGGCATCGAATGCTTCCAGATCAACCCGCTCATCAAGGACTACAACGGACCGGCGTGCGCGTATGTCGCCAATCCGTTCGGTGGTTACCAGGTCAACGCCGAGGGCAATCGGTTCGTGGACTGTGACTACTGGTCCGGTCAGATGATGGCCGAGGTGAAGCGGGAACTCGACAGCGCTCGCGGCCCGATCTATCTCAAGCTCAGCCATCTGCCCGATGCCACCATCAGTGAGATCGAGGGCATCCTGCACACCACCGAACGCCCCACCCGCGGCACCTTCCACGCCGGGCGCGGCACGGACTACCGCACCAGCGATATCGAGATGCACATCTCCGAGATCGGTTTGTGCAGTGGACATTCCGCGTCCGGTGTGTGGGTGGACGAGCACGCGGCGACCACGGTGCCCGGCCTGTACGCGGCGGGGGACATGGCGCTGGTGCCGCACAACTACATGATCGGCGCGTTCGTGTACGGCGACATCGCCGGTGAGCACGCGGCCGGATTCGCCACCGGAGCACCCAGGCCCGCGCTGCCCGCCGACCAGATCGCGGCCGCGCACGAGTTGATCTACCGGCCGCTCGGCAATCCCGACGGCCCCCCGCAGCAGCAGGTGGAATACAAACTACGGCGCTTCGTCAACGACTACCTGCAACCGCCCAAAGCGCAGAGCTACCTGTCGCTCGGGGTCGAGGCGTTCGAGCGCATGCGCGGTGACATCGACCGTATGGGCGCGCACACCCCCCACGAGTTGATGCGCTGTGCCGAAGTCACCTTCATCCGCGATTGCGCCGAGATGGCGGCTCGGGCTTCGCTGCGCCGCACCGAAAGTCGCTGGGGTCTCTATCATCAGCGCGCCGACTGGCCGGCCCGCGACGACGCGGAGTGGTTCTGTCACCTCAACCTCTATCGTGATGATCGGGGCGCGATGGCATTCCGCACCCGGCCGGTCGCCCCGTACATCGTTCCCGTCCCCGGATTCGTGCGACCCGACGGTGTCCCCGACGAACTCGCGCCGCCGCTCGGCCCGGAATGGTCCAACCCGGTTCAGCCGCCGGGCGCCGAGGCGGTCGCCGCGCACACCGGGAGCGCGCGATGAGCACGCGATTGCTGGAACTCATGGAACTCGCGGACGAGTGCCCCGAGGTGGACGAACTGCGGCCCTATCTGGCCGATCCGGACCCCGAGGTGCGCCGCGTCGCGCTCTCGGTGCTCAGCGAGACCACCGAGGATTGGGTGGCCGCCGCGCCGCTGATCGCGGGCGGCCTGGCCGATCCGGATGCCGCGGTGCGTGCCACGGCCGTCGGCTTCCTCACCGAACTGGTCGAAGTACTGGTCCCGGGACCACAGTTCGAGGCGATCCTGCGCACGTGTACAGCGGCCGCCGAGTCGGAGGTCCGCGCCGCGGCCGTGGAAGCGCTCTGGCGGCATCGCCGCGCGCACCTGACCGAACTCACCGCACTGCTCGCCGATCCGGAGGTGAGCGTGCGCCGTGCCGTCGTCGGCGGCTTGACCTCGCTCGACGCCCTTCCCGAATTAGGTGATGCCGCAGCGGATTCCGATCCGCTGGTGCGCATCGCGGTGGCCCGGGGAGTGGCCGCGCTCGGCGATCCGCGTGGCGCGGCGACCCTGCTGGGTCTGGCCACCGACCCTGATCCGCTGGTGCGCGCGGCGGCTCTGACCGGACTGGCGCGCACGGGTGTCGATGCTGCCGCGTCTGCCGCCGCCGCGTCCGCGCTCTCCGACCAGGCCTGGCAGGTGCGCCAGGGCGCGGCTATCGCACTCGCCGTCGCTGCTCCGGAATTCGCTGCCGTGCAACTGATCTCGGCGATCAGTGACGAGAACCTCGATGTCCGCAAGGCGGTCGTGCGCGGGCTCGCCGAACACATCGCAGAACGCCGTGAGGTCACCGACGCCCTCCACACCGTGCTCGAGGATCCGGACGCCGATGTCCGGGCCTTCGCCCGCATCGGAATAGCCAACGCTCGAAAGGAACCCTGATGGCTCAAGCAAACAATCGCGTCGACGTGCCGGTCAGCGTCGACGAAGCCAAATGCATCGTCGGCTGCACCCTGTGCGTGGACATGTGCCCGCTCGACTCGCTCGCGATCCATCCCGACACCGGCAAGGCCTACATGCACGTCGACGAATGCTGGTACTGCGGGCCGTGCGCGGCTCGCTGCCCCGTCGACGCGGTCACCGTCAACATCCCCTATCTGCTGCGCTGAGCCCGGGGATGTGATCGAGATGAGGTTCCTGCGTGCGCCCGCTCTGCTGCTCGGCGCGGTAGTGGCGGCAACCCTGCTGTCCGGTTGCGGCTCCGATGACGATTCGACCGTCGTCGTGAACATCGGCTACCAGTCCAAGACGATCAACACCGTCACCGCCGGCACCCTGTTGCGTGACCGCGGCACCTTCGAAGCCGAACTGGACGCGCTCGGTGCGGCCACGGGCGTGAAATACAAGGTCGAATGGAAGGACTTCGCCTCCGGACCGCCCGTCACCGCGGCCATGCTCGCCGGCCAGGTCGACATCGGTTCGATGGGTGACGCGCCGATCCTGGTGAACGGGTCGAAGACCCGGGACCACGCGGACGTGCGTTCCGAGCTGATCGCCGTTACCGGCTACAACCTGCGCGGTTCTCTGAATCAAGTGGTGGTACCGATGGATTCGACCGCCACGACGCTGGCCGACCTCCGTGGGCAGGTGGTCTCGACGAGCATCGGCTCGGCGGCGCACGGCATGCTCGCGACCGGGCTGACCGGCGCCGGGCTCGCGGTGGACGATGTCAAACTGCTCGGGCAGGATCCACCGGTGGGCGCGTCCGCGCTGACCGGCGGACAAGCGGCGGCCCTCGCACAATTCGTGCCCTGGCCGCAATCACTCGTGTTCCAGGGCAAAGCGAAATTGCTCTACGACGGCGGCAGCGCGAACATCGCCACGTTGCACGCGGTGGTCGCCAACAAGCGTTTCGGCGAACGGCATCCGGAGGTTGTCGCGGCCTTCCTGGCGGCGCAGCGCGAGACCGCCGACTACCTGAACGGCGATCCCCTCGCGGCCGCGCAGCGGGTAGCGGAGGTGACCGGCCTGCCGGTGGAGGTCGTCTACCTCTACAACGGGCCCAACGGTCCGGTGCACTTCGACTCCACCCTCAAGACGCCGCTGGTCGACGCGCTCGGGAAGCTGCTGCCCTTCCTGAAGGGACTCGGCGCGCTCGGTGATCTGGACCTCGGCCAGTTCATCAACGACAGGTATGTCCGCGAGCTCTACGGGGCGGACTATGAGACCCGCAAGGCCGACACCTCCCCGCCCAGCAAGCTGGCCGGTGTCGATTCCGCCTGTGGGGGAGAGGTTTCCGACCAGGCGACCGCGTCGGAAGTGTGGTTCACCGGCAAGGCGACGACCTCGGTCGCACGCACGCCGGCCTGCCTGCTGAAACTGATCGCGCAATCCGCGGATCCGGTCCGCGTCGCGTACGTGCCCGACGCGGGCACCGGGCTGCGGCTGTTCGCCGCCAGCGCGGTGTGGGTGCGGAATCCGGCCGCACCCGCCGAGCAGAACCTGCTCGCCTTCGCCGTCCGGACCGATGCCGACCGCTACGTGAGCACGCATCCGGGTAGCGCCGTCCTCGACTATCAGGCGGCACTGCGAGCCCGCTGACCTCGGGCCGATGCGAACAGCCCCGCATCGGCCCACCGCGCTCGAGACCAGGAGACCCGACATGACCGCATCAACCGAAACACTTGCCCCACAACCGATCACGGCGCCGTCTCGTACTCACCGGCCGCGTCGCACCGAACGCCACCTCGATCTGCGCGTGCTGTCGAGACTGCGATCCGCGATCGTCACCGCCGTCCCGCTGCTGGGTTTGCTGCTGCTGTGGCAACTGCTGACCGCGAATCAGGTCGTGCTGTGGCTGCGCTTCGACAAGATCCCGACCCCGGCGGAAGTACTCGACGCGTTCCGCACTCAGCTGGGCGCGGCCGAATACTACCGCAATATCGTCTCCAGTACGCGCCGCATCCTGCTGGGGTTCGGCCTGGCCGCGGTCGCCGGGGTGCTGGCCGGGATGATGATCGGGCGTTCGCCGCTGGCCGCCCGGCTGCTGCGGCCGATCATCGAGGTCGCCCGTCCCATCCCGGCGATCGCCCTGGTGCCCCTCGCGATCCTGCTGTTCCCCACCGGCGAGCAAGGCATCGTCTTCATCACCTTCTTCGCCGCGTTCTTCCCGGTCGCGGTCAGCACGATTCACGCCATGCACGCACTGCCCCGCGTCTGGGAGGAGGCCGCGGCCACGCTGGGCGCACGCCGGTTCGACATTCTCTTCCGGATCGCGTTGCCCGGTGCGCTGCCCGGGATCTTCTCGGGGCTGTCGGTCGCCATGGGCGTGGCCTGGATCTGCGTGATCAGCGCGGAGATGATCTCCGGGCAGTTCGGGATCGGCTACTTCACCTGGCAGGCGTACGGACTGCTCGACTATCCGGCCGTTGTGGTGGGCATGCTCACCATCGGCGCGCTCGGCTGGGTGACCTCCGCACTGGTCGAGTTGACCGGCCGCCGGGTCAATCGCTGGCTGCCGAGGGCCGCCCGATGAGCGCGCCGGCGATGGGCGCCGCGGTGCGGCTGCGCGATCTGCGGATCGCCTACGGCGGCGATCCGGTCGCCGAGGTGGATCTGAGTATCGAGCCGGGTGAGATTGTCGTGATACTCGGTCCCAGCGGGTGCGGGAAATCCACGCTGCTGCGGGCGCTTTCGGGCCTGCTCGCGC
The DNA here is from genome assembly GCF_053981095.1 of Nocardia sp. NPDC003693. Lineage (NCBI taxonomy): Bacteria > Bacillati > Actinomycetota > Actinomycetes > Mycobacteriales > Nocardiaceae > Nocardia > Nocardia sp. NPDC003693. The sequence goes on from NZ_JBSFNO010000046.1 coordinate 62,412, forward strand.
CCGCGGCGGGCACCGCCGAACTCGACGGCCGGGCCGTCGGCGCCGGAGCCGAGCAGTGCGCCATGATGTTTCAGGAAGACGCCCTGCTGCCGTGGCGCACCGCTCGCAAGAACGTCGAGTTCGCGCTGGCGCTGCGCGGAGTGCCGCGCCGGGCGCGGAAGGCCGAAGCGCTCGCGTTGCTGGCCCAGGTCGGGCTGGAGCACTTCGCGGACCACCTGCCGATCGCTCTGTCCGGCGGTATGCGCCAGCGCGTACAACTGGCCCGTACCCTGGCCACTCGCCCGCGCGTGCTGCTCATGGACGAACCCTTCGGCGCGCTGGACGCGCAGACCCGAGCCGAGATGCAGCGGCTGCTGATCTCGGTCTGGCAGCAGTACCGCACCACCGTCGTCTTCGTGACCCACGATGTCGACGAGGCTCTGCTGCTGGCCGATCGCATCGTCCTGCTCACCCACCGGCCCGCCCGCCTGCAACGCATTGTCACCATCGCCGAACCCCGCGCCCCGGGCGCACGTTTCGAACCCGAGTTCGCACGCCTGCGCTACGAGATCCTGGCCGGACTCGGCGAATCCGCCGACGACGTACTCGAACTCGCCGCGGACATCGACAAATAAGGAGAGACAATGACTTTCGTCATCGGCGCGGCCTGCGTCGACATCATGGACCGGGCCTGCGTGGAGGAATGCCCCGTCGACTGCATCTACACCGGCGGTCGCATGGCCTATATCCATCCCACCGAATGCGTGGACTGCGGTGCCTGCGAACCGGTCTGTCCGGTCGAAGCCATCTACCTGGCCGAGGACCTGCCCGCGGAGCAGGAGGCGTTCATCGCCGAGAACACCCGATTCTTCAGCGAGCCGTTGCCCGGTCACCCCGAACCACTGGGAGCGCCCGGGGGAGCGGCGAAAACCGGTGATCTGGGCGTGGATACCGACTATGTGCGGGCGTACCAACCGTGACCACGTTCGACGGAACGCCGCGCGTCGCGATCATCGGCGCCGGACCGGCGGGGATATACGCGGCCGACGCGCTCATGAAGTCCGGCGTCGAGGTCAGCATCGACCTGTTCGAGCGCATGCCCGCGCCGTTCGGGCTCATTCGCTACGGTGTGGCACCGGACCACCCGCGCATCAAGGGCATCATCACCGCCCTGCACAGGGTCCTGGACAAGCCGCAGGTCCGACTGCTCGGCAACATCGAGTACGGCGTCGACATCAGCCTGGACGATCTGCGTTCGTTCTACGACGCGGTCATCTTCTCCACCGGCGCGAATTCGGACCGGGCACTGGATATTCCGGGCATCGACCTGGAGGGATCCTACGGCGCCGCCGACTTCGTCTCCTGGTACGACGGGCATCCGGACGTACCGCGCGAATGGCCGCTGCACGCTACGAGGGTCGCCGTCCTCGGCGTCGGCAACGTGGCGCTGGACGTCGCACGCGTGCTCGCCAAGACCGGTGACGAGTTGCTGCCGACCGAGATTCCGCCGAACGTGCACGCGGGCCTGGTGGGCAACAAGGCCCGGGAGGTGCACGTCTTCGGGCGCCGCGGTCCCGCGCAGGCCAAGTTCACCCCGCTCGAGCTCCGCGAGCTGGACCACTCCCCGACCATCGAGGTCATCGTCGATCCCGAGGACATCGA